>JAFTRY010000017.1 GCA_017462035.1 Clostridia bacterium
AGGGCGGAATCATTCTGGACTTTAGAATCGCGTGGGCAATGAACCTGGATACCCCCGGTGACACCATCATCATGGGTACCAAGGGCTCTCTGAGAATTCCCTCTACCGAGTGCTGGAACGGTACGGTTGGTGGCGCGATGAAGATCTATCACGAGGTTGCCGGTACGCAGTGCGAGACCGAGATCCCGATCCTGAAGCAGAAGGAGGGTCTGTTCGATCTGAAGATCCGTACCTTCCTGGATGCCTGCAAGAACGGTACTGCCGCACCTGTTCCCTCCAGCCAGATCCTGTACAACCAGGCGATCATCGACGGTATTGCAAAGTCCGCCGAGGCAGGCAGAGAGATCGAGATCGAGATCCCCGAGATCTGAGACAGGCAGAATAATATTCAACAGAGAAGGGCAGAGAACGTTGATTCTTTGCCCTTTTTTCGCTGTAAGTGGAATGCTGGCTTTTTTTAGGCAGGAGTGGCAGTTTGGAAGCGGATGTTATCGATTTTTCACTTTTCTTTATGAATTCTTCATGGACAAGGTACGTGGTTCTTGCTATAATTCGAGCAGGGAATGGTTTTACCAGCGAACATATTAATAATCATCTGGAATCTAAAAAGCAAGAAAAAAGGAGAAAATCAGCATGAGCCAGACCTTTATGTGGACCCATTTGTTACACCTGGGTTGTAACATGTGGAATGAAGAAGGAAATACCCGAGGAAGAGAGCACCGTTCCAACAGCAACGCTTTTCCTACCCTGCATTTTGAGCGTGAGCTGTGGGACGAGCATATTCTTGCCTTGAAGGGGGCGGGTGTAAACGCGTTGATCATTGATGTGGGCGAGGCGATGCGCTACGAATCCCATCCCGAGCTTGCCGTGGAGGGATCCTGGACCCATGAGGAAATGCGCAAGGAAGTAGATCGGCTCAGGAGTATGGGCTTTGAGGTCATTCCGAAGCTGAACTTCTCTGCCGCCCACGATATTTGGTTAAAGGAATATTCCCGTATGTTATCTACACCGGTATATTATCAGGTGTGCAAGGATATCATTGAAGAGGTATGCGCGGTCTTTTGTCCCAAGTACTTTCACATTGGTATGGATGAGGAGGACTTCCGTAATCAGAGGAACTTTGATTTTGTCGTTGTCAGGCAGTTCGATCTTTGGTGGAAGGATTTTTATTATCTGGTGGATCTGGTAGAAAAGCAGGGTGCCCGTCCCTGGATCTGGTCAGATTATATGTGGGCGCATCCCGATTTGTTTTTGCGTCGGATGCCCAAGTCGGTCATTCAGAGCAACTGGTATTATGGCGGAGAGTTTGAGAATCCTTCTGAGCGGAATGAAATGGTACTTCGTTGCTTCGAGGAGCTAGATCGTCATGGCTTCGATCAGGTTCCTGCGGGAAGTGTGTTCTCTACCCCTGAGAATTTTGAGCGCTTGACGCGGTACTGCACGGAGCATATTTCCCCCCAGCGTTTCCTGGGTATGATGCAAACCACCTGGGAACGAATCGATCCCGATTGGATGCATACGCATCGCGTGGCTGAAGAACGAATTGCCGCTGCAAAACGGTGGTACGATGCCAAATAACAGAACAAGAACCGTCGATTGACCTTTTTATGAAGGAGTCAACCGACGGTTGTGTTTTGTAAAAAAACAAGTCATTGACTTTCGGGTTGGGGCATGGTACAATGAATTTATAATGAAGAGGGAGGGACGAATATGAACCTTGGTGAGAAGATCAACGAACTGAGAAAGAAACATCAAATGACACAGGAAATGTTGGCAGAAAGATTATGCGTTTCCCCACAGGCAGTTTCCAAATGGGAGCGGGGAGTTGCCAATCCCGATCTGGAGCTAATTCCTGCCCTGGCGGAAATCTTTCAGGTCTCCGCCGACGAGATCCTGGGTCTTTCTATACGAGGCAAAGGGGCTCAGAGGGGAAATGAGCCCTTAGAGCAAAGAGTCGCATATTTGGAAAAGCTGATCGAAATTTTACTGGTGGGTGACGAGCAATCCGCTCTTGCCATTGCCCTGCGGGACGCGCATCCTCTCATTCGGTTTGATTTTACGGAAATGACCCGTGAGGAAAAGAGTGAATGGGTGGTTCGGAACGGTGAGATCCTGGATACCGCCTCTCGGTATATTTTTCGTGCCACGCCCTGTGAGCGTCCCAAAGGATCACCCTTTTGGGATCCCCAGATCCTCAATGACCGATTGGAGCTGGGTCTGGAGGGGATCCATCGGATCCGTGTGCGGTTGCGGACGCAATCCGGAGAGAGCACAGCGAAGCTGCAGATCTTCTTCCGAACCAAGGAACATCCGCATTGGACTCATCGAAAGCATTTTTCCTACCGATACGCTACGGGCAGCACGGCGGAGGCGGAGATCTCGGTATCCCATTCCGCATGGTACGGGACTCTTTTGGGATTGAGAATCGACCCTACCGAAACGTGTGCGCAACGCTGTGAAGTGGAATGGATCGAGCTATTGAACACGAAGGGTGAGGCAGTCTATCGTCATCAATTCAGCCAAAAGGATGCGGAGGGAAAGGGGGATTGGCAGTTGCGTCACGCGGATCCTCTCCCTTCTGAGAATTCCTTGGCTTGCATGCCGATCCTGAGACAAAGGTCCCGGATCACGTATGATCCCATTCTCTCCTTGGATTCGCTGAATCTGCCCCTGGGAAAGGCTAAGTGTGTCCACATTCGGCTCCGTACGGATTTTGACAATCCCGAAGTGGGAGGCTGGTATATTGACGACCGATTTTACAATTCCTATTTGCATCTGTATTTCAAAACCGAGGCAAGCGACAGCTACTCCGGGCAGAAAAAGGTTCGGGTGGATTACGTGGGTGGCAGCGGCATGGTGGACGTTTATGCCGACATGTCTAAAAACGGGTTCTGGAACGGAAGGCTCACGGGAATTCGCTTGGATCCTATTGAGGGTGCCGAGGGAGCTAAATTTGAGGTGGAGCTGATCGAGATCCTGGACAACATGACCAATATTTCCTCTGTGGGCGTGCTTGATGGTGTGAAGAAGCGGCTGAAGGATATGGAGGATACGGTGGAAGATCTGGAGTCTCGGGCGGACGAGCTGGAATGTCAGGTGGACGAGCTACGGTGTAGTATAGAGGAATCAAACGAGGAATAAACAGAGCCCCCGACCTCTTGTGTGAGGTCGGGGGCTCTGTTTCTTGCCGAACTTTTATCCCTTTTTATGTTTCAATATATAAGAAAATGTATGGCTTTTTCCAAGAAAACTGTCTTTTTACTGCTTTTTTGAAAATGAAGAAGAAAATTTCTTCTTTGCCCTTGACTTTTCGATTCATTGTGTGATACAATGGCTTCGTTATAGAAGATCAAATTTGATTGAAACGGAGGAAAATTATGAAACTAAGAAATTGGATTTTAGTTCTCGTGACGGTAGTTGCCTGCTGTCTGTTGTTCAGCGCATGCGCCAACACTGAGGATGATGAGATCAAGGAAAGCGAAAGCGTGTCGGAAACCGAGTCACAGACCGGAGAGACGGCGCTGAGTTTGACGATTGACGGAAAGGACATCAGTGAGTATAAGATCGTATACGCTCACAGCCCTTTGGAGAAGAAGATCTCCGCGACAGGAAAGACCATTGGAGAAGATCTGAGTGCCTATTTGCTGGGTGAGAACATTGCCTACGATTTTGACTATCAGACCGCCGTTCGGTTGCAGCAGTTGATCCAGGAAAAGACCGGAAAGACCCTGGAGCTGGTAAAAGACAGCAGCGGAGAGGCAGGAGACTACGAGATCCTGGTGGGACAGACTCTTCGCATGGAAACGGCATCCCTTAAGGACTGGCTTAAATATGACACGTATACATGTAAGCTCGACGGCACCCGCTACGTGATCTGCGGAAAGGATTACGGTACTACTTGGCATGCAGTGGACGCTTGGGAGAAGCTGCTGACGGATACGTTGGCAGCAGGGAAAACCGAGCTGGATATGAAGACAGCGGGTGATCTTTCCGGAACCTACGAGATGAAGAAGGTTGCCTGTGTAGGTGACAGTATTACCCGTGGATCTCAGGCGGTAAATGCTTTGGGCAGCAATGCCGAGACGAAGAAATGGGGAAGCGACTCTGTCAGAGACACTTACTACGAAGAATATCTGGCGTACCCCTGCGTGGCTCAGAGAAATCTCTGGCAGGAGTATGTGATCTACAACTTTGGTGTGGGCGGAACCTCTATGTCTCATAAGGATCTCTACACCGAAACAAAAAAATATCAGACCTGCTTGCAGTACTCCAACCGAAACGACTTTGACTACGATCTGGTCTTGATCATGCTGGGAACCAATGATGCTACCGACTCAGGAAAATCCGCTTGGAGCCAGACCGAAAAGAAGGCTTATCTGGATGCCACCAGGTCCTTGGTAAACGTCATCAAGGCAGGATCCCCCGATGCCCAGTTTGTGCTGATGAACGTACCTCACCGTTGCGACGGTGACGCGCCTTTGGTTTCGGATGCGTCCGCGCGCGAGACCCAGCTGGAGACCGTACAGACCTTAGCGGGAGAAGGTCAGAGTATTCTTTATTACGACATGGAGCGATTCAATAAGGATCACATGACGGCTGATCCCACCAAAGAAGGCGCGGCAGGGGTAGACGAGAAAAAGCTGCACGAGGATTACTACAATATTAAGCAGGGTGCTAACGATACTACCCACTTTAACTACAAAGGATACTATGTCACAGGTATGGAAATGGTGACATTGATGGAGCATCTGCTGAATAACGGCGAAGCAACGGAGTATTTGTGGTAAGGACTTGAGGAAGGGACGCGCCGCTTTGCGGCTACCCTAACTCAAAACATAGGAAGAGGGACTGAGTCAAATGGAATTTTTGACTTACGTCCTAATATAAAAGCAAAAAAACCAAGGTCAATCGATGGATTTGACCTTGGTTTTTTTGTTATGGTTGCACATAGCATTCACGGTTTGCTGATGGTATGATTCGGTCCCTCTTTGTAAAATGAAAACCGTAGGGGATTTGATTCATAGGAGTCCATTGGTTATATTGTTAGGACCGTTGCGTCAAAATTGTTAGTTATGGTCAAAAAAAGATCAATCCTCTTGACATGAAATTTTTTCTATGCTACAATGAGCGAGTGATATGAGATTATAAGAAGGAATAAAGGCGTGATCTTCATCGGGTTATGTCGGGATGCGGGGCTCTGAAATGTTTGTCTCAGACAAAGAAAGACATACCGCGGTGATGACCTTTGCGCGTGCCGGAAAGTGGTTAGGACCCAATTAAAACAAAAAAGGAGTTTTATCATGAAACTGGCCAAATGGATCTTTATGCTATCCGCGGTAGCCGCTTGCTGTCTCTTGCTCAGTGCTTGCTCGAAGACCGAGGGAGAACCCCAAGGAACCGAAAGTAACACCGAAACCAAGTCCGAAACCGAAGCACCCAAGCTGAATCTGACCATAGATGGAAAGGACATTGGCGAGTACAAGATCGTATATGCCCACAGTCCTCTGGAAAACAAGGTGGGTTCCAATACGGGCAAGACGGTGGGAGAGGATTTGGCAGAATATTTACAAGGAGCCAATACCGCCATGGATTTTGACTATCAGACCGCCACTCGTTTGCAGACCTTGATCCAGGAAAAGACGGGGAAGACTCCGAGCCTGGAAAAGGACAGCGCGTCTTCCCAGTGGGGAGACCGGGAGATCCTGGTAGGGGAGACCACCCGTATCGCCAGCAAAAACGCTTCTTCCTCGCTGGCGACAGACTCCTACGTTTGCAAGACTGTGGATACTCGGTACGTGATCTGCGGAAATACCTACGGTACCACCTATCACGCGGTGGATGCTATCGAGGAAATGTTGAATGACGCTATTGCTGAAGGGATTAAGACCCTGGATCTGAAGGCGGAGGGAGACATTCAGGGGACTTACACGCTTAAGAAGGTTGCCTGTGTGGGGGACAGTATTACCCGCGGTTCTCAGGCACTTCCCGACAACCAAGGACCCTCTGCCGTAACCAAATCCTGGGGAGCTACGGCGACTTCAATCTATTTTGAGCAGTATCTCAGCTATCCCGCTACCATGCAGAGAGAGCTTTGGCAGGAATACATGGTCTTTAATTTCGGTATGGGCAATCGCACCATGACGTTGACCAGCAGAAATTACCGTTATCGTGACAGCTCGGTTTACGCGTCCTGCATGGAATATTCGAACCGCGAGGATTTCGCGTTTGATCTGGTTCTGATGATGCTGGGAACCAACGACGCGTCCCATGTTGGAAGCACTCATTGGACCGATACGCAGGCGGAGACCTACAAAGCCGAGACAAAGTATCTGATGGATACCATTGGCACCGGCTCTGCGAACGCCCAGTTCATTTTGATGAACGTGCCTCACCGCTGTGACGGAGATCATCCTGTTGCTACCGATGCGGAGGTTCGCCGTGTTCAGGCGCAGACGGTGCAAGAGCTTGCGGGAGACGAACGGGATATTCGTCTGTATGATATGGAGAGGTTCACCATGGAACATTTGACATCTGACTATGAAAAGGAGGGGCAGAATGAGACCTCCATTCATGAGGAGTATTACAATCTTCGATTTGGCGCGTCTGATAAGACCCACCCTAGCTATCTCGGATACGGAAAGATTGCGGAGGGGATGATCCAATTGGTTGAACATCTTTTGGCGGATGGCAAAGCACCCATCTATCTTGTTTGAGAGAGTACAAATGAAAAAATAACAGCCTTCTGTTCCACCGGAACAGGAGGCTGTTGGATTTGAAGCTTATCGATCAGAGAGAGGGACGTAAAAAAGGGGCGTGGAGATGCATTTATAACCAGGACGGATGATCTTCTTCGCCGTCTGCAATTCCTCGATCCGGTGCGCGCACCATCCGCTGACACGGGCAATGGCGAAGAGAGGGGTATACATTTCCACGGGAATGTCCAGCATCCGGTAAACCAGACCGGAGTAGAGATCTACATTGGCGCACATGACCTTGTGAAGTCCCTTTTGGGTATTGAAAAGGTCGGGGGTTACTCGCTCGATGGTTTCCAGCAGGTGGAAATCGTCTCCGTAGCCCTTGCGGATGGCAAGATCCTGCGCATATTTTTTAAGCATGATGGCACGGGGGTCGGACTTGGTATAAATGGCGTGTCCCATTCCGTAGATCAGACCCTTCTTGTCGCCTACTTCCTTATTCATAATTTTCTTCAGATAGGCTACGACCTCGTCCTCATCCTTGATGTCCCGGATGTTTTCCTTCATGTCGTCGAACATTTCCTGAACCTTAATATTGGCTCCGCCGTGGAGGGGACCCTTTAGGGATCCGATGGCGGCGGCAATAGCGGAATAGCTATCAGTGCCCGAAGAGGAGATCGTACGGCAGGTAAAGGTAGAGTTGTTTCCTCCGCCATGCTCTGCCTGGATAATCATGCAAAGGTCAAGAAGCTTTGCCTCCTCATCGGTGAAGCTTTTATTGGGGCGAAGCACGCGGAGGAAGTTTTCCGCGGTGCCCAAATGATCCTTAGGGGTGTGGAGCGTCAAGCTCTTTCGGTGGAAATGGTTGCGGTAGACCGCATAGGAGTGCGCCGCAATGAGGGGAAGACGGGCAATGATCTCGATGCTTTGACGCACCGTGTTTTCCAGACTCGTGTCGTCAGGATTTTCATCGTACGCGTACAAGGCGAGAACGCCCATCGCCATTTTGTTCATAATGGAACGGGAAGGGGCGCGCATAAGAATATCCTCAGTAAACCGATCAGGCAAGTGCCGCTTGCTGGCAAGAAGCTTGGTGAAGCCATCCAGTTCCGTGGCGTTGGGCAGCTTACCGAAGAGGAGCAAATAAACACATTCCTCAAAGCCAAAGCGGTTTTCCGTGCTGACTCCGTCGATCAGGGCGGTCATATCCAAGCCGCGGTATTCCAGCTTCCCCTCATCGGCAACCTTCTCACTTTCATATACCATATATCCGTGGGCGTTACCGATGTTGGTGACGCCTGCCATGACACCGGTCCCGTCTTTTTCTCTCAATCCCCGCTTAACACGGAAATTCTCAAACGCCTCAGGAGGGATCCGATTGGCACGGTCTGCTTCCTGTAGGCAGGTCTGGAAGGTCTCCTTCATGGTGTTATCTTGCGTTTCGTTGCTTTCTGTATCCCATACGTTATTCATTTGGCATACCTCCGTATAGATGTAACTTTTTCCATTATACCATCCTTCGCTATTTCTTGCAAGATGAAGTTTAAAAAAATTCAAAATGTTTACAAATAATTCATATTCCCTTTCTAAAAAGGACGAATTCTGACAGACGGATTCAAAAAGGATTCAGTTTTGAGATCTTTTGAGGGGGATGAAGAGGGGAGGGGAAAAACGAAAAGGAAAAATGGAAAAGGTATTGAAAAATTTGCCAAAATGGACTATAATATGCGTATGAAAAGCTACGGAGGATGAAGGATGAAACGCCAAACCCTAATCAAGATCTTTTCTGATATTCCCATGTTGGAAACACCGAGGCTTCTTTTGCGAAAAATGAAGGTTTCGGATGCTGAGGATATGTTTGATTACGCCAAGCGTCCGGACGTGACTGCCTATTTGCTCTGGTCACCTCACACCAGCCGAAGCTATACCGAGGACTATCTGAGGTATCTTCAGAGCCGTTACGCGCTGGGGGAGTTTTACGACTGGGCTGTGGTGGATCGGGAAAGCGGGCGAATGATCGGAACCTGTGGGTTTACTCACATTGATCTGGCTCACCGATGCGGAGAATTGGGCTATGTGCTGAACCCCGATTTTCACGGACATGGGCTGGGAACCGAGGCTGCGGAGCGTGTTCTCGATTTTGGCTTTGATCGATTGGAGCTGCACAGGATCGAGGCAAGGTTTATGCGAGGGAACGATGTATCCCTTCGTGTTATGGAAAAGCTGGGTATGACCTTTGAGGGGTACCGTCGGGATGCCATGTGGGTGAAACAGCAATACCGTACGGTGGGGACATGTGCCGTATTGGCAGACGAACATCGAAGAAAATTGAAAAAAGAGCCCCAATAGACACTTTTTTCTGTTGACAGAAGACAAAATCTGGTATATAATATGTTAATGCATAGCAGTAGAGACAGATCATAGAAAAACCTGCAAAAAGATAGGAGAAAAGCATGTATTCTGCAATTTTTAGTGTTGTCTTTCTTGTAATCGCCGCCCTCTTCGTGTTGGTGGGAGTTCTGAGAGGCAAAAAGTATGTTTGGATGTATTCAGCCATGCGACTGGGGGTGGCGGTGCTTTCTGCCGTATTGGCAGTGGTGCTGTCCAAGGTTATTTCCCAGACAGCAGCAGGAATGGTGTATGATGCTATACTCAACACGGATCTGATGGGTGACGCGAGAGGGATCCTGAATGATCTTTCCTCCGCTCCCGAGGCGTTCCGGGCAATTCTTGCCATGATTTTGGCACCGCTTCTGTTCTTTGTACTGTTCCTGGTAATCAAGGCGATTCTCAATCGCATCATAAAGATCGTTGCCAGGATCATGATGAAGGCTATATTGAGCAAGAAGCCCGAGGGGATTTCGGAAGACCCCTCCGGTAAGAAGAAAAAGCGAAAGAACCAAGTGCTCCGCGCACAAGGTCCCAACCCCATTGGTATGGTTTGCGGCGCGCTTTGCAGCTTTCTTGTTTGCCTTATGATCTTCGTTCCTCTTGTGGGAACCGTGGGCGTGGCGGACTCTGCCCTTTCTTTGGTGCAGGTGGAGGACGGCGACGGGATCATGGAGACGGTTACTGAAATTTCCGATGCCGCCGCAAATAACGTGGGCTCTCAGACCGTAAGCGCACTGGGAGGCAAGGCGATCTATAACGCGCTCACCACCTATGAGGTGGGTGGACACAAGGTCAGCCTTCTGACAGAAACGAAGTTTTTGACCGCCGCCGGCGGAGCGGTTGCCGCCGTTGCCGATGAGAGCGTGCCCCGTACCAATGCGGCACAGGCGGTGCGGAATGTTTCTCCCGCTTTCTCCGAAACCTCTCTGATCCCCACTCTTGCCGCTGACTTCTTGCAGTCCGCCAATGCCAGCTGGGAAAAGGGAGAGACCTACCACGGTGTGGCTAAGCCCTCCCTGGGTGAGGGAATGGAGAAGGTAACCGACCCCTTGTGGTCTTTACTGGCAAGCTCTACCTACGACACCGTCAAGACCGACGTGGGAACCGTGGTTGAGGTGTTGGCGATCATGGTGGAAGAGGATGCCATGAATTCTGTACAGGGGGATCCGTTGTCCATTTTTGAAAACAAGGATTTGTCCGCCTCCGTTCTGTACGCGCTTTTGTCTAATGACTGTTTGAGTCCTTTGGTTGGTAATATTGCCGGCTACGGCGTGCAGATGCTGGGTGATCAGTTGGAGGTAGATCTGAGTGACGTGCAAATGGATTCCTCCCACATTTCTGATAAAACCGTGGAATCACATGCCCTGGCAAATGCCTTTGGCGAGGCGATCGTTTTGATCCGTCAGGCTCAGGGCGGAAGCTTCGAGATTACGGAGTCGATTGAGACGGTGGGACCGTTGCTGGATGCCTTCACCGCTACCGAAACCGTGGGTCAGAAGAACGCTTCGGCAATTCTTGCGGGAATCCTTCAGGCGGAAAGTGTGTACGCAAAGGTTGGATTCACGTTGGAGGAGGCAACCTCTATTGCGAATTCCATTAACGAAAAGGCAAAGGTACAGGGATACACCCCTCTGATGCGGTCTCTTGCCCACACCATTGACGTAGTTCAGCTGGCAAGTCAGGCAAGCACCAACAAGGAGGAGATGAACGAGAAGGTGGAGACCTTGATTCAGGATTTGACGCCTGAATCGGCAGAGGTGCTCCAGGAAATGGCTTCTCCCAACGTGATGCAGAATTACGGTGTTCCCGAAGCGAGCGCGGAATCCACGGCAGGCGTGGTTTCCAATTTGTTTGGCAATTTGTCTGCGGCCAAGGAAAGCGGAATGAGCGAGGAAGAGTACCAGAAGGAGGCGCAGGCGACCACCGACCTTTTGAATCTGGCTATGAGTCGAGGAAACGGAGAAAGCACCGGTACCTTTGGCGAGGAAAGCACTACCGGAAAGACCGCTTCTGAATATGTGGATACTGTTTTTGATTCTGTGGTCGTATCCCAGACCATTGTGGATGCGGCGTACCCCACCGGCGAGGAAGAGGCACCCGTAGTCGATCCCTTGAATACCGGCAAGTCGCTCAATGAAAACGAAACCGCTCAGGTGCTCGAAGCACTGAATGAAAAGTGGAGCACGGCTTCTGAGGAGGAAAAGGCAAATACCGATTATCAGAAGACCTATTTGGCAATCGGTGCCATCATCAACGTTCCCCTTCAGATTACCGGAAACGGTGTGGTAGCAGCCCAGTAAAGCAAACACGGCTTTAAATTTGTCAGAGGGCGTATTTCGGTATGCCCTCTGATTTTTTGTGAAGTAAAGGATGAACAACATGAGAAAAACAAAAATTGTATGTACCATCGGTCCTGCCTGTAATAATGAGGAGACCTTAACCGGCATGTGCTTGGCGGGTATGAATGTGGCGAGATTGAACTTTTCCCACGGAACCCATGAGGATCATAAGAAAAACATTGAACTGATCAAAAAGGTCAGAGAAAAGCTGGGACTCCCCATTGCGATCTTGCTGGATACCAAGGGACCTGAATACCGAATCGGAACCTTTCAGAACGGTTCGGTCCAGCTTCGGGACGGAGATCCTTTTGTATTCACCTCTCAGGAAATTGAGGGTGACGAGAACCGGGTATCGGTGAACTACAAGGATCTGCCCCGGGAAATGCAGAAGGGTGATCGGATCCTCCTGAACAACGGGCTGGTTATTTTTGAAGTGGAGTCGGTAGAGGGAAGTGAGATATTCTGCCGCGTACTGGTGGGCGGAGAGCTTTCCAATCGGAAGAGCATGAGCTTTCCCAACAAGGTTCTCAAGCAGACTTATCTCAGTGAGTATGACAAGAGCGACCTGTTGTTTGGTATTGAAAATGATGTGGATTTTATTGCTTGCTCCTTTGTTTCCGTAGAGCAGGATCTGATCGATGTCAAGAACTTTTTGCACGCGAATGGCGGAGATCATATTGACATTATCGCGAAAATCGAAAACCGTTCCGGAGTGGATCACATCAAGGAGATCTGCCGGGAATGTGACGGCATCATGATCGGACGGGGTGATATGGGTGTGGAGATTCCCTTTGAGGAGCTACCCGGTATTCAGAAGCATTTGATTACTACCTGCCGTATGCTCGGCAAGAGAGTGATCACCGCCACCGAAATGCTGGAGTCCATGATCCACAATCCCAGACCTACCAGAGCGGAGATCTCGGACGTTGCCAACGCGGTATACGACGGAACCAGTGCCATTATGCTTTCTGGTGAGACCGCAGCGGGAAAATACCCTGTTTTGACCGTAGAGACCATGGCGAGGATTGCTCTTCAGACCGAGAAAAATATTGACTACAAGAGAATTTTTCGGAATTCCGATTTCATTATTAAGAACGCGGCGGATGCCATTTCCCATGCCACCTGCGGCATGGCGATCGATCTGGACGCAAAGGTGATCGTGGCATGCTCCCTGTCGGGAATGACTGCTCGCATGGTGTCCAGATTCCGCGGTCCTGTGGATATTTTGGGTATGACCATTGACGAAAAGACCTGGCGGAAGCTCTCCCTGTCCTGGGGAGTTCTTCCTGTGATGAGTGAGCAGTACACCTCCACTGACGTGCTCTTCTACGCGGCACAAAAGGCGGCGAAGGAGACGATGCGACTTACCAGGGGAGACCGTGTGGTTATCACCGGCGGCATGACGACGGGAGCGTCAGGCAATACCAATATGATCCGTGTTGAGACGATCTGAATCAAATCACCAAAAAGCTCTCATACCGTTCAAAAACGGGTGGGAGCTTTTCGAAATATATTTTCCTTCCTCTTTCACAAACATTTGTTCCAAAAAATTAAAACATAATTTACAAAGAATTGTTTTCTATGAAAAGAAATTGTATTATACTGATACTGAAACAGTAGCACCAAAAAGGAGACAAGAAAAAAACGGTATGATTCGTACATTATCCAAGAGCATCCGTGAATACAAGAAGAGTACCATTTTGACCCCCGTTTTGATTGCGGGAGAGGTCATTGTGGAGTGTACCATTCCTTTTATTACGGCAAAATTAGTTACACAAATTCAAAACGGCTGTGAGCTGACGGTGATCCTTCAATATGGATTATTGCTGGTTCTCATGGCGTGCCTGTCCTTGGGCTTTGGTGCCGCGGCAGGTCATCACTGCGCGGTAGCGTCTTGCGGATTCGCCAAAAATCTGCGGCATGATCTATATGTGTCGGTGCAGAAATATTCCTTTTCCAATATTGACAAATTCTCTACCTCCAGCCTGGTGACCAGGCTGACTACCGACGTGAGTAACGTGCAAATGGCGTTTATGATGCTGATCCGCACTGCCATTCGGTGTCCTCTGATGATCATTTTCGCTTTGGTGATGGCTATTCTGATCAGTCCCACCATGTCCCTTGCCTTTGCCGTGATCGTTCCGATTCTCGCTGTGGGACTCTTCTTCATTATGAGAAGCGCGCACCCTATTTTTAAATCGGTATTTAAAAAATACGACAATCTGAACAATTCCATTCAGGAAAATGTGCACGGCATGCGGGTGGTAAAATCCTTCGTTCGGGAGGAGTATGAGCAAGAAAAATTCAAAAATGCGTCGGATGAGGTGGCAAAGGACTTTACCCGCGCCGAAAAGATTTTAGCACTCAATTCTCCTCTCATGCAATTCTGCTTTAACGCTCAGATGCTCATTATCTGCTTTTTTGGCTCCCGCCTGGTGGTATCCAGCGGAGGACAGGCGCTGAACATTGGTGAAATGTCCTCTCTTTTGACCTACGGCACCCAAATTCTTATGAGCTTGATGATGGTGTCCATGATTATTGTTATGGTGTCCATGTCTGCTGCCTCTGCCGCCCGTATCGCGGAGGTTTTGCGGGAGGAAAGTTCTATCGTGAACCCATCCGCGCCTGTTATGAATGTGGCAGACGGCAGTATTATTTTCAAGAACGTAAGCTTTCGCTATTCCGCCCATGCGGGAAAGGATTCTCTCTCGAAAATCAATCTGTATATCGCGTCGGGTGAGACCGTGGGTATTATCGGCGGAACGGGAGCGGGTAAGACCAGCTTGATTCAGCTGATCTCCCGGTTATACGACGTGACCGAGGGATCGGTTATGGTAGGCGGTGTGGACGTTCGGGAGTACGATCTTGAGGCACTGCGCAACCAGGTGTCGGTGGTACTTCAGAAAAATATTTTGTTCTCGGGAACCATTAAGGAAAACCTTCGCTGGGGAGATCCCGATGCTACCGAGGAGGAAATGGTTCGGATCTGCAAGCTTGCCCAGGCGGACGAGTTCATCAGCAGCTTCCCAAAGGGGTATGATACATATATTGAGCAGGGCGGCACCAATGTATCGGGCGGTCAGAAGCAACGGCTCTGTATTGCCAGGGCTTTACTGAAAAAGCCCAAGGTTCTGATTTTAGATGACTCAACCAGCGCGGTGGATACCAAAACGGATGCACTGATCCGAAAGGCTTTTGCCGAGGAGATTCCCGACACCACCAAGATCATTATCGCTCAGCGTATTTCGTCGGTGGAGCATGCAGACAAGATCGTGGTGATGGACGGCGGAAGAATCGAATCAGTGGGTAATCATGAAGAATTACTGAAGATCAGCCCCATTTACCGTGAGGTTTACGAATCTCAGACCAATGGAGGGGAAGATCATGAATAAATCGGCTATGAATCAGAAAAAAATGGCGGCAGAAGGACAAAGCACCCATCGAAAGGGTGTATTGGGGCGGCTTTTGCGGATGCTGTTCCGGGACTACAAGTGGCAGCTGCTCGTGGTGGTCATCTGTGTGGCACTTACCTCATACGCGTCTACGATTGCCAGCCTGTATATGAACAAGTTTATCGCCTATATGACGGAAGCGCTGGAGGGGGGCGGCTGGGAAGCCATTCGCACCCGCGTATACGTTGCCATCGGTACTATGGCGGCAATCTATCTGATGGGATGGATCGCGTCCTTCTTGTACAATCGTTTGATGGCTGTTGTTACTCAAAGCTTTCTTAACAAGACCCGTCAGCGGATGTTTTCTAAGATGGAAACGCTTCCGCTCAGGTATTTTGATACGCATCCTCATGGGGACATCATGTCTTACTATACCAACGACATCGATACTTTGCGGGAGCTGATCTCCCGCAGTATGCCCCAGATCCTTACCTCCGCGCTGATCCTCAGCTTACTGATCTACAATATGCTCTATTTGAGTATTTGGATGGGGGCAGTAGTTGCCTTGGGAGTGGTTGCCATGTTCTTCGTTACGAAGAAGATCGGAGGCAACAGTGCCAAGTATTTCGTTAAGCAGCAAAAGGCCATTGCCAAAGAGGAGGCCTTTGTGGAAGAGATGATGAATGGGCAGAAGGTAGTGAAGGTGTTCTGCCACGAGGAGCAGAGCGAAAAGGACTTTGACCGCGTGAACGATCAGCTTTGCGAGGACGCTACCCGAGCAAACCGCTATGCGAATATCCTTATGCCGATCATGGGCAATATCGGAAATATCCTCTACGTTTTGATTGCCTTTGTAGGGGGAGTGCTGATTATTTCAGGCGTGGAAAACGTGTCTCTTTCCGGTCAGCTCATGGGAATTGCCGTGGTGGTTCCTTTCTTGAACATGACCCGTCAGTTTACCAACAACGTCAGCCAGTTATCCCAGCAGGTCAACGGAATTGTTATGGCAATGGCAGGTGCTCGCCGAATTTTTGAGCTTTTGGACGAGGAGCCGGAGCGGGACCAGGGATATGTGGGGTTAGTGAACGCCAAGATCGTGGACGGAGAGCTGGTGGAGTGCTCTGAACGTACCGGCATGTGGGCATGGAAGCATCCCCACGGGGACGGTACCGTTACCTATACTCAGCTTCGGGGAGACGTGCGGATCGAACATATGGATTTCGGTTACGTTCCCGAAAAGACCGTGCTCAAGGACATTACTCTTTATGCCGAGCCGGGGCAGAAGGTGGCGTTTGTTGGTGCTACCGGTGCCGGAAAGACGACGATTACCAATTTGATCAACCGTTTTTATGATATTGATGACGGCAAGATTCGGTATGACGGTATTAACATCAATAAGATCAAAAAGGCGGATCTTCGCCGCTCTCTGGGCGTGGTATTACAGGACGTGAATCTCTTTACCGGTACTGTTATGGAAAATATCCGGTATGGAAAGCTGGATGCCACCGACGAGGAATGTATCGCGGCGGCGAAGCTGGCGCATGCGGATGATTTCATTACCCGCTTGCCTGAGGGCTATAATACGATGTTAAGTGCCAACGGTGCCAATCTTTCGCAAGGTCAGCGTCAGCTGATCTCCATTGCCCGTGCCGCTGTTGCTGACCCGCCTGTTATGATTATGGACGAGGCTACTTCCTCGATCGACACCCGAACGGAGTCCTTGGTACAAAAGGGAATGGATGCTTTGATGAAGGGGAGAACCGTTTTTGTGATTGCTCACCGTTTGTCTACTGTTCGCAATTCGGATGTCATTATGGTTCTGGAGCAAGGGCGGATCATCGAGCGGGGAAGTCACGAGAAGCTGATCGAGGAAAAGGGAAAATACTATCAGCTTTACACAGGTGCTTTTGAATTGGAATAAGCACTCTAAAGGAGAGGCGAACCGTGTCTCTCCTTGAAACAAGAAAGGAAACGAAAGTATGAAGCTTTCATTGGGAATCGATATTGGTTCCACAACCGTGAAAACGGTGTTATTGGAGGATGGCTGTGTTCGTTATGAAAAATACGAACGCCATCTTTCCCGTGTGCGCGCCAAGGCTTTGGAAATGCTGGAGGAAATGTCTCCTTTTCTTGAGGGAAAGGAGTTTTCCGTGGCATTGTCCGGCTCGGCGGGACTGGGATTGTCAGAGGCTTGTGAGATTCCCTTTGTTCAGGAGGTCTTTGCTACCGGCGAGGTGGTAAAAAAGCTGGAGCCTGACGTGGGGACGGTCATTGAGCTGGGAGGCGAGGATGCGAAGATCATTTTTTTTGAGGGTGGTACCGATGAGAGAATGAACGGAAGCTGTGCGGGCGGAACCGGTGCTTTTATTGACCAGATGGCAACACTTCTACATATGACGGTAGACGAAATGGATAAGATCAGTCTGGAGCACACCCGTATTTATCCCATCGCCTCCCGTTGCGGCGTATTTGCTAAGACCGACATTCAGCCTCTTTTGAATCAGGGGGCAAGGAAAGAAGATGTGGCGGCAAGTATTTATCAGGCGGTAGTCAATCAGACCATTGCGGGACTGGCGCAGGGAAGACGGATCCGAGGCAAGGTTTTATTTTTGGGCGGTCCTCTTTATTACTGTCACGGTCTGCGTCAGCGTTTTCAGGAGACACTGAAACTGAGCGACGAGGAAGCAATCTTCCCCGAGTACGGAAGATACGCGGTTGCCATGGGTGCCGCGCTATACGCTTCTAAGACGGGAACAAAAACGAGTTTGTCTGAACTAACCGAAAAGATTCGTTCCAAGCTTTCGGAGACGACTCAGAGCAACCGATTGCCCCCTCTCTTTGAAAATGAGGATGAATATGAGAGGTTCCATCAGCGTCACGCCCAGGCTGACGTGGCACATCGGGATATTGAGTCATACGAGGGACTTGCGTATTTGGGCATTGATTGCGGAAGTACCACCACCAAGATGGTACTTCTGTCTGACCGATGCGAGATCCTCTATTCTTATTACAACTCCAATCGGGGAAACCCGGTGGAAATTGTAAAGGAACAACTAACCACCCTTCGCTGGCTCTGCGGTGACCGCATTGTGATCGCGGGAAGTGCCGTGACTGGGTATGGTGAGGAGTTGATCCGAAACGCCTTTGGGGTGGACCTGGGAGTGGTGGAAACCATTGCCCATTATACAGCCGCCAAGCATTTTTTGCCGGAGGTGGATTTTATTCTGGATATTGGCGGTCAAGATATTAAGTGCTTCCGTATTCGAAACGGAGCTATCGACAGTATCATGTTAAACGAGGCATGTTCCTCGGGATGCGGTTCCTTTATTGAGACTTTTGCCCGTTCTATGGGGTATGAAATTGAGGAATTTGCCTCCAAGGGCTTAATGAGCCGCGGCCCCGTGAATTTGGGGAGCCGGTGTACCGTGTTTATGAATTCCTCTGTGAAGCAGTCTCAGAGAGACGGTGCTACTGTTGAGGATATTTCGGCGGGACTTTCTGCCAGTGTGGTGAAAAATGCAATTTATAAGGTTATCCGTGCCGGAAATGTTGACGAGCTCGGCGAACATATTGTGGTGCAGGGTGGAACCTTCTACAACGATGCCGTACTTCGCGCCTTCGAGCAGGAACTTGGCAGAGAGGTCATTCGCCCCGCCATTGCCGGCTTGATGGGAGCCTACGGAGCCGCCCTTTATTCCATGCGGTTGACGGAAAGTAAGTTGATCAGTGCCGAGGCACTGAAGAGCTTTACTCACACCTCCCGCTCCGCTGTTTGCGGCGGATGCACCAACCGTTGCCATCTGACAGTCAATACCTTCTCGGACGGGCGGCGGTTTATTTCGGGCAACCAGTGCGAAAAAGGGTTGGGGCTTTCTACGAGTGCCGAGCCTGTGCCGAACCTGTACGAAATTAAGCGGAATTATCTTACCTCCTTAGAAAGCGATGCATGCGGAGGAAAACAGGAGCGGGGAAGCATCGGAATTCCTCTGGCACTGGGAATGTATGAGCTGTTGCCGCTTTGGCATGCCCTTTTTACCGACCTGGGATTCCGGGTCACGATATCCGGAATGTCCACGAAGCGAACCTACGAAAAGGGTCAGTTCTCCATTCCCTCGGATACCGCTTGCTACCCTGCCAAGATCATGCACGGACATATTGAGGAGCTGGTGGAAGCCGGTGTGGATGCGATCTTCTACCCCTGCCTGTCTTACAATATTGACGAAAAGGACTCGGATAATCACTACAACTGTCCTGTGGTTGCCTACTACTCTGAGCTGTTAGGAGGGAACATGGATGTGCTGAAGCAGACCAAGTTCCTCTACCCCCACCTTAACATCAATCAGAGACGGGAGCTGACCAAGGAGCTGTATATATACCTCGCTGATTTCTTCCCGGGAATCACGAAAAAGGAGATCGCACATGCCGTAAAAGCGGGCTTTGCCGCCTATGACGAGTACATGAGCCGGATCAGACGGGAAGGCGAGGATGCACTTGCTTATGCCCGCGCCAACGGAAAGCGCATTATGATCCTTGCGGGCAGACCGTATCACGCCGACGGAGAGATCGGTCACGGCATCGATAAGCTGGCTGCCTCCTTGGGGTTTGTGGTGATCAGTGAGGACAGTGTTTGCCATCTGGCGGAGCATCAGCCGGTTCGGGTACTGAACCAGTGGACCTATCATGCCCGTCTTTACCGCGCGGCTCGGTTTGCCGCGGAGAATCCGGACGTTCAGCTGGTTCAGCTGGTATCCTTTGGATGCGGCGTGGATGCCATTACCACTGACGAGGTGCGCGAGATCCTCGAAAAGCGTGGAAAATTCTATACACAGATCAAAATTGACGAGATCACAAACCTGGGTGCGGTACGGATCCGCTTGCGCAGCCTCATCGGGGCACTGGAGCAGTAAGGAGGGAACATGGAGAAAACTTATATTTCCTTTACCGAAGAAATGAAGAAGGACTATACCGTCCTGGTTCCCAACATGCTTCCCATGCATTTTACCCTTGTTTGTAAGGTGTTTCGAAATTTCGGGATCCGCGCGGAGCTTCTGACTACCGAGGGTCAGGAGATCAAGGATACGGGTCTGAAATACGTTCATAACGATACCTGCTACCCTGCCATTTTGGTTATCGGACAGTTTATTCACGCTCTGCAAAGCGGGAAATACGATCCCCACAAGACCGCGCTGATCCTCTTTCAGACCGGCGGGGGATGCCGTGCCTCCAATTATATCAATCTCTTGCGAAAAGCACTGGAAAAAGCGGGATTTCCCTACGTTCCCGTGATTTCCATGAGTCTGGCGGGATTGGAGGATCATCCCGGCTTCCGCCTGTCTGTTCCCATGCTTCATCGTCTCATGTACGCCGTGCTGTACGGTGATCTGCTTATGCTTCTGCGGAACCAGTGCCGCCCCTATGAGATCAAGAAAGGGGAAAGCGAGGCTCTGGCACTGGAGTGGACTGACCGTCTGGCGAAAGAAATGGACGTGGGAAAGCGGATCTCCTACCGCAAGGTCAAGGAGACCTACCGTCAAATTATCGCTGATTTCAACCGGATTCCCCGCGCGGAGGTTCAAAAGACCCGTGTGGGAGTGGTGGGTGAGATCTTCGTGAAATATTCCCCTCTGGCAAACAACAATTTGGAAGACTTTTTGGTCAAGGAGGGGGCTGAGGTCACGGTGCCCGGACTCACCGATTTCTGCCTGTACTGCATTTACAATTACCTGTTGGATACCAAGCTTCAAGGCAGAAATAAAAAGGTATATCCCCTTTATCGTGTAGCATATCGGTTTCTGATCGGAAAGCAAAATGATCTGATCAGTGCCATTGAGGAAATTTCGGAATTTGACCCGCCCTCGCCCTTTGAGCACACCGTTTCGTTGGTGCAGGGCTATATCGGTCTGGGGACGAAAATGGGCGAGGGATGGCTTCTGACGGCAGAAATGCTGGAACTGGCGGATAAGGGCATCAAGAACATTGTGTGCACACAGCCCTTTGGCTGTCTGCCCAACCATATTTGCGGAAAGGGAATGATGCGCCCAATCAAGGAGCGGAATCCGGACGTGAACATCGTCGCCATCGACTATGATGCCGGTGCCACGGCGGTGAACCAGGAGAACCGGATCAAGCTGATGCTTGCCAATCACTCGGATTGATCAATCCCTCAGATTGAGAAGAAAATTGGGATTGAAAATAAAAAATCCCTTGACAACTTTCTCAAAATGTGTTATAATACTTCCACCTCGTGAGGGAGTAGCAAGCGCGCAACGCGTAGCAAGTCAACATACTGACCCGAAAGGTCTGGCTTGCTTTAATTTGCGAGACTCATGTATTAGTGCCAAGCTATACATGGAGTCGTTGGATGAAAATTGCCCCAAGTACAGCTTTTGTGCTTGGGGATTTTTTTGTGTATAATAAAAGAGGTAGAGAAATGTGGAATGTTGCTTTTTTTGCGCAAAGTGTTTTGTTGGGAGTAGGGCTTGCCATGGATGCCTTTTCGGTGTCTCTGGCGAATGGACTGAATGAGCCGAATATGAAAAAAGGAAAGCTGTGTTCGGTGGCAGGTACCTTTTCCTTCTTTCAGTTTTTGATGCCCCTTGTGGGATGGATCTGCGTTCATACGGTGGCGCAAACCTTCACCGCCTTTGAAAAGTGCATTCCCTGGATCGCTCTGATCCTTCTGTGCTTCATCGGCGGGAAGATGCTGGTGGAGGGGATCCGTTATAAGGATACTGCCGCAGAGGCACCCGCGGTGGGCTTTGCCGCTCTCATGATTCAGGGAGTGGCGACCTCGATTGACGCGCTGTCCGTTGGGTTTACCATTTCGGAGTATGATTGGCTGAGGGCACTGATGTGCTGCCTGCTGATCGCGGCGGTCACCTTCTTGATTTGCCTTTGCGGATTGTTTTTGGGAAAGAAGTTCGGAACCCGGTTGGCAGGAAAGGCATCGATCCTTGGGGGTGTGATTTTGATCCTGATCGGTATCGAGATCTTTTTGATGGGAATTCTGGGATGATCCTCCCATTTCGAGGGGCAAAATGTTCATTGATCCGTCGATAATAACAAAATTTTGGGGGCTGGTGCCTTCGACAACCTGTTTGCGTGTCATTCTGTGGCAACGGGCTATCGTGGGTGCCAGCCCTTTGCCAGGTTTGATACCCGTGAAAGCTAAGATTTTAGTCGAAATTTGCGGAATATAACTACCATTTTATTCCTTTTGGTTTTCTTTCGAAATGCCTTTTGAAAGGGTGCGGTGAATTTGCACAAAAAACACTACCTTGTTTTGTCCAAAAAGGGTATAGTTACGAAAAGGCATAGAAATTATAGCGGAAATTAAAGAAAAAACTAAAAAGTTGAGCCAAAATTATATTTACAAACTGAAACGATTGTGCTATAATATGGGTAATGAAATAGCGCGACATAGATAGGAGCCGAATACCCTAGCCGTGCCCGGATTGAAAAGCGGTGCCTCCCTTGTATTGAATAAAACAATACGAGCAAAGCAGCGTTTCTTGCATATCCAATTTCAAATTTCACTTCCTAAAAAGAATGGAGAAAGGAATTCAGTGAAAAGCTGAAAAGGAAAACCGTTATGAAAAAAGTTTTATCAATTACGTTGACCCTCGCAATGCTCCTGGGAACCTTCTTGATGCTTGTTCCCACCGCATCGGCTGCGGATGATGGCATCTACTACGAAAATAATTTCAACAATGTTACCGGCACTACTGCCGCAGAGATTCTGACCGCGATTGGTTGGACTACTGAGCAGACTTGGGCTGATGACACCCAGAGCACCGTTGCTGTTCAAGATGGCAGACTGGTCATCAACGCTGTGACCGACCAGGAAGAGTTCGTTGTTGTTTCAAACAACAATGCTCTGAAGGAAGGCTATATTGTTGACTTTGATCTCGAGATCCTTGATAACTCTGAGGGCTCTCCTGCTGACAACGCTTTCAGTGTACATACTTCTCTCGGTGATTTTTCCAAGAGAATGGGTCGTCAGGGCTGGATCGGTCAGGTTCGTTACAACACCAACATTCTGGCAGGTGCTGAGGCTGGAAGTGGATGGGCTCCTGCAAAGAATGGCACCCCCCAGTACGCAAAGGATACCTACTTGAAGGGTGAGGGTGACGCGGTTGCTACCAACATGAAGAATATTCGTGTCGCTGTTAGAATTGCATTTGACGCTACCAACAAGACCGTTAAGACCTATGTTCAGGGTTACTCCGCTAATAACCTGGTATGGTCCGATGACGTTTTGGCTCAGACTGCTACCCCTGCTGATGCTGCGGCAAATCTGCTGACTGAGAACTGCCGTTTCATCGTTTACAAGGGCTTGAAGGTTGCTGTTGACAACGTAAGAATCGGCTCCGCTGATGCTATGTCCAGCTCCAGAAAGACCTACTACTCCAATAACTTTGATGATGCCGCTCTGGCAACCAAGACCGACAAGGATCTGATGACCGCTATCGGTTGGACCGGTTGGGTTGACAACGTATACGCTGCTAATACCCTGAAGATTCAGGACGGTGCACTGGTTGTTACCGGTCAGGATTCCGGCTTCACCACCTTCTTGGTGAAGGAAGATGACGCGCTTCTTGAGGACTACACCATCGAGTACAAGTTTAAGTATCTGGTTACCGACGCTCGTAACGACCGTTGCGCATACTTCCTCAGCGGTGCGTGGAGCGATGCTCACAACCAGGCAGGCGTATGGCATGCTCAGCCTCGTATTAATGGTACTTTCCTGAACTCCACCAAGGGTGACAATAACTCTTGGAATGAAACCACCATGCCTGCATACAGCACCACTACCGCAGAGGGCGCAACCGAGAAGGGTCAGCTGCAGTGGTTCTCCGTAAGAATTGACGTAAACTCTGAGACCGGTAACAAGGTTACCCTCAAGGATGCTGAAGGAAACGTTCTGCTTACAGATACTCTGACCGAGGGCGAAATGACCAAGGCAAAGGATACCACTTATGCCGCAGCTACTTGGAACAAGTACCTGAGATTCCTGTGCTACGAAAAGGTAGACGTTATTATTGATGACATTGCTGTTTACAAGGATGAGGCTGTTACCGTTAAGATCAACGGTGAGGACGAGAGCCTGCTTCCCGCTACTTACAACCTGGCAAACTACACCGAAGGCGACTTCGCGTTCGCAGTGATCAACGGAACCGAGGTTGTTAAGGATGCTTCTTACACCGTTACTGCTGATACCGTATCCATCGACGTTTACTCTCTGGGTGTAACTACCCTGAAGGGTGCCGCAATCCGCACCACTGACGCTGCTGCTCTCCGTTTCCAGACCTCTATCGCAAAGGCTGAGTATGACGCTCTCGTAGCTGCTAAGACCGCTAACCTCATCAAGGGATTTGAGGTTGGTACTCTGTCCATCGATTACGCAACTCTGGGTGCTCTCGGACAGCTGAAGCTGGATACCGCAGGTGCTACCAAGACCGCCGCTACTGAGGTTTTGGCTTACGGTGAAGACAATTATGTATTCAACGGTGTAATCGAAGTTGCTGCTGATAAGATCACTGCTAAGTATGCCGCAGTTGGTTATGCGACCATTACTTTCGCAGACGATTCTACCATCACCGTAGTTTCCGCTTATGACCGTTACGTACATGCAAGAAGTGTAGCAGAAATCGCTCAGACCATTACCTTTGACGAGGATCACGGCTTGACCGATGCTCAGCTTGCAGTTGTAAACACCTACGCAGCCGCATACGTAGCTGAGTAATTGGATGTCCAAAAACGAATAACGAATTCGAGAAAGGAAATATGATTATGAGAAAGAGTCTTGTACTTCTTCTGGCATTGTTGCTGGTTGTATCGATTTCTATCTGCGCTTGTAAGAAAGACGAAGAGGCCCCTGCTGGTGAGAGCACCACTGAGGCAGCTACCACTACTGAGGCAGCTACCACCACCGAGGA
>JAFTRY010000002.1 GCA_017462035.1 Clostridia bacterium
CAAGCTCGCGCGGATCATTCGTTTTGATCCCTCGCTTTCTGTTGCGGAGAAGATCGAACGCATCGAATCAATGGCAGAAGCTTTTGGGGAAATGAGCAAACGGAAAGATCTTGAATTTTTCTGTATCGGAGAGAAAACCCTATATGAGACCTTTGTAGGCATGCTTACAGCGGACAACGCCCCCATCGAAGACGTGATCCGCATCAGAGAAAAACAATTTGCCGCCATGGAACGAGTGATGGCTTTCGCCGAAAATGACGATGTTCATAAAGAGCAAATCAGGACTACCTATAAAACCGATGACCTAATTTCCTGGCACTTGAACCGTTTGCTGTATTCACCACATCCTCAATTTGCGAAGCTGAGGAAAAATCCGAAGTATATGGAAATGCTGAATAAGTGGGCAAGATAAACGAATGCCGCCGAGAGCGACCAATTACGGTTACTCTCGGCGGTATTATTATGGTTTATAATCAGCCTTGCATGACTACATACCGCGGATACTTCTTCTGTATGCTCTTTCTGCGACGCCAATCAGTCGTGTTATTGACATTCTGCATCTGGGCAATGGCTACAAATCCAAGACCTGCCATGTAGTAGCTCAGAGTCTCGGTCTCGGCGATGGTCAAACGCATTTGATGGATGATGGTATCGACCTTGGTGTAGTCTTCGATTTCATACTGGGTCTCGAAGTCAATAGAAGCGTCGGCGGGCGAGCATTCTTCGATACTGATCATCTTATAGCCGGAAAGATACTCCTTTTCGATGTACCGCAGGGCGTGACGGTAGCAGGCAATGCGGACGGTCAGTAGCTCACCCTTGCGATTCTGACAAGCCAGATCGTCCAGATTGTGACCCATATAGTGGCAAAGGAAACAGATTACCTCGGATGCGAGATCGTAACCATCCGAGAAGGTCGTGTTGTAGCCTCGGTTGCCGTAAATGTCTTCGACAAGACCGGCATACAGCTTATCGAGCGAACGCGGATGGTGTGCGAATCTCATCATTTTCTTGATGGCAGACAATGCAATGCACTCACCGATATGCTGGACATTTTCACCGGTGATCCTTACGTTTTCATTGGTGATTCTTTCTTTGGTTTCGGTTTTCATTTTCTATACCTCCCGATTTTCTGAACAGCTTCGCTGTTCGCGAGCCATTTCGGCAGGGTCGGGGGAGCATAGGTCGGGAGGAAATCGGGATCATTGCGAGTGAGGTGTGCAGATGTCAACGAGAGGTATTGACTACTTTCAGTACAAGAAAAAATATTACATAGGGACAAAGAAAAAGCCAAGTATTGCTACTTGACTTTCTCGAATATATTCCATTTTTCAGCGATAATTTTTCACGTTGACAGCTACGAGAGCTATGCTACACTGGACACGGACGAAAGGCAAAAATCGGGGTTCATTTCCGATATAAAAAGAAAGAGCCTCACTAATCCGCCTACCGTAAAAAGTAGGTTCAAATTAGTGAGGCTTGGCTGGGGTTTCCAAGTTTGAACCGTATCGTTAATCCTTCTTTCAAATTGACAACCTAGAGACGATACTTTTTTGTTTTTCAATTCTTCCGCATAGTGATCAACCCTAAAGTGCTCGATTCCAATAACTATGCCTTCTTCTTTATCGGTAGGCGGGCAATACCTTAAAAAATCAGGGGCTTCATCGTTCTCCCTATTAATGTCATTGCCTGAAAGTAATCGTCCAATCTTTTTTGATAGTCCTTTTTGCTTTAAACACTTTTCAATTGCTATATTGAGACATGATGTTTCGGTTGTCTTATTTCCCATTATTCTACAATCTCCGCAATAATCTTATCAATCTCCGCCCGCAAAACCGCTTCCCTTGCTACGATCTCTGCGATTTCCGCGTTCAGCTTGACAATATCCACTTTTTCACGGGTGTCCTCTGCCTCTACATAGGTTGAAACAGAAAGGTTATAGGCGTTTTCCGTACTGCCAACTGTAGCATTAGGAACAAGCTGACAGAAATGGGGCTCGCTCTTGCGCTCAGCCACAGCAGAAACGATGCGCTTGATATTGTCCTCGGAAAGGCGGTTGTTCTTGGTCACCTTCACAAACTCCCCCGACGCATCCACAAACAGAATGGAGTTATCGGTCTTGTTCTTGCGAAGGATCAGAATATCAACCGAAATGGTCACGTTCAAGAACAAATTGGACGGGAGCTGAATAACAGCATCCACATAGTTGTTATCCACGAGGTACTTACGAATCTTTTGCTCCGCTCCACCGCGGTACATAATGCCGGGGAAACAAACGATCGCCGCGGCACCGTTGTTGGCAAGCCAGGAAAGGCTGTGCATGATAAATGCCATATCTCCCTTGGACGCGGGAGCCAACACACCCGCAGGAGAGAAACGAGGGTCGTTGATCAGCAGAGGGTTCTTATCTCCTTCCCACGGGACCGAGAAAGGCGGATTGGAAACGATCAGTTCAAAGGGCTGGTCATCCCAATGCATGGGAGAAACCAAGGTATCCTCACGTACAATATTGAACTTGTCAAACTCGACGTTATGGAGGAACATATTGATACGACAGAGGTTATATGTGGTAAGATCAATCTCCTGACCGTAGAAGCCACGCTCAATATGATCCTTACCGAGGACCTTCTCTACCTTCAAAAGAAGGGATCCCGAACCGCAAGCGGGGTCATAATATGCTACGGAACAATTCTTCCTGTTCTGCGTCTCGTTTGATGTCTGCCATTGTACTCTCCTCGCTTTTCTTGTTACGCTTCAATACACGTGAAATATATAAACCCAGTTTTTTATACCATATTTCTGGGAGAAATTCAACAGAATTTAGGGAATTCTGTTGAATAATCTTGCATTTCCCTTCTCTTTTCTATCAATTATCTTGACCCCAACGCCAATACTTATCGCAACCCGTAATTCTCCCATTTTTCAATGATATATCATCACTATGAGAGCCTGTGCGCCTCGACAGATCATAGGAAAAACATAGAAAAAAAGGAGAATAACCATGCGAAACGAAACCTGTGCCGAATGCGGCCGCGTCCTGCTTGAGGAGGAGGCCACCGAGTTTGAGGGGAGAGTTTACTGCCCCGAGTGCCTGGACAGCCTGACCACCTTCTGCCGCTACTGCGGCGACCGCATCTTCCGCGACGACAACGAGGGATCGAGCGATACCCCGCTTTGCTACGGGTGCTACGAGAACTACTACACCCACTGTGGCCGTTGCGGTGAACTGATCCACAACGACCGCGCCTACTACATGGATGACTTGGACGACGTTCCCTACTGCGAGCATTGCTACCACATCCTGTACCGAGCAGATCCTGCTGGAGACATTCCGCATCTTTACGGTTCCCTTCGGTCAGCCCGAAACCGTGAAATTGGTTGATGGAGAGATTTTGAAGATAGACCCAATAGGGAGATGCTCCAAGTCAACCTTTGACACAAAAAACCTTTCTGTTGTTTCCCACACCTACCACAACTGGCCTCCCTACGCGCGCTTCTCTTTTGGTGGTGCGGGATCAGAGACCCACGATCCTTACGTTTCCGCGCTGAAATCGGTGGCTCACTGGTTCGGGTTCTCGGGGGACGACGTGGAGATGATGCTGGCGGATGGGTTTACCTTGGAGGAGATGTTCTACGATGGGTATTACTGATCTGTGCCGCTGTGTCGGTGTCGGGGTGAAAACTTTTGGGTGGAAAATTTCTATCCGACCGCGATTCCCAATAGGGTTCCCGTCTCAGGTGGCATATGTCAAAAGGCGGAAAACGAGGCTATTGGGTCATGATTTCGGTGTACCATTGGGGTGTACCCTATCGGCACAGAAGAAAGGGGAATTGCCGTGAAGATCGGTTACATTCGTATCAGCACCACCGACCAGAACACCGCCAGGCAGGAGGTGCTGATGGAGGAGCTGGGGGTGGGTCAGGTCTTTATCGACCGCATGAGCGGGAAGTCCACCGACCGCCCCGAGCTGAAGCGCATGATGAATTTCGTGCGGGAGGGAGACGTGGTGATGGTGGAGTCCATCAGCCGCTTCGCCCGTAACACCCGCGACCTTCTGGAGCTGGTGGAGAAGCTCACCGCCAAGGGAGTGGAGTTCGTCTCCAAAAAAGAAGCCATCGACACGACCACACCGACGGGCAAGTTCATGCTGACGGTGTTCGGGGCGGTGGCTGAGCTGGAGCGGGAGTACATTCTGCAGAGGCAGAAGGAAGGG
>JAFTRY010000018.1 GCA_017462035.1 Clostridia bacterium
GATAGCTCTCTATTTTTATAGAGGGTTTTGTGACTATACCCATTTTCACTTGCTAATAATGGATTTGGCAAAAATGCGATTTCCGCTTAGCAAGTGATGGAGAGTATCTTGAGTTTGTTGAGAATTGTGTGGCAACAATGGAAACGCATTTTTCGGTGCGTTCTCTATTGGAGCGCACCTTTTTTTATATGCTGATAGGGGGGCTATATGAGCGAGAATATTCAAAAAAGGGTAATAGATAGTACCGGCATAGAACTCACGCCCGGAGAACCTACCGCTTGTCTTGGCAACGGAGAGCAAGGCATTGCATGTTGTTGTGATGAGTGCGACTACTATTTGATCTGTTTCCCCGAATTTGATCTAAAAAACGAAGAAGAAATCAAGGATATTGAAGTACCTCCACCAAGCAAACGGCACAAAATCCGAATGAACCGTCTGTTTCGTGAGTGTGTCGGCGGCTCGTTTCTTCCGTTCCCCGAGGTAGATTTTTTTATGAAAGAGTACGAAGCAAGATTGTTGTAAAACTCAAGATCAATGAGTTTCTCCATAAATGTAAAAAACGTAGATGGACAAGATAAAAATAAAAATACGAGAAACGCTGTAAGTTTTCTCGTATTTTTATTTTTCATTCGTTATACCTGTTTACCCTTGACACTTAAAAACTGTCCTTAAGGATATAAACCATTGGTTTTCGCCTCTTTTTAGATTAGGTGTTATTCTTCACCACCACGTCGTGGGCACCGCCCTCAACAATGGATACGGAGCTAACCAAGGTCAGCTTCGCCTTGTCCTGGAGCTCCGGAATGGAAAGAGCACCGCAGTTGCACATGGTAGAACGAACCTTGGCAAGAGTAACCGCCAAATTATCGTGGAGCGGTCCGGCATAAGGCACGTAGCTGTCCACGCCCTCCACGAAGGAAAGCTTCTGAGCACCTCCCATGTCATACCGCTGCCAGTTCCGCGCTCTCGCGCTTCCCTCGCCCCAGTACTCCTTCATGTAGTTTCCGTTGATGAGGATCTTCTGGGTGGGGCTTTCGTCGAATCTGGCGAAGTAACGCCCCAGCATACAGAAGTCCGCGCCCATGGCAAGAGCCAGGGTAATGTGGTAATCGTGAACGATACCTCCGTCGGAACAGATCGGAATATACACACCGTGCTTCTTGTAGTACTCGTCACGAGCCTTGGCTACCTCAATCACCGCCGTAGCCTGTCCGCGACCGATTCCCTTGGTCTCTCTGGTAATACAGATGGAGCCGCCGCCAATACCGATCTTGATGAAGTCCGCGCCGGCATCCGCTAAGAAGTTAAAGCCCTCGGCATCCACCACGTTACCGGCACCCACCTTCACCGAGTCACCGTAGTGCTCACGGATCCAGGCAATGGTGCGGGATTGCCACTCAGAGAAGCCCTCGGAGGAGTCAATACAGAGCACGTCAGCCCCTGCCTCCACCAGAGCGGGAACTCTCTCGGCATAGTCACGGGTATTGATTCCGGCACCTACAATATAGCGCTTCTGGTTATCCAGCAGCTCGCAGGGATTCTGCTTATGAAGCTCATAGTCCTTGCGGAACACGAAGGAAGACAGACAACCGTTCTCATCCAAAATGGGGAGAGAATTCAGCTTGTGCTCCCAGATAATATCATTTGCCTCAGCCAAAGAAGTCCCCTCCTTGGCACAGATCAGCTTTTCAAAGGGAGTCATAAAGGTAGAAACCTTCTCGTCTCCGGTCATACGGGTCACGCGGTAGTCACGGGAGGTAACGATACCCACAAGCTTGCCGTGAGCCGTTCCGTCCTCGGTGACGGCAATGGTAGAGTGACCGTACTTCTCCTTCAGTGCCAATACCTCTCTCAGAGTCTGGTCAGGCTTAATATTGGCATCGGAGGTAACAAAGCCTGCCTTGTATGCCTTCACTCGGCGAACCATCTCCGCCTGCTGCTCCACGGTCTGAGATCCGTAAATGAAGGAAACACCGCCCTCCTTCGCGAGAGCAATTGCCATGGTGTCGTTGGAAACCGACTGCATAATGGCGGAAATCAACGGGATAGACATTTTAATAGCGGGTTCCTCACCCTTCTTGAACTTCACAAGAGGGGTCTCCAAGGAAACCTTGGAGGGAATACACTCCGCGCTGGAGTAGCCGGGCACCAACAGATATTCACTAAAGGTATGTGAAGGGGTGTCGTAATAATATGCCATAACATTCTCCTTGATCGATCATAAAAAAATTTTATATATTATAACATATTTCCAAAAAAAAGTCAACCGTTCGCCGAGAAAATCCTCTCCGGCAAGCAAAGATTTCTCAGTATATTTTTCTGGGTTTCTTGGTAACTTTACACAACATCCCTCGGCGGCGAGGACGAGTGCCCTTACCCCAAGGTGATCCGAACCGAAGAAATTTTCGGCACGCAGGGTCTTCCCATTTCGTCAACAGAGGCTTCTCCGGGGATCTGGTCCCGACGCACCCCCATAAACATGCGGCTCTCTGTTCCCTCCAGGGTCACAGTGCTCCCCTCCAGGGTCACGATGGCGTAAAGGGGATCCTCAAAGACTACAGAATGGCAAAGGTGACTATACTGCTCCTCCAGCTCACGGGGGAACAGGTGGTGCTCGGTTCCCACCCAATCGTAAGAGGCAGAGTTGACGTCAACATACAAGACGTCCTCAAGGATCCGCAGATGATCTCGGTGATTGTGCCCATTCAGACACATGAGCACGCTTCCCCGTTTTCTCCGATTCGCCTCTCGGATCACCTCCAGAATCTCCTCCCGATTGGCGATCCCGCCGATCTCCCGCTCAATGCTCTGATGACTGATCAAGACAGCGGGATAGGGAGAATCAGCAAGGGTCTTACGAAGCCACTCGATCTGCTCCCGAGGGAGGTGATCCTTCACCCAGCCTCCCTTCGGACGCTCTTTCCCCGAATAATGAACCGTCTGCCCGTCCAAATAAAAATAGTTGGGATCCAGTACGATGATTCGATATCCGCCCCGATCAAAAAAATAATAATTCTTCTTCATGCCGTAAGCCGCCATGGCTTCCTCATAAGAGGTCTCCTCGCAATCATGGTTTCCAAGGCAGTGATAAACAGGCAAAGGGAAAGAGGCGTAAGCGTCGATCACGTCCGCCGACTGTTTCACGTCGTGGCAAAAATCCCCGCAGTGAATGACAAAGTCACAGCCTGATGCCACCGCCGCCTTCCGAAAGACCTCCAGATCCTCCAAGCAGCCCGCCATAAACACCCCGGGCCAGCAATGAAGATCGGAAAACAAAAGAAATTTCACAGTTTTACCTCCCCCATGCGATCTTTTCCTTTATTATACACCTCCGGCATGCAAAAATCAAGGGAACCAGCCAATTCGGTATAATACAATTGACATTCCATCGAGCTTATGCTATAATGACCTTGTGAGTAAAACTGATGAAAGGACTTTTTTATGAAACGAACCGGCTCCATCGACTATTTGAAATTTCTATTCAGTATCGTGATCCTGCTATACCATTACGGGCTCTTCTTTCAGAGCGGATATATCGTGGTGGAAGGCTTTTTTATGATAACAGGCTACCTCATGATGGTTTCCCTCTCCAAGGGCTCTTCGGAGGGTGAGCTCTCCGAGGACAGTACGGCAAAATTCGTACTGCACAAATACAAAGCCGTGTTTTTGCCCCTGCTCTTCTCCGCGATCAGCGGATTTCTCATCTACGAGGGGCTGATCTACGATCATGAGCTTACCTTCACCGCCCGGTGCTTTCCTCTCCTCCTGTTTGAGGTGATTCCCCTCCAGATGGCAGGCTTTGAGGGCATGTGGACGACAGGCGTGTCCTGGTATCTGTCCGCCATGCTCTTAGGCATTGCGATCCTTCATCCCTTCGCCAAGAAGGCTCCCCTTCGCTTTGGCTGTACCGCAGCCCCCGTGATCGCCCTCCTTGGCTACGGACTCCTTTCGCATCGCTACGGTCACCTGGATGTCCCCAATCTTTGGATTTTGGATTTGGTCAACACGGGGCTTCTTCGAGGTATCGCAGGGCTGTGCGGAGGCTTTGTCCTATACTTCCTGGTGTCTCGCGGAAAAGGGGGTGTGACCCTTCCCCGGCGGATCCTCTACTCCCTCTCTGAGCTGGGGGGATGGTACGTGCTGATTCGAACCATGGCACACCCCAAAGAGGAACGGATCTTCTCCGACTTTATTCTCACAGCGGTCATCTTCCTGATCCTCTACATGATCCTATCCGGCAAAACCTTCTTTTCCCTCTTGCCCTCTTCCCGTCTCAGCCGAGTGCTGGCAACGGTCAGTACCTATATTTATCTCAACCACTACCCCTGGAGCGTCTACCTGGATCAAGTCGAACCGAACCGCTCCCCGTGGGGTACCCTGCCCCGCTACCTGCTCCTCGTTGCCCTGTCCTCCGGCATTGTCTGGGGGTTGACGACTCTGGTTTGCTATTCATGGAAGAAATACCGCGCCAAAGGCTGAATCCTATATCCTTCCGCCCTGGGAAACATGATTGCTTCCTCCGAACCCTTCTTCAAGCTGTCACGGGTAGGATGCCGGTATCCAGCGGATATTGCGTAAGAAAAAACTCTTTCGTAGAGGCTAACAACGCAAAAGCACTTATGACACACGACGTTCGTCGTGTGTCATAAGTGCTTTTTATTGAAAACCGCGTTGCAGGACATCAACTAAAACCGCTACCGGTTTCTCACCCATGACCGAGAACGGTATTCCTCCGCCGCGAGAGGCATTTCTTCCAATCAATCAGTTTTTTGTTTTCTTAATGGGTCAACAACAGCATTGCCACAAACAGAGCGGCAATCACCCATGAGCTACCCTTGATCTTCTTCGCGTCCCCGCAGAAGAGACTGATAACGATATAAGAGATCAATCCAAAGGCAATACCGTAGGAAATATTGTAGGTAAAGGGCATGATCGTAAGGGTGAGAAAGGCGGGAACGGAAACTCTGAAATCAGACCAGTCAATATTTTTAATAGAGCCCATCATCAGAATACCCACGTAGATCAGAGCGGCAGCAGTAGCACAGCCGGGCACCAGCTGGGCAATGGGGCTCAAAAACATGGCGATAAAAAAGAATAATCCGCAGAAAACCGAGGTCAGACCCGTTCTTCCGCCTGCGGCAACTCCCGCATTTACCTCGCTAAAGGTGGTGACAGTAGAGGTACCGCAAATGGCACCCGTGGTGGTCGCAATGGCATCGGAAAGCATACCGCGGTTCATATTCAGCGGCTCCCCCTTCTCGTCCAGAAGGTCAGCACGTTCACAGGCGGCATAAAGGGTCCCGAGGGTGTCAAACATATCGACCATGCAAAACGCCAACGCCGTCGTGACAATGGTAAGAACCAGGTTGGCACTTCCGTGCTGAGAGACGTAAGCGGAAAAATCAAAGCCTTCGGTAAATACGGTAAACAGGGACAGCTCTCCAAACTCCTTGAATGCTCCGATGGGACTGATCAGATTGATATTCAGATTCTCATAAAAGCCCGTAACGGTAAGTCCCAAAAGATAATACAGTGCCATACCGCCAACAATTCCAATCAGTACCGCTCCGCGGATCTTTTTGTGGGACATGATTACGATGGCAAGAAGGGTGCATAGAGTCACCACCATGGGCATGATATCTCCCCAGCTTTGATGCAGCAGATTAAAGGAAGCGAGATTCACACAGGTGGAGCTATCCGGCACCACAATCCCCGCGTTTTGCAGCCCCAGCAAAGCAATGAATAGCCCGATGCCGGAAGGGATCGCCGCCAATACCGTGCCGGGAAGAGCGTCAAAGATCTTTTTGCGCAAGCCGGTCACAGTGAGTAGGATAAACGCGACACCTTCGATCAAGATCAAAACCAGTGCGTTTGCGTAGGACAGACCGAAGCCAATGCAAACGGTGTAAACGAAAAAGGCGTTCAGTCCCATGCCGCTTGCCTGTGCCAATGGCAGATTGGAAAGCAATCCCGCTAAAACCGTTCCTACCACCGCGGAGATCGCCGTGGCAATGTAGATGGCACCGTATGAAACCCCCAAGGGGTTGCTTCCGTCACCGAAGGGATCGGCAAACATATTGGCGTTCACCATGAGGATGTATACCATGGCAAAAAACGTGGTCATTCCCGCGATAAACTCGACCTTGACGGTGGTTCCTCGCTCTTTCAGCTTAAAAAATCGTTCCATGATTCGTCTCCTTTGCGTGTCGTTGCATCGTGATCGTAAAATAGGAGAAGTGGCTTGAAACCCGTAGCTTCAAGCCACAATCAAGCGGTACCTTATTCCCACTCAATGGTTCCCGTAGGTTTAGGAGTAATATCGTACAGCACGCGATTGATGCCTTCCACCTCGGTAAGGATTCTGTTTGTAATGGTATGAAGCACGTAATAAGGAATCTCCTCAATGGTTGCCGTCATGGCATCCTTGGTATTCACAGCGCGGATAATGGCGGGCCAGCCCTCATAGCGTCCCTCGTCCTTGACACCGACACTCTTCAGGTCGGGCACAACCACGAAGAACTGCCATACCTTCTTGGCAAGTCCGCACTTGTCAAATTCCTCGCGCAAAATTGCGTCTGCCTCACGCAGAGCGTGAAGTCTGTCTCTGGTAATGGCACCGGTGCAACGAACACCCAGACCGGGTCCCGGGAATGGCTGACGGTCTACCATCTCGGCAGGAAGTCCCAGGGCTCTTCCCACTACCCGAACCTCGTCCTTATAAAGAAGCTTGAGGGGCTCTACCAGCTCGAACTTCTCAGCCAGATCCTCGGGCAATCCGCCCACGTTATGGTGAGATTTTACCGCCTGCTTGCCTTCTGCTTGCTTGAAGCTCTCCAGAATATCGGGGTAAATGGTTCCCTGAGCCAGGAAGGAAACGCCCTCCAGCTTTCTCGCCTCGTCGGCAAATACCTCGATAAATTCTTTTCCGATGATCTTGCGCTTCTTCTCCGGATCAGCCACGCCTGCCAACAGATTTAAAAACCGATCCGTTGCGTCAATATAGATCAAATTGGCATCGAGACCGTTTTTGAATACCTCAATGACGTTTTCGGACTCATTCTTACGCATCAAGCCGTGATTGACGTGTACGCAGATCAACTGCTTTCCAATTGCCTTTACCAGCAACGCGGCTACCACGGAGCTATCCACTCCGCCGGACAGTGCCAACAGCACCTTCTTGTCTCCCACCTGCGCGCGAACCTCAGCTACCTGCTCCGCGATGAAAGCGTCTGCCAGTTCTTTGGTGGTGATACGCGCCATGGATTCGGGTCTTCTATTGTTCTCCATATTGATTCCCTCCTGAATCGATTTACTTCCCAATACTGACGGATCCGTCAAAAATATCTACCAATTATTCTATCACAAACAACGAAAAACGGCAAGAGTTTTTTTCAACTTCTTGCCGTTTTCTTGCATTTTTTCTGTATTCTACAAATCTAAAAAGCTTTTTTTGTAAAAAAATAACTTTTTTACTTATGGTATTGGGTTCCCTTCAAAATATTGAAGCCACGGTACACCGCCTCGAGAAGCAAGACACGCATGAGCTGGTGAGGAAAGGTGAGCTTGGATACCGAAAGACGCATATGGCAATGCTGCTTCACCGTATCGGACAAGCCAAAGGAGCTTCCCACAATGAGACATAGCTCCCCGTGCCGTTCCGCCACCTCCCCGAGCTTGTCCGCCAGTTCCTCCGAGGAAAGCTGTTTCCCCTCCACACACAGAGCGATCCGATAGGCTCTTGGGGGGATCTCCGCTAAGATCTTCACCGCTTCCTTTTCCAGAGCGTTTCGGATCTCTCCCTCCGAGGGGCGGTCACCCAGACGCTCCTCCTTCAGCTGAAGGATCTCCAGCTTGCAAAAGGCACCCAAACGCTTTTCATACTCGGCAACCGCTTCTCTCAAATAAGACTCCTTCAGCGTTCCCAAGGCAATCAGCTTAACGGCAATCATAAACAGCCTCCTTTTCCGGCTCCCACAAAAGCTCCGTGGGAAGATCGGGGGATGCCACCGCCACTGCCACCGGCAAGCCGGACAAAGCACTCCTTGCCTCGTCCCAAGCAAGACCCGGCTCGTTGTTTTCCTCGCTCAAATGGGCGAGAAGGAAGGCTTTGGTTCCCTCGGCAGCAAGGTCTGCCGCGAAGGCAGCGCTGTCCCGATTGGACAGATGTCCCCGACGGGATCGGATCCTCATTTTCAACTCGTAGGGATAGCGTCCCTTCATCAGCATTTCCTCGTCATGGTTAGACTCCAATACCACGGCAGAGCATCCCCGAAGTCCCTCCCGTACCGAGTCGGATACGTAACCGATATCGGTAGCGATGCCAACGGCGTAATTCTTTCCTTCATAGACAAAGGACACCCGATACCCCACACTCATCCGACTGTCGTGCGGCGTACAAAAGGAGGTCACAGTAAACCGTCCCACCTCCTCGGTAAACACAGGATCGTGCCTCACCAGACGGCTATGTATCGGTGCCGACGGATCCCGATCAAACAAAGCGGCGGATCGGTCTGTCATATGAATGGGAATTTCGTTCTTTTTTGCCAGAACCTCCAGGGCGGAGACATGGTCGTGGTGGTCGTGGGTCACGAAAATGGCATCGATCTCCCCAATATCACTTCCGATCTCCCGCAGGCTGTTACAAAGTGTCCGGGCACTCTTTCCCGCGTCGATCAGAATGGTAGTATCAAGAAGCTTCAGATAGGTACAATTCCCTCCTGAACCGGAGTACAGAGTGACGATTCTAATGGGATTCGACATCCTTCGCCTCCTTAAAAGAACAGTCCCTTGAAGAACGGGAGCACGAAAAGCTCCAGTATATCAAAAGCAAAGGTAAAAAGAAAGGCGAAAATGGGAATCAGCATCCAACGGGAACGGCGCAGACGACGCTCTCCGTCGGCAAGAAAGCACTTCTTTTCCTCGTCGCTCCACTGGGACGGCAGCATCTCCTCCCTCAATCCCCTTCGGGACATGCCTCGGTTATAGATCACGTAAGCAAGAATAAAAGCGGTAGCCAAAATCATATACACCGCAAGGGTGATCTCGAAATACATCCGTCCCAGTAGGAAACGGTAGACGGAAAAGACGGTCATGGTGACCGGGATCAGAACGAAGAGCATGGCGATCCGTCGGGAAATTCGTTTCTCGTCAGCTGTGCCCTTCGGTTGTTTTTTCACGTTTCGGAACATAAAAACCTCTTATGTAGCAATGGGCTTAGGCGAGACAGATCGCTCCCTCGGGGCGAATACGCAGAACGATGCACGTCCCCTCTCCGAATACGCCCTCCAACAGCTGACGGAAGCCCGGTACTGCCTCCGTCGGCACAAATGCCTGGATGGTACCCGCGAATCCGCCGCCGTGAACTCTCCACGCACCACCCTTGTCGGCAAGATATTCCTCAGCCAGACAAAGTGCTAAAGACAGCCCCTGCTCGGTCAAATTTTTGGTGGTGTATACGTTTTGCAGATAACAGAAGGAGGACTTGCCCGAAGCCTTGACTTCTTCAAAGAAACGGGAAAGATCTCCGTGAAGAAGGGCTTCCTTCTGATTTGCCACTCTCTGATTCTCCCGGAAGAAGTGGAGGGCGCGGAGAACCGCGCGGTCACCCAGCTTTTCTCTAAGAGTAGGAATGGTGGCGATCACGTCCCCTTCCTCTACCTCGCGGAGAACCTTCTTCCCCATGTGAGCGGCAACCGCCTTCATCTCGGCAGGAACCGAAGCGTAATCATCGGTCAGATCGGCATGGTTTCCTCCCGTGTTCACAATACAAAGATTGTAGCCCTTCTCTGCCATGTCCAGTTGAATCTGATCGATCACGGGAAACTTGGGATCCCGAAAATCGATGGCAACAATACCGCCCACGGCACAAGCCACCTGATCCATCAAACCACAGGGCTTTCCAAAGAATTCATTCTCAGCAAACTGAGAGAGCTTGGCGATCTCTACATTGTCCACTCGCCCGTCATTGTAAAGGTGATTCAGAATATTTCCCACCATATCCTCAAAAGCGGCGGAGGAGGAAAGTCCTGAGCCCTTCAATACGTTAGAGGTAGTGTACGCGTCAAAGCCCCCCACGGCATAGCCGCATCCCGCAAAGCCGGCGCACATCCCGGCAATAATAGATGCGGAGGTACCGTACCCTTCGGCAAGAGGCACGGTATAAGAAGAGAAATTCACCACGTCCTCGGGGAAGCCCTCGCTTTTCACGCGAATGACGGAATCTCGGCGCGCCGATGCTACAGCGATAATATCCAAGTCAATGGAAGCGGCAACCACACAACCGTGGTTGTGGTCGGTGTGATTTCCCGAAAGCTCGCTTCTTCCCGCCACGGAAAAGAGGTGAACCTCACGCTCCGCGCCGTACAGTGAGGCAAACTCGTCCAGTGCCGACTGATAGCGAGCTCTTTGCATGGAAACCGCCTCCTTGCCGTACACATGCGTCAGCGTAGCGTCCAGCTTCCCCTCTGCCAGATATTGTTTCATTTCCGTAATATTCATCATAAACTCTCCTTATTGAAATCTTCTGTCGCGAGGCGTGTCCGCACACCACCCCATTGTACCTATTATATCATTTCTTTTCGAGAGGCGCAATACTTTTTTCCCCGATTGAGTATATTTTTAATGTTTTTCTGAAAATATGAGGCAAACCAAAAGCGTTGTGTTCTAAAGGTCATTTTTTGTTGTCTTTGATCAAATCAGCACTTGTCAAGAAAAGAGGACAGAGAACGTAAAGCATCCTCTGTCCTTTTCCTGTCGGTATGTATCAAATTTTAGAATTGTCCTTTAGACAGCTATCCATGGCAATATGTTCTTCTTTGCCTTTTGGATCAAATTCGGAGAAACAAAACAAATAGTAGTCGCACTCGTCGCAACAACACTCAAAGCCTTGTTTTCCGTTGCCAAGGCAAATGGCAGGTTCTCCTGGCATAAGTTCTATGCCAGCAATATCAATTACCCTTTTTTGAACATTTTTGCTCATATATCCCCCTATCAGCATATAAAAAAGGTGCGCAACCGAAGCTACGCACCGAAAACCGCAAACTCCGATTGCTGCTACACAAACTAAATTAGAATTAGGGTATTCACCATAACCATTTAGCAGAGCTTGCGATTTTACCAAGTTCAAAAATAGTTATGGCGAAAAAGGGTACAAATATCCCATAAAGACAAAAATACCGCTGATTCTAATATTCAGTTCGTGTAGCATACTTATTATATCACATACCTTGAGAAAAATCAAGCAACTTAAAAGAAAACTTTAACCTTAAAATGCACCTTCCGTCAAAGCAAAAATTATATCATCATTTTTCTTGACAAGTGCCGCCTTTGTGTCCGCAAACGCAGAATACGGTATATCTCGAAAGAGATATACCGTATTCTTGCAAAACTGTCCTTTAGAGAACTGCTCTAAAGCACTCCCTCATTTTTCCTTGACAGGAAGCGAAAAGGGTGGTATAATAATAAGGTCATATATGGGCAGGGCGGTATTTTGTTGCCCGGAGAAAGGAGAAGCCATGAGTACCTTCAGAAAATTTGCCAACGCCTGCGCCGGCTTTGCCGCGTTTACCGCCTTGATGCAGGTATTTTGCCAGTTCATGGCGTACTCTCCCGGGGAGGTCGAATCGACGAAGGAAAAGCTAAAGCTCTTCTTCGACCCCGAGAACGTAAAAAATTACCGAGTTTATTTGACGCTCACCGCGCTGATCCTTTTGTCCCTTGCTCTTACTCTCCTGTTTCGGAAGCAACCCTATTTGGGCTTTGCCGCTTCCCTGCCTCCCCTTGTATGGGTCTGGCTTTTGTTTGCCGAAGGAGCACTGTATGAGCGCCCCATCCTGTTCCCCCTTCTCCTGGTAATTTATACGGCAGGTGCCGTATACGATTGTATTCGACTGGATCGCGAGGATCCAAAAAGAAGAACGTGGATCACTGCCAACTTATCCGCGTTGGCACCCGCCGCTCTTTGCGGTTGGATCCTGTACCAAGTACCGAAGCTCTCCGAGTCGCTTCCCGAAAACCCGGGATACACGGAGCAGCTCCTGTTCAACGCCATTACTCATGAAGAGAATTTTCAGATCTTCATCACCGTTGCCCTGCTGTATCTGGGAAGCGTGGTATTGAGCCTTCTTTGCTTCGAACTGTACTTCGTGGACGGTATCCTGTCTCTGATCCCCCTGGGATACGTGATCTACCATTGGTACACCGGGGATTTTCCTGTCCTCGGCTCGGTGATCGCCGTCCTCGCTATTCTGTGCGCCGTTATCCGCCTGGCAGCCATGTTTTCTTGCGCGCCGAAGAAAAAAAACGGATTCCCGACAGCGAGTAACAACGAATAATATCCTGAGATGCCTTGCACAGGTGAAATATGTGAAAAGGAGTGCGAAGCCCACCGCGCATTTTCCCGAGAGGACGCTGGTATGTTGGAGTTAGCTCCCATACAACGACGAAGAATTTGACCGACGAAGAAAGAGCCATAAAAATAATTTTATTTTTTTCAAAAAATGACTTGACAAATATTAAAAATATGATATAATATATAGGCACGCAAGAAACGGGAGACTGTTTGAGAGTGTATGCGCCGTTAGCTCAGCTGGATAGAGTGTTTGGCTACGAACCAAAAGGTCGGGGGTTCGAATCCCTTACGGCGTGCCAAAAAAGCAAGTAACACAAAAGTGTTACTTGCTTTTTTTCGTACAGAGGAAGGGATTCGAAGGCGGAGCGGTTTGACTAGTCAAATGCGATGCTCGCATTTTGTCATCCGATATAAATTATTTTAATCTGATCACCCAACTCTTATCAAAAGCTAAAGCTTTCAATACACTTACTTTATCCAACTTCTCGGGTACTTTTATCTTCAAATGGTAGCGTTTCTCGGGAATATCTTCGATGATGGTGAATTGACTTCCGTGAGGCTGCCAAGTAAACTTATGAATATGATCCTCTTTGGTGTATCCTTCAAGATTACCTCTATCATTCCATTCGAACACAAACTGATCGGCATCGTAACGAACGGTTTCTGTTTCAAATATCAAATACTCGTCATAATTTGGACCTTTGACCAAGACAACTGTTCTTGCAAATTTGAAATATTGACGAATACCTGATACGCGCTCATTCCATATATCAAGAACCATTTTCCCGATTTCATTTGGTTCGGCTTCTGTGATTCTGTCAACACCGAAACTATATGTAGGTGAGTTTCTACCGCTTATTAGCCTAACTGCCTTTTGCTCACCGATATTGCTACCTGATTTTACAGTTTTAGCACTCCAACAGCAGTTATCTAATACGACATCATCTAAACCGACATTGGAAGGACGCCACTCTGCACCTATGCAATTTGCAAAGATCTGTTCCCACTCGTTGCCCTCTAAAGACATTGTGGATTTAGTTGCCAACATATAAACTATATCTTCAGCAAAGCGTTCAATAAACGCAGAAGGAAACTGATTTATGGGATATGGGGGCACAGCTTTGTTTACGGTTCTTAATCTCGGTTCAGCCATATCTTTCTCCTAATATACAAATAGTTGTCTTATATTATATCATATATTTCTCTCATTGTACATGGTTAAAAATAAATTTTTTCGAATATCCGAAATTCTCTTGACAATTTTCCTACTTCATGCTATACTAAATGAGAAGCAAACTTCTCATAGTTGGTGAAGGAGTGTACTATGATTTCTACTGTTGAAATACAAAGAAAGCGAGTAGGTTTAACTCAAACCGAACTGTCCAACAAAGCCGGCATTAGCCGTAGGGCACTTTCATCCATAGAAAAATCCACCTCTATTCCTTCGGTGGATATAGCTCTAAAATTGGCAACCATACTGAATACAACCGTTGAAGATCTGTTCCGTGTTTCTGACACAACAGTTACCCCCGAGATCGTAGTAGCTACGCCTATCATTCCGATACAATCTTCAAATAATAAGTGGAACACATTTAAGTTTATTGATTTGTTCGCAGGCATTGGAGGTATTCGACTTGGTTTTGAGAGCGTAGGAGGACAATGCGTATTTTCCTCTGAATTTGATGAAGATGCGTGCAAGACTTACGAAGCAAACTTTGGTGAACATCCCTCGGGAGATATAACCAAAATCAATGCCGAGGATATTCCTGATTTTGATATCCTTCTCGGCGGTTTTCCTTGTCAAGCCTTCTCCATTATAGGAAAAAAAGAGGGATTTGCCAACGAAACCTGCGGCACTCTCTTCTTTGATATTGAGCGCATACTAAAGGTAAAACGCCCCTCAGCATTTATGCTTGAGAATGTTAGAAACTTGGTAGCACACGATAACGGAAACACATTTAAGGTTATCCGTGAACATTTGAAAGCTCTCGGGTATACTGTTCACGCAAAGGTTCTCAATGCTCTTGATTACGGTGTACCGCAAAAGAGAGAAAGAATCATTATTGTTGGTTTCTTAAAGGATATTCCGTTCGAATTTCCAAAGCCTGTTTGTGAAAGTGAAAGACTTTCACTTTCCGATATTCTTGAAGAGAATGTCGATACAAGATACTATGTAAAAGAACCTATCAAGTTGTCAAGACTTGAACGGTTGCGTGACAAGGATTACCCGAAGCCATATATTTCTCACGAGAATATGGCAGGTTCGGTTACTCCGCATCCGTATTCTTCGGCACTCCGTGCAGGTGCTTCTGCAAACTATATTCTTGTTAATGACGAGCGTCGCCCGACAGAAAGAGAAATGCTTCGCATACAAGGATTTCCTGATACATTCAAAATCGTATTACCGTATGGAAAGATAAAGAAACAATGCGGCAACTCCGTGGCTATCCCTGTTATTAAGGCGGTAGCAGAAGAAATGCTGAAATCCTTACGAACATACGATTGTTAAGATAAAAAGGTATTTGCTCGTTTTTACAAATACCTTTTTTCTATTAATTTCACCTATTTCTCCGCTAAGGATAACACGCTATGCGTTGCTTGCCCCTCCCGCTTATTGTCTTAAGTTAAGCCAGTAGCTGTCAAGAAAAAGGGACGATCACGGCAGACACGCCTCGGGCAAAACAATTGCCTCGGGCAGAAGCCGAGGGTCACTCAGAAGCTCTCGGGTCACGTCCCATTTTTCCGGATCCCTCAACAAAAACTGTAAACCTCTTCCGGAGGCGAATTCCCTCAGCCCGTTCCCCATCGCCCGGATCCGCTGAGGTATGGGCAGTGACTCCGCACTAAGAGAGGCAAACAAGCCTTCCCCGTCAACACACAAAAAATCGGGCTCTCTTCCGCTCCACGAGTCCAATAGGGGCAACCCCCTGTCCAGAAGGATCCCCCGGGGTAAATACCCGTTGAACTCCCTTCCCTCGCTCTCCAAATCACAAAATACCTCATGGCACAGAACACGGCAACGCTCCCATTCCTCACAGGTAGCGATCCGGGAGAACAAAAGAGAAAAACGACCGTAGACCGCTCCTCGATAGAGGCTTCTCAGCCGAAGACGAGTCCCCTCCTCCTCACCCAAGGGAATACATACGGTGAGCGGTAAGCCCGGATTTCGCTCCGCGGCGGCTCGGTAACGCTCAAACAGCACCTCCTCCTCGCCCTCCGAAAAACGCTCGCCAAGAATCCACCCCTGAGCGTTTCGGTCTCCCCGAGGCAGATCCTCAGACCAAGCGAAAAAGCGGACCGCCTTTTGCGATTTGGAAGCGCCCTCCCTTTGCTCGGCGTACCGCCGCACGGTATCCAGGTCGGGAGACACCCATACGCTTTGCCGATGGGTATCCAGTATTGCGATTTTCCCCTCCAGACTCTCGTCCAGCTCAGGTACAAAAAGGACGGGGCATGGCAAAGGAAACACGATCCGAGACGGTGCCCCCTCTTTGCGAAGAACCAAAACACCCACCACCGATGTCGATGGCAAACGGGAGGGCGGCTCTGCCGTCACCCAAATGACAGCTTCCTTTCCCTCTGATCCTTCCTCTGCCGAAAAGCACAGCTTTCCTACCGCCACACCCTCATTCCACGGCATGCGGTCCCCCCTCAAACGCTCCATGTGTCCTCCCAAAAATATACTGTATTTATCATGTGCCGCCAAAGGAAAAATATACTTTTTTTCACGTTTTCATCGGCTTCTTTTTTGAGATCCTTTTCCAAACAAAAAATCCGCTCCCCACTCGAACATCGCGCGTGGGGGCGGATTTTTCTTGCCGGCAATTACCGACTGACTTCCTTCAGCCTTGCGGTAATTTCCTCATACAAGGCGCGATAATCGGAGGCTTGCTCCTCCGCGATGGAAAAGACGATTCGTTTACCGTCCCTTTCCAAGCACAGCGTCTCCTCGGAGACAAAGACCGTTACCTGCTCCTCCCTCGTGTACACCGTCACGGACGGAAGCCAGGTTCCCGCCGTCGCGGCTTCTCTTGACTCATATTGGCTCTCACAAAGCACCTCATACAACGTGTCCCGAAGAGGCGCGGCATCCTCCTCGGAAAGAATCACCTGCGCATCGGAAAAGAGCACTTGACCGCTTTGCGTAGGATCGGTCAGGACCACCCGGCACTCTCCCCCGTCGGAAAGAATGTCTGCCGCCCTTCTCTTCGCCTGCCACCCGGCAATTGGGTCGGCAAGGAGTACCGCACCCAGCACCGCCAGGCATAAAAGGACGCAGACCGACACAGCCACGAGAAAGGACTTATCCCTTGATTTTGTTCGACGTTCTTTCATGTTCTCTCCTTTTATCTTGACGCTCTCAGCGCATTCAGAACTGCCAAAACGGCAGCTCCCACGTCAGCAACAATGGCAAGCTCCATGGGAATACCCTGTCCCATGACCGCCGACAGGACCACACCGATACCAAGGACCGCGATCTTGATCCCTAGAGAAAGGGCAATATTTTCATTTGCCACCCGCGAGGTCTTTCGTGCGATACGAATCGCCTCGGGAATCTTTCTCAGGTCATCATCCATGAGCACCACGTCAGCCGAGCTGACCGTAAGAGCGGAGCCGCTCTCTCCCATGGCAATTCCCACGTCTGCCCCTGCCACAACGGCAGAGTCGTTCAAGCCGTCACCGCAAAACGCGACGGCGGCGTCTCTCTTCTTCTGTTTTTCCTCCTCAGCGATTCGAGCCAAAACAGCTACCTTATCCGACGGGGTAAGAGCGGCGTAATACTCACGGATCCCCGCGTTCTCACACGCCGTCCTCACAGAGCCAATTCCGTCTCCGCTCAGTACGGCGATCCGCTTCACACCCTCAGCGAAAAGCTCCTGTACCGCGGGAGCGGAACCCTCCTTCATGGGGGCGGAAAAATGCAACCGTCCCAAAAGAACTCCGTCCTTGGCACCGAAAATCACCGTGGTATCCGCGTCCTCCACCGAAATTCCGTTCTCTCTCAAAAAAGCGGCGTTTCCAAAGCATACGGAAGCCCCCTCGGCAACACAACGGACACCCCGCCCGGGAATATTTTCCGCCCCGGTCACAGACACCGAGCTTCCATTCCCCTGCCAGCCCAGACAAAAGGAGCGGGCGGCGGCGTGAGGACTGTGACTCAAAACGGCGTAGGAAAGTGCCAAAAAATCCTGGCGATCCACCGACTCACAAACCTCGGCACCGTCAAAGCAAAGCGTACATTCGGTCACGGTCCCCGTTTTGTCAAGAGCCACACCCCGCACACGGCAAAGGACATCCATCACCTCTCCCCCTCGGAACACGATCCCCCGTGAGGCTCCCCTTCCCATACCGGCAAAGTAGGTCAGCGGTACCGAAAGCACCAGCGAGCAAGGACAGGAGACCACAAGCACCACAAGTCCCATGCGGAGCCAGGTCGTAAATTCCCCGGTGAGCAAAGCTCCCGCCAAAACGATCAGAGCGGATACTGCAAAGGCAAGAGGGGTAAAAATTCTGGCAAAGCGAGAGATCTTCTTCTCGGCGGCGGATTTTCTCTTGGTTGCCTCCTTTACAGATCGGGTCAGCTTGGTCACCACGGAATTCTCATAGCTGTGGGTAACGGCAAGATCCACCGAGCCATCGGTAAGAACCGCTCCCGAGGGACAAAAGACTCCCTCATACAGATCCTGGGGCTTGGATTCCCCGGTAACCGAGGAAGTGTCAGCCGCTCCGCCGCCGCTGATGACCCGTCCGTCCAGCGGGATCCGTTCTCCGGCGGTTACGCGAATCACCTCGCCTACCGCCACCTCACCGGGCATTACCCGCCGCGCCATACCGTCGCGAAGCACGACAGCGTACTCGGGGGCAATCTCCAAAAGCTCCGACAGATTCCGTCTGGATTTGGTATAGGCACTGTCCGACAGAGTTTCGCCTAAGGAATACAGATACATCACGGCGGCGGCATCCGCATATTCCCCAATGGCGAAAGCGCCTACGGTCGCCACGCACATCAAGGTAAATTCAGTAAAGATTCTCTTACGGCAAAAGCCTCGAAGCATGCCTTTCCATACCTCATAACCGAAGATCAAATAGGAAAGGCAGGCGGCGGCGATCCGCAGAGGAAGGGGCAAGGGTGACAAAAAGGCAAGCACGGTGGGAATGGCACCCAAGCCGTAACGGATCAGGCGGCGGTGCCCGTTGCCGGAGCCCTCCGCCTCATGGTGATGCCCGCAACCACAGCCGCACTCACTGTCTCCCTCTTCATGGCTGTGCTCATGCGACTCGTGCCCACAGCAGTAGCTCTCCTCGCAATGCTCCCTATGCTTATGCTGCTCTTGGGACTCATGTCCGCAGTGGCATGTGCCCTCGCATTTTTCCTCATGCTCATGACTCTCCCCGTGACAGCCGCAATGACACACTTCCGCCTCATGTACGTGCTTGTGCTTACTCATGATCCCGTTTCTCCTTTCCGTGTACAATGGACAACGCCAGCATCTGACGCACGTGATCGTCCGCCAGCGAATAGACCAGACTCTTTCCCGAACGGGTCACCCGTACCAGATCCGCCTTTCTGAGCAACGCCAGCTGGTGAGAGGTGGCAGATTGACTCATTCCCACTCGTTCGCTGATGTGCATGACACATAAGCTGCTTCCCGACAACGCCAACAGAATTCTCAGGCGAGTAGGGTCGCCCATCATTTTAAAAAGCAGAGCAATTCTTTGACACTCACTCTCGCTGATTTCTTCCAATCGATGTGACATAGTTCCTCCTTACGATCCCATAAGTATTCATATGTATATCCGTTCATATGAATATTATATCATATTAAAAAAATATGTCAAGACATTTTTCCAGAATCTCGGTTTGTTTACAGTGTGTTCAAAAATTAGGTGTATAATATTTATATTATTTATGTATGCTGTAAATTTCGGCATCACGCCGATTAAATCAAAGGATGATTGATATGAAAACAACAACCGCGCAACAAGGATGGATCCGCATTTTTTCCCTTTCGGTACTGGGAATGAGCCTGATTTCCATCCTGCTTTGTACGCTGAGCTTTTCGCTGACCTACGACGATGCCATCGGTTATTATCCCTCCGATGCCCTGCTCCCCAAGATCACCGCAGCCCTCTTGGTGCTCTTTGCTCTTCTGATCGTCGGTGCTTCCTTTCTCTTCCGCAAAAAAATACCGACCTTGACCTGTTCCGACCCCGTTTGGATCCGCTCCGTTAGCGGCGTAGTCTTCCTTGGAATGAGCGGCATAGCGGTTGCGGATATCTTCTCCGCCGCCTCCCCGCTTACCATTCTTCTCGGCTTCGGCGGTGCTGTTTACTTTTTACTTCGGGCACTTGGAATGCTTCGTCCCCTTCCCCTGATTCTTTCGGGAGTGTGCGCTGTTCTTCGCCTGACGCTTTTTTTGGCTGAGGTCTACTTCAACGGCGAGGTTCCCATGAACGCCCCCTTGAAGGTCTACCTCCAGCTGGGCTGTCTTGCCGGCATGCTGTTTCTGGTTCGGGAAATGAAAACGACGTTTTCCCCCTCCGACTCTCCTATCGCGGCAGTTGCTATCGGCTTGGGTGTATGGCTCCCCGGTGTCGCGTCGGTTCCCGCCTTGATCTCCCTCTTCAGCGGAAGCTTTTTCGAAACCGAAGTGCCTCACTCCGTTTACCTTCTGCTTTTCCTATGGCTTTACGCAGTCCTTCGTCTGCTTTCCCTTCCGATCTCTTCTCATCCGCAAAAGACGGAGTCACCCTCTGCCTCCATAGAGGAAGACGTTCCTCCCGCGGAAGAAAAATCAGCCTCTGAATCCCAGAATCCATCCTAACACCATCGAATCAAGGAGAAATACATGAGTGCCAATGATCGCATCCAGTGGTTCCACAAAAAAATATCAGCGAGCTGCTACCCCAACGCCTCCCATTTGTCCGAGCATTTCAATATCTCTCATCGGCAAGCGCAAAGAGACGTAGAGTTTTTGCGTAAGGAGCTGGGGGCACCCTTGTCTTACTGCTCCCGGAGAAAGGGATATTACTACGGGGAGGACTACGTGCTTCCCCTGATGGTGGAAACCGAGAACGACGCAGATTATCAGACCGTGATCTCGGGGCTTTACGCCTTCAACGACCAAACCGCCGCCCGCTCGGTGATCCAGATGCAGCTCCCCTATTCCGCCACCCTGGAAATTACCGACAAAATGACGGTTATGAATCTCCGCGGATTTATTGTGGGTGAGGAGCCCCATCACCGCTACCGCTGTGAATTTCCCAGCGTGGAGCTGTTCTTGGGGATCGTCGTGTCTGCCGACGCGGATATTCGAATCGTTTCTCCCGATTGGCTGAGAAATAAGCTTCTCGGCTTCGCCCGCCGCATCCTGGAGCGAAACGAGACCGCCCCCTCGGAATCAGAATGAGAGATTAATGAGAGATTCCTGTATACCAGCTGAATGTTTTAAAATTTTCTCGAATTTTTCCAAAGTTTTTTTCAAAAAAGGCTTGACAAACGGATTTTTTATGATATAATGATTCTGTTATCCAAAGACAGCAGGTTCCCGTAAAGGCGTAAGCTTCCCTGCCGAGGACAGATTGATGAATATTTTTTCGAAATCTTTCTTCGCAGTGGGACTATGTCTTGCGGAAGAAAGTTTTTTTATTACCTGCATTTTTCACATGGGAGGTGAAAGAAAGTGCCAAGTAAATCTATTCTCGAACAAAAGCAGGCAATCGTTGCTGAGCTGGCTGAACAGTTGAAGAACTCTCCTGCCGGTGTTGTAGTAAACTACCAGGGTATTACCGTGGATGCCGACACGAAGATGCGTAAGGCTCTCCGCGAGGCAGGCGTTACCTACACCGTTATGAAGAACTCTTTGACCGGCAGAGCTTGTGAGGCAGTTGGTCTGGGCGAGATGAAGGAATACCTGACCGGTATGACTGCAATTGCAATCGGTTCTAATGACGCCGTTGCCCCCGCTAAGGTTCTGAAGGAGTACGCAGACAAGATCGAGTCCTTTGAGATCCTGGCAGGTTACCTTGATGGCAAGGTAGTGGACAAGGCTACTGTAGAGCATCTTGCAAGCATTCCCTCGAAGGAAGTCCTCATTGCCAAATTCTTGGGAAGCATCAAGTCTCCTCTGTACGGACTTGCATATGCTCTCCAGGCAGTCGTCGACAAGGACGGCGAAGCTGCTCCCGCAGCAGAAGAGGCTCAGGCGTAAGTCCTGGCTCACCTATTTATGCGTAACACGCAACAAAATTATTTTTAATTATTCCGTTTAAGGAGGAACACGAAAATGGCATCTGAAAAGATCACTAACATTCTTGAAGAGATCAAGTCTCTTACTATCATCGAACTGGCTGACCTGGTAAAGGCAGTTGAAGAGGAATTCGGCGTATCCGCAGCAGCTCCCGTAGGCGTTGTAGCAGCAGCTGGTGCTGCAGCTCCCGCAGCAGAGGAGAAGACTGAGTTTGACGTAATCCTGAAGTCCTTCGGCGCTAAGAAGCTGGACGTTATCAAGGCTGTACGTGAGATCACCGGTCTGGGTCTGAAGGAAGCTAAGGAAATGGTTGAGGGTGCTCCCAAGGCTGTTAAGGAAGGCGTTTCCAAGGACGAGGCTGAGTCTGTTAAGAAGGCTCTCGAAGAGGCTGGCGCTGAGGTTGAGGTTAAGTAATTTAACTCCCAAAGTTACCTACCAAAAAGGATACGGAGAAATCTCCGTATCCTTTTTTGCGATCACCGTCATAAAAAGCGAGACCCGGTCAGCAAAATTGCTGATCGGGTCTTATGTTTACCAGTTGGTATTCCAACGACTGTGATAGGAGCCCTCTTCTGTGTGAGCAGTACGGATATTTTTAACTCCGCGGCTTCCGTCGATCTTCTTCTGAAGCTCGGCATAGAATTCCTCGTCATCCATGGGAAGAGCCACGGGACGGTTCTGCCAGGAGGACAGATAGGCGGCATTGCAGAGTGTCAGCTCACGCAAACCCTCTTCCCCGCAAGCGACCAGCTCGTCGCCGTAAAGGATCGCACGCCCAAAGTTCTCAAGGATCCGATGGTGACCGTTGTATCTCTCGTCGGTGAATTCCTCCACCGTACAGGAGATCTTTCGCTCCTCCGGTGTCTGGCAGAATTCACGCTCATCCATTTCAAGACGGGTCCAGACCAGCCGCTTCTCCTCCAGAACGATTTTTCCCTTGGTTCCCGCGATTTCCAGGCGGTTCGTACCGGGATACTCTCCCGTGGTGGTCATAAACACACCCGTAGCTCCGTTTGCGTAACGGGCAAACAAGGTGGCATCGTCCTCCACCTCAATGTCATGGTATTTTCCAAGGTCGCACTGAGCGCGGATCTCCACGGGCATACCGCAGATCCATTGCCACAAGTCCAGGTTGTGGGGTGCCTGGTTCATCAGGACACCGCCGCCCTCCCCTGCCCAGGTAGCTCGCCAGGAGCCGGAGTCGTAATACGCCTGCTTCCGGTACCAGTTGGTAATCACCCAAACCGATCGCTTGAGCTCACCCAATGCACCCGAATCAACCAGCTCCTTTGCCTTACGGAAGAGCTTGTTGGTTCTCTGGTTGAACATAATGGCAAAGACCTTACCGCTCTCCTTGGCAGCATCGATCATTTCTCTCACCTTGGCACAGTAGACTCCCGCCGGCTTCTCGGTCAGAACGTGAAGTCCCTTCCGGAACGCCAAAATGGCAAGAGGAGGGTGGTCATAGTGAGGGGTGGAGATCACCACCGCCTCAACCAGACCGCTATCCATCATTTCCTCCGCGTTCTCATATACAGGAACATGAGGATATAACTCTTTGAGTTCTGCGGCACGCTTCGGATCGTTGTCGCACAAAGCACCCAACACCAATCCGGGAATATCTCCCCCATTGATCGCCGACGCATGGGCGGAACCGATATTACCGATTCCGATGATTCCAATTCTTACCGCTTTCATCATTTATCTCCTTTATGACCCGAAGGTGCTGTCCATATTTCCTACCGTTGCGGTGGCTACCGTTGTCTTTCTGCGAGAGGTTGCCACTCTCTTCATCAGCTCCTCATAGAAGAGCTCATGATCGAAGGAAGCCACGTCAACCGTCTTACCCGTCCATGCGGAAAGGTGCATGGAGTTGGAAATCGTCAAGCCATTGATTCCCTCTCTGCCGTCAGCGATCAGAGGCTCGCCGCGCAGAATGTGAGCGGCAAACGCCGCAAAGACACCCATATGCTGGGGAATCGGCTCGCTTACGTCGATCTCAGTGACCTCACAGCCCATTGTTCCGAAAGGAGCGGTGTTGGTTTTGGAGAATTCAGGCTCAGGCATTTCGGTCTTCCATACCTTCAGAGACTTTTCCTTTCCGCTCATTTCGGCAACGATTTTACCGCCGTCCAGACAAACCTCAAAGCGGTTGGTTCCGGGATAGTCTGCGGTGGAGGTGATAAAGGTACCGGTTGCGCCGTTTGCGTATTCCACGTAAGCGGTTACGTCGTCCTCTACCTCAATATCATGCCATTTTCCGAAATGGAGGTGGGCTGTGATCTTGGCGGGCATCCCGCAGATCCACTGCCACAGGTCCAGGTTATGGGGACACTGGTTCAGCAGAACACCGCCGCCCTCGCCGGACCAGGTAGCTCTCCAATCACCGGAATCATAATATGCCTGGGGACGGTACCAGTCGGAAATGATCCAAGAGGTACGGCGGATCTGTCCCATCTCGCCGCTCTGAATGATCTCTCTCATCTTACGGTACATTCCGTTGGTACGCTGATTCATCATGATAGCGAACACCACGTTGCACTCGTCGGCTACCTTGTTCATTTCCAGAACCTGCTTGGTGTAAACGCCGGCGGGCTTTTCGCACATTACGTGCAAGCCCTTCTTCATTGCCATAATGGAGTACTTAGGATGGTCATAGTGCGGAACGGCAACCACTACCGCGTCAACCAAACCGCTATCCATCATTTCCTCAGCCTCAGCAAAGCGTGCCACACCCTCGCCCAGGTTCTCCTTTGCCCATTCCAGGCGCTCAGGCTTTACGTCGCATACGGCGGTCACCTCGATTTCGGGACACTCACCTTTAACAATCTTCTTGGCGTGGGAGCTACCCATATTACCGAGTCCCAATACACCGAGTCTTACTTTCTTATCCATTCTTCTATCCTTTCTTTGCGTCAAACACCGTAGGTGTTGCTCATATCAACGGGCGCGGTCTCTACCACGTTGGTCTTGCGACGGGAGGTCGCGACTCTCCTCATCAGCTCCTCGTAGTACAGATCGTGGTCGAAGTTCTCCACGTCAACCGTCTTACCGGTCCATGCGGAAAGATGCATCGCATTGGAAAGGGTCAAGCCGTTGATCCCTTCTCTGCCGTCCGCCAACAGAGGCTCGCCGCGGAGAATGTTTGCCGCAAAGGCATTGAGCACGCCGGGGTGAGAGGTACTGCTGGCATTTACGTCAATCTCTTCCTTCACGAACTTAGGAGAACCGAAGGGAGAGGTGTTGGTTGCGGAGAACTCCTGCTCGGTCATACCGTTGGCAGACTTCCATACCGTGAGGAACTTACCGCCCTCCTTGGGAAGCTCAACGATGGCACGTCCCTTATCGAAGGTGATCTCAAAACGGTTGGAGCCGGGAGCGTCTGCCGTAGAGGTGATGAACACGCCTGTCGCACCGTTGGGATATTCCAGGTAAGCGGTAACATCATCCTCCACCTCGATGTCATGCCACTTTCCAAAATGGAGGTGGGCAGTAACCTTAGAGGGCATCCCGCAGATCCACTGGAGCATATCCAGATTGTGGGGACACTGGTTCAGCAGAACACCGCCGCCCTCGCCAGACCAGGTAGCTCTCCAGTCACCCGAATCATAGTAAGCCTGAGGACGGTACCAGGTGGTAACGATCCAGTTCACACGGCGAATGTTTCCCAGCTCGCCGCTTTCAATGATCTCCTTTAGCTTCTGATAGGGCACACCGGTACGGAGGTTCATCATAATGGCAAAGGTAACGCCGCACTCGTCAGCAACCTTGTTCATCTCCAAAACCTGCTTGGTGTAAACACCGGCAGGCTTTTCGCACATCACGTGCAAGCCCTTCTTCATTGCCATGATGGAATACTTAGGGTGGTCGTAGTGAGGAACGGCAACCAGAATGGCATCGATCTTTCCGCTGTCCATCATTGCCTCCGCGTCGGTAAAACGAGCAACGCCCTCACCCAGGGTCTCCTTCGCCCAATCCAGTCTGGCGGGCTTTACGTCACAAACGGCAGTCAGCTCGATCTCCGGGCACTTCCCTGCCTTTAGGTTTTGGCAGTGCTCACTGCCCATATTACCCAGTCCAAGAATACCAAGTCTAACCTTATTACTCATGTTCAAAATCCTCCTACCTTTCGGTTTTCCATTACAGACCGAGAGACGCCAGGAACTGACGGCTCTGCTTCAAGCACTCAAAGGGATCCTCGTCGTAGCACTTATCCTGCTCCACCAGCAGATACTCGGCACCAGCCTTACCGGCGGCATCCACGATTCGCTCAAAGTTCATGTTTCCGGCTCCTACCGGTGCCATCCACTGCTCCTTGCCAACGATCTTCATGTCCTTCAAGTGAACACACTCGATTCTTCCCTTCAAACGGTCGATCCACTCCAGAGGGTTGGCTCCGCCGAACTGGACCCAGTATGTATCCAGAGTAACGCCGAACTCTTCGGGAGAGAAGTCCTCCGCCAGACGCTCAATATAGAGCTTTCCGTTGGGACTCTTCATGAATTCGTAGTGGTGGTTGTGGTAGAAAAACTTATGCCCTTCTTTAGCGAAGGTCTGAACAATGGGACGAATATCCTTGACAAAGCTGTCATAAAGCTCGTCATTCAGCTCTCTCGCGTTAGGCATCATACCCAGACCAATATACTTGCATCCGAGAATGTCGTGATCGCGGCAGACCTTTACGGGATCCGCCTTCATGGAATCCAAGGAAATATGAGTCAGCGCGCAGGAAAGACCGTTTTTCTTTAGCTCCTCCTTCATCCATTCCGGCTCATACTCGCAAACACCGGAAAGCTGAACGGTGGTATAGCCGATATCCGCCACCCGTTTGAGGGTCTCGGACAGATCTTCCAAGGTCTGACAGGATTTTGTGACCGTGTAAAGTTGTGCTCCAACTACCATAATCGTACTCCTTTATCGATTCATATGATCATCCGATCAGTTCAGACCGGAAATAATGTTCTTCAGAGCGGCTACACCGGCATCAAATGCCTCGTCGTTGTTCGCGTAGTTCTTTAGACCGGGCTTGAGAGACTCGCCGTTCTCCAGCTTGTCAAGACCGGTAAAGGCAGTGAGGTGAGGCTCCAAGGTCATAACCTGACCGCCCTGTGCTACGTAATTCTTGACCAAGGTAGGTACGTTACCGATACCGCAGCCGGCGGGAACTACCACGTGATCCTCCATGGCATCCTTGATGTGCATGTAGTCCACGTAATCCTTCAAAAGTTCCCATGCCTTCAAGGTATCTACGTCACACTGAACAAAGTTTGCGGGGTCAAATACGGCGCGGATCTTGGGCAGAGCCTTGTGAATGTTCAGGCACTTCTCTGCCGTCTCGCCGTAGATCTTTTTCTCGTTCTCATGACAAAGGGTAATGTGATCGGGAGTAAGCTCACAGAAGACGTTCAAGCGCTCCAGTACCTTCTCCAGAGTCACCTTGTCGTCCTCTCCCTTTATGGGGAAAAAGCTAAACATACGGATTTTGGAAGCTCCCAAAATGTCAGCGTATTCCAGCACTCTCTTAAAGGCATCCACGTGAGGAGCGAAATCGTCAGCCAGGGAGATCTTTCCGATGGGAGAACCCATGGACCAAACCGAAATCCCCTCGGCATCCAGCATCTTGCGGACTTCCTTTGCCTTTTCTGCGGTAATATCGCTGATACTGGTCTTATCTACTCCGCGGATCTCCAGCAGGGAGATCCCATTTCTTTTCATTGCCGCGATCTGACCCGCCATCATGGGGGACGCTTCATCAGCAAACGCACAAAGCTTAACCATTCTTAATTTCCTCCTTTTCTTATACGCCCGAGTAAGCGGAGAAGCCGCCGTCTACGGGAACTACGATACCGGTTACAAAACCGGAGGCATGATTGTCACACAGCCAGGTCAAGGTACCCAGAAGCTCCTCGGGCTTTCCGAAGCGACCCATGGGCGTTGCACGCAGGATCTTGTCGGTTCTGGGAGTAGGCGTACCGTCCTCATTGAAGAGAAGCGCCTGGTTCTGCTTGGTTACAAAGAAGCCGGGAGCGATGGCGTTGACACGGATGCCGCAACCAGCAAAATGCACTGCAAGCCACTCGGTAAAGTTGGATACAGCCGCCTTCGCCGCGCTGTATGCAGGGATCTTGGTCAGAGGACGGAACGCGTTCATAGAGGAGACGTTGATGATACAACCGTCAGCATGAAGCATATCCACAGCAAAGACCTGGGTAGGAAGCAGCGTTCCCATGAGGTTCAGACCGAACACAAAATCAAAATCCTTCCGATCCAAATTGAAGAAGGTCTTGAACTCGGTGGTCAGCTCGTCGCCGTCCTGGAAATACTCGTGAGCCGTGGTACAGCGGGGGCTGTTTCCTCCGGCACCGTTGATGAGAATGTTGCACGCGCCCAACTCTTCCTTTACCTTGGCGTGGATTTCATCCAGACAAGCACGGTCCAAAACGTCCGCACGGTAAGCGCGAGCCACACCGCCTGCCTGACGGATCTCCTCCGCCACTGCCTCAGCGGCATCCACGTTCAGGTCCAGCAGAGCAACCTTGGCACCCTTCTCTGCCAATTCCTTGGCAAAGGAGGAGCAAAGAATACCGCCGGCACCGGTTACAACGGCAACCTTGTTTTCAAAAATCTTATTTTCCATGATGTTATCCTTTCAAAATCAAATATCCGCCTCACGCCTGAGACTTCTCGATGCCCTCAAACAGACCAACAATATAAGCGGCACCCAGGGCTCTGTCGTACAGACCGTAGCCGAAGCGTCCGGTCTCGCCCCAGATCATTCTTCCGTGGTCGGGACGAACGTAGCCGTCAAAGCCGTTGTCAACCAACGCCTTAACAATGCCGTACATATCCAAAGAGCCGCACTCAGTGGGATGTGCCACCTCGCAGAACTGTCTGTCTCCCGTGCGCTTGATATTGCGCAGATGGAGGAAATGGATGCGGTCAGCGTACTTTGCCGCCATCTTTACCAGGTCGTTGTTTCCGGAAGCCCCCAAGGAACCCGTGCAGAAGGTCAGACCGTTGGCAGGGGAATCCACGATCTTCAAGAAGCGATCGTAGTTCTCCTCACAGGTAATGATTCTCGGCAGACCGAAAATACCCCACGGCGGGTCATCGGGATGAATCGCCATGTTCACGCCCGCCTCCTCAGCTACGGGGATCACCGCCTTCAAGAAGCGGGACAGGTTCTCCCACAGATCCTCAACGGTAAGCTTTTTATAGATCTCCAACAGGCGGTTCAGCTCCGCCTTGGTGTAGCTCTCGTCCCAACCGGGCAGAGACAGGTCTCCCGCAGAGGGATCCATGGTGCGAAGAGTCTCCTCGTCGTACGCCAGAGAGTTAGAGCCGTCCTCGTTCTGATGGGTTAGCTCGCTTCTCAGCCAGTCAAACACGGGCATGAAGTTGTAGCAAACGCATTTTACACCTTCCTTGCCCAGTCTGCGAATGTTCTCACAGTAGTTTGCGATCATGCGCTCCGCGTCGGGACCGCCATACTTGATCTCCTCGGGAACGGGAACACTCTCAACCACCTCAAATTCAAGACCCGCATCCTTCGCCTTCTTACCAATGGCGCGAATGCTTTCTACGCTCCACACCTCACCGGGCTTCACGTCGTAGACCGCCGAAACAATTCCGCTCATTTTGGGAATCTGACGGATCTGGTTCAATGTTACGGGATCATCGTCACCGTACCAACGAAATGTCAGCTTCATTTACACTCTCCTATTCTATTCTTAATATTTTTATAACAAATGTTTTCGATCAAGGCAGGCAGGGCGTTTACGTCCGCAACCTGTCCGTTCTCATAAAGCTCCGCAACGAAGGAGCAGAGGATCCGTCTGAAATAATCGTGACGGGGATAAGACAGGAAGCTGCGGCTGTCGGTCAGCATGCCGTAGAAGGCACCCAGGTAACCAATGGAGGACAGACAGTGCAGTACCTTCACGATACCGTCGGTGTGATCGTTGAACCACCAAGCAGCACCCAGCTTCACGTTACGGAAGCTACCCGCGATGGAAGCCAACTGGTCGTTCATGGCGGGATTCAGGGTATACACAATGGTCTCGGGCAGTCCGCACTCGGTCTGAATAGCATCCAGGACGCGAATCAGATCAGCACCGTCCACCGCCTTTCCGATACAGTCACAGCCGCAGTCCACACCCAGAAGGGCAAACAGCTCGCTGTTGGGGTTCCGGTAAGCGGCAAGATGCAGCTGCATCACCAAGCGGTACTTCTGATAAAGTCTTCCCAGCTCCACGAACATTCTACCAAGGAAGCCCATGTACGCCTCGTCGCTAACCGCCTGTCCGGCAAGAACGGAACCAAAGGTCTCGGCAGCCTCCTCCACAGATGCCACGCGGTTGGGGAAATCGGTGATTCCCACGTCGGTAAAGATACACCCGTTCTCCTTAAAGAACGCCACTCTCTTCTCAATGGCAACAAGGAAGGTGTCAAAGGAGGTGATCTCCACGCCCGATGCGTCAGCCAGACGCTTCAAATACTCGTCATATCCCGGGCGGCGGGCGTTCAACAAATTATCGGTACGGAAGGAGGGAGTCACCTCCACACCAAACTCACGGTCCTCCCGAAGAAGCTTGTGATACTCCAAGGTATCGCAGGGGTCGTCAGTGGTACCGATGAATTCTACGCCAAACTGCTTGATCAGCTTACGGGGGGAGAGCTTCGTCTCACGGATATAAGCGTTTGCCTTCTCCCAAATCTCCTCCGCGGTGTCCGCGTTCAGAGGCTTGTCGATCTGGAAGCAGGTCTTTAACTCCGCCTGAGACCAAACCGACAGAGGGTTCCCTACCGCACCGGGCAGAACCGACGCGTAAGCAAAGAACTTCTCCTTAAAGGAGGCATCACCGGTGATCCGACGCTCCTCTACACCGGCACCTCTCATCATTCTCCACTTGTAGTGGTCGCCGGCAAGCCAGATCTCGCCGATATTGTCAAAGGGACGGTCCTCATAGATCTCCTTGGGATTCAGATGGCAGTGGTAGTCGTAAATGGGGCAATCCTTGGCACCTTCATAAAGGCTCTTGGCAAGATCGCTCCGCAACAGATAATCGTCTCTCATGTCACATCTTCCTTTCTAAATTACATAGTTTTACAAGTATATTATATATCATATTTATTTACAATGGAATTGCAAAAACAATCAAATTTCATTGCATTTAAGCGCATTTTGTGGCTCTTTTTTCCAATTTCCCTGTTTTGAAAGAAAAAAAGGCTGTTAAATGCTTCTTTTCACAAAAAATCCCCTGCTCGGAGATGCCCCCGAACAGGAGATTTTAGTAGTAGACTCTGTTACTTTATAGTGATCTTCAGGGCGTGTCCCTGGTTGTAGGGAACGCCGCACAGAACGTACTGAGGAATCACCGTTCTGCCTCCGTCGGGAGTCTTGGCGGCGATCTCGGTGTAGAAATCACTGTGAAGGTGTCCGCAGAAGGCACCCTTGATGATGTCGCCGTTGTTCACGATCAGCTCGTAAACCTCCTTGCTGGCGCCGGTGGAAGAATATCCTACTCCGTAGGTAAAGAAATTGAACTCCGAGTTATTCTTATCTCCGATATAGGTCGACTGAACCGAATCATATTTCAAACTGGAGGTAGAGATCGGAACGTGGTAAAACAGAAGTACTACGTATCCGTTGGCTCTCGCCTTTGCCAGATCCGCCCGCAACAGCTCTACCTGGCTGTCCCAGAACACGCCCTGCTGACCTACTACGTCCACCTGAGAGCCGTTGTCCATAACGATGACCATCGCCTTGTCATCAAGCACCTTGGACTGGTAATAAATATCGTGGATCCAGTTCTCCTCCAGCTCCTTCATACGGGTGGTGATGCTGGTGTTCTCCGCCACCTTACCCTGACATTTTTTCACAGGCTCGTGGTTGCCAAGACAAGCCATGACGGTAGGATAGGGATCAAAAATATACTCCTTGGTCTTCGCCAGGGTTCCCTTGGAAAGATAGTCCAGAATGTCGCCCGTGATCACGATCTGATCCGCGGTCTTGGCATACTCCAGACATCTCTGAAGATTGTTCTTTACGCTAAAATTTGCAAGCCACTTTCGATTTTCATAGGTGCTCTTCAGTACAGGATCCTGAAGATCCTCGGAGGTACAGTAGTTGATATGAACGTCGGTGAGCTGGACGATCTCAAGCGCTTCCCCGCCCTTGCCGGAATCAATGGTGATCTCTCGAACCACTACGCCGCTTTTGTCGACCTTGTATTTCCAATAATTTGCGTACTTGGAGGTCTGAGAGGAGGAGGTCTGCGTCTCGGTAACGCTTTCAACCACGGACTCGATCAGTGACTCCGAGTCACTTTCCATACCTGTGGGATCATTGGTAGAACAGCCGGTGAGTAAAAAGCTCATGCAAAGCACCATCAATAAGCACTTGAATAATATCTTCATCTTGCTCATTTCCTTTCGTTTAAATTTTGTCAATCTGATTATAACAAAAAAATCTTAACAATGGAATTGCAAAAATCTTCAAATACATTGCAATTTTGCGCATTATATGGTATAATTATACTAAGTTGGTGTCGGAACAGTGAAAACACATATCACTCAGATAGGAGGAGCCGTATGCCGCAGAAATATCTCTCGTATCACGCCCCGGGAATGAAGGTCAGCTATGGCTTGGACGAAATACCGGATGACAGTCATTTTTTTCTGCACGTTCATGACAATTATGAGATCCATTGCGTGATTTCAGGCAAGGTCGGATACGTTGTGGAAGGACGGATCTACGATCTGCGCCCGGGTAGCGTTGTAATTATGCGTAGCGCGGAGACCCATAAGCTGCTGATCAATAAAAAAGAACCTTACGAGCGGTATACACTGAATTTCCGACCGGAGGTCCTCACGGAGCATGGCTTCCCTCCGGAGATCCTCACAGCCTTTCACGACCGAAACCTGGGTGAGCAAAACCTCTATCCGGCAGAAGCCTTTCAGAACATAGAGCCCGCCGGAATGTTCCGTCAAATGTTTTTGGAATGTGCCCATTTCGACCCGGAGGGGGTGCTTCTCTCCAACCTGGTCTCTCTGCTCTATGCCATCAACGCCGTGTTTATCCAGCAAAAGGATCAGCCCACCAACCATACGGGGGCATACAACGTAGAACGGCAGCTCATCGACTATATCAACAAACACCTGCTGGAGGACCTTTCCTTGACCGTTATCTCCGAGGAAATCCATATGAGCCCCTCCCAGATCAACCGGATCTTCCATAACCTGACGGGTACGTCAGTCTACCGTTATATTCTCTCCAAACGGCTCATTATCGCGCAGGAAATGATCGCCGGGGGAACCAGTGCCATCGAGGCAAGCCAGGCATGCGGATTTCACGACTATTCCGCGTTTTACCGCCTCTATAAAAAGCACTTGGGACAATCTCCCACAGCCGCGAAGAAAAAAATTGAACAAGTGTGACCTCCTTCCCTCCCTCAAAACGACAGCGGAGCCATGACATCGACTGCCGGCTGTTTTCGTAAAACAATCATAGGGGCAGTGCTTGGCTTCACCGAGAAATGAAAAAATCACGAAAGAACATGAGAGAACACAAAAGAACACGAAAGAACACGAAAGAATTAGAAGAATCTTCGAGAATTGAAAAATAAAAAAGGATATAACAAAAGATTGTGAAAAGATTGTCCGCCGACGCTTGACATTTTCCCTTTTTTCTGCTATAATATCCCTCGTGGCTGGTTGGGTATGTACCCACACAGCCGCAAACCGACCTATATTAGTTGAGATACCTGACACACGGCAGACGGCGGTTTCCCCGCAAACAAAGAGTGCTTTCTGCCAAACGGTAACGCTGGCAACGCTCTTAACCGTTTCAATGCGATTGAATCTTTCAAGAAAACCGAGAAAACTCGTAAACGGGGACTTTTTCGTCGCGCGGCTCTCTCGCCGTACTCTCTTTAAAAACGGTCCAACCGCGCCCAAAAATTAATCATTTTTCAGTTCATATTCTGCATGCTGTGCTTTGCATTTTACGTTCTGTATGCTGTATTTGCGTTTCGCGTTCATTTCGGGTGACACATTTGGTAGCGCGCGACGTTTGGGAGCAGGACACCGCCCTCTCATTATGAAATCCCGAAAAACGCCGAAAACCCTTGTAAACATTGGCTTTTTCGGCACTTCACTCTTTCGCAAAATCCTCAATAAAAGCGGTTTGACCACATGTTTGACCACTTACGGAAAATGACCTAAAAATCGAATATTTTTCACACTTCGGGGTGTGGCGCAGTTGGTAGCGCGCGACGTTTGGGACGTCGATGCCGCAGGTTCGAATCCTGTCACTCCGACCAA
>JAFTRY010000019.1 GCA_017462035.1 Clostridia bacterium
AACGAAGGTATACCCTTCGCTGTCACGAAGTTCTAATGCCTTCGCATAAGCGTCATCATAGCAGCCTTCCACAAGACAGACCTCCGCACCGTAGCCCTTGGTGGCTTCCAACTTGGAGATGGGAGCCGAGTCGGGTAGGCAGATCAAGGCTTTGATGCCGTGCTTGGTTGCGGCAAGGGCAACGCCCTGCGCGTGATTTCCGGCAGAACAGGCGATAACGCCTTTTTTCTTTTCTTCGTCGGTCAGCATCGCAATTTTATATGCCGAGCCTCTGACCTTAAAAGAACCTGTAATCTGTAGATTTTCGGGCTTCAGATATAGCTCACATTCGGGAGCAATTCCGTAAGCGCTAACGAGCTTTGTTTCACGAACGATATTTTTCAGAACCGTTTGCGCATTGAATACTTTGTCAAGGGATAACATAATAACCTCCGCCTTTCATAAGTTTTTGTCGCTTCGGGATATGGCGGCTTGGGGACAAAAAAACACACCTGTCCCAAAGCCTGAAATTTTGCTTTGAGACGGGTGCTTCTTGGTAGAACACTCGCGGTACCACTCAAATTGCGGATATAAACACTCCGCCACCTCTTCGAAGTCAGATAACTTCTATGCACTAACGTAGCATACACGGGAAACGCCTACTGGGTGTATTTTGCCTTGCGGCAAAAGCCTTTGGGGCTTCCGGCTCCGAAGGGATAAGAAATCTACTGTCATTTATCGGGATCGCACCATCCCCGACTCTCTGTGAAAATCGCTCGTAGCTTCCGTCTTCATCAACGCCATTGTTTTAATCTGAAAAACATTTTCCCAAATTCATGGAAAAAGGTCTTGCTTTTTTCGCCCTTTTATTATATAATACTTTTCAGCATTAGTCAAGTGAATAGTTTCGATAATAAACATCTAATATTTCGATGGAACGGAGGGGAAGGAATGGAACTCAGAAACCTTATTACCTTTATACACGTAGCAGAGCTTGGAAGCTTTACAAAGGCGGCGGAGCAACTCGGATATTCGCAGTCAACGATCTCCTTTCAAATAAAGCAGCTGGAGGATGAGCTTGGATGTCTCTTGTTCGAGCGCATCAATCATACGATTACCCTCACCGAGCAAGGACACGAGCTGGTTTCCTATGCACATCAGGTGCGTGCGCTGACCGAGGATTTTAAAGAGACGCTCGCGAAAGAAGATCTGAGAGGTCATTTGCATATCGTGACCCCCGATTCTGTCTGCGAGGAAATGATCTCGGCTCACTATGGGGATTTTCATAGGAAATATCCGTCTATCTATATTCGGTTTTCCACGGGAGATTCAGGTAATCTGCTCCATATGCTGGACCGTAATGAGGCAGATGTCATTATTACACTCGACCACCATCTGTATAATAAGGATTACGTAGTCGCAAAAGAGCAGAAGATACCAATGCATTTTGTAGCATCATCAGAATCCAAGTTTGCCCACTGCAAAGGGCTGTCGATCAAAGATATTATCGGAGAGCCTTTTGTGCTGACCGAGTACGGTCAAGGCTACCGCCGCGTTTTTGATAGAGAGCTTGCTAAAAAGTCCTTGGAGATCACGCCGGTCCTTGAGATCGGTCGGACCGACATCATTACTTCCGTTATCATGGAAAACGATATGATTTCTTTTTTGCCCGATTTTGTTACTGATGAATTAATCACAGAGGGAAAGCTGTGTCATCTTGACGTTGTCGATATGAATATAGATATCTGGAAGCAGCTCATTTATCATAAAAACAAATGGCTCTCCAAAAGCATGAAAACCTTCATTGAATATATCAAGACTCACGAATTCACAAATTGATTTTACAAGAGAAAGCCAGTAACTGCTTCACGGTTACTGGCTTTGCTTTTATTCCTCGTCTTTGTGAATCTCCATCGTGAGTCTCGCTCCGAGGCGGAAGGCGTATTCGAAGATGACGGCATCGGGATTTTTTTTCAAACTTTACGATGTTTTGCACGTGACGGTAATACCATACCTCTCCCTTGGCGTTTGCAAGCTCGGGAAAGTCCGAGGATAAGGAATGCTCTATGGTTGACATTAAGGCTGAAGAACTGGAGGATTTTGTCACCAAACGCTTGGCCTACGAGATATATAGACGGCCGGATCTGGTAGACGTCTATAACAGTGTTAACCCGATCGACGAGATCAAAAAACTTGGATATCATCTACGGGGTATTAAGACGGCGATCAATAACACGACAAAAGCGATAGGAAAGGGAACGACCCCGGAATTAGAAGAAAAATTGAATACCCTTACCGCAGATCGGGATATAGTTGAAGCCAGGATCCATGATCTCAGAGCTCAGCAGAAAACCAAACAATGACCGAATCAGATCGTAAAGCCGTGTGCAGAGAGCCGGAGAAGTTCCTGGAGGACGCGAAAAACTGCGAGGCTAAGCAGTACATCAGAACCCACTTTCAAAAGCTACGTGAAAATGGAAGGTCGCGGGAGACCGCGCCCATCCTTTTCCACAATTGACTCATTGCGTGATGATCCCCGTTCATCCCTCATCTCCACCAAACGCTACTCAGACGAACACCTACCTCTTCAGCGGCGGCTTTGCCGTGAAGGTTTCGCTCTGATACGAACAAAAAACGCCATCTCAGATGAAAGTCTAAGGTGGCGTTTTTTGCTTACAGCGATGCAGACATTGAGGTTTGACTGTTACGAAATTGAAACAAAATACTATTTTCAACAACGTGATATGAATCGTATTTTTTCTATTTAGATATTCCTCTGTCCGTGTTTTCCTCATCTGCCGTGGAATTGTAACGATTTTCACCATTCTCCCGTCTCCTTGTCCTTGACTTCACGGAAAATCCATGCTATAATACAGGTGAATAATCCACCTCAAGGAGACCGTTATGAAGCTTTCTGATATCCATCTCCGCGACCCCTTCATCTTTGCCGAAAATGGCGTTTACTATCTCTACGGCACCCGCCGCGGCCCCAGCACCAAGGTCATCCCCTGGCAGGGTCTGGACGTCTACACCTCCACCGACCTCATGGAGTGGAGTGAGCCCCACGAGTGCTTCACCCGCCCCGCGGATTTCTGGTCGGATCGGGACTTTTTCGCTCCCGAGGTTTACCATTACGGTGACACCTACTATATGTTCGCCAGCTTCCGCGGCGGGGACATCACCCGTGCCTCCCAGATCCTGAGGAGTGACAGCCCCATGGGCCCCTTCCTGCCCTTTACTGATGGCCCCATGACCCCCCGCGACTGGACCTGTCTGGATGCTACTCTCTATGTGGACGATGAGGGCAATCCCTGGACAGCCTTCTGCCACGAGTGGACGCAGGTAGGCGACGGCACCATTGAGATCATGCCCCTGTCCAAGGATCTCACCACCCCTGTGGGCGCGCCCGAGACCATCCTCCGAGCCAGCGGTGCCGCGTGGTCCTACTCCCTGGTGGATCCCACCTCCCGCAACTACGTCACCGACGGCCCCTTCTTCCGCAAGGGTAAGAACGGCAAGCTCTATATGCTGTGGTCGGGCTTCCATGCGGGCCCCCAGTACTGGTATGTCCAGGCCTTGGCCATCAGCGACAGCGGCAGTATCCGCGGTCCCTGGCGCCACGCCGATGACTTCATCTACGACGAGGACGGCGGCCACGGTATGCTCTTCGACGGCTTTGACGGGGAGCTCTACCTCATCCTCCACAGCACCAACGTCAACCCCAACGAGCGTCCCCGCCTGTTCCGCATGAGGGAGACCGACGTCGGCTTTGAGATCGTGGAGCGCGTTGGATAAGCCGC
>JAFTRY010000003.1 GCA_017462035.1 Clostridia bacterium
CCCGAACTCAACAAGAAGCTCATCGGCTCCGCTCAGAGAGTTCCCACCTGCACCGGTTCTACCACCATTTTGGTAGCTGTTGTTAAGGGTAAGGATATTACCGTTGAGGGCATCAATGCCGCAATGAAGGCTGCTTCTTCCGCATCCTTCGGTTACAACACCGACGAGATCGTTTCTTCCGACGTGATCGGTATGACCTACGGCTCTCTGTTCGATGCAACTCAGACCATGGTTGCAAAGATCGACGACGATACCTACCAGGTACAGGTTGTTTCTTGGTACGACAACGAGAACTCCTATACCAGCCAGATGGTTCGTACCATCAAGTACTTCGCAGAGCTCAACTAATTTGATCTCTCATATAAAGAAAAGAACCAAGGTCACCGATTCGGTGTCCTTGGTTCTTTTTTGTTTTATGACGATCATTTTTTACGGGGCAGGGGTTCGCCGTCCACGATGATATTGGGGGCGCCCTTCTTAGGAAAGTCCAGGATCGCCGCTTGATCGCCCAAACGGAACATTTGATTGGTGCCTCGGAGCCCCATAGGGCGGGTGCCGATATCAAATTCTGTTCCGTCAATGGTGATCTTGGCTTTGCCCGTAAGATAAGAGCAACGGAGGCAGACGGCATGGGTGACCGTCTTTTCTTCCTCGGTCTCCTCGCACAGGACGGTTTCGGTGGTTTCCCAGGTATAGATCTTTGCCATGGTATACTCCTTTTTTATGATTCAAAATCAGGTAGGATCAGATTGCCCCAGACGTCCAGCAGGTAATCCTGTGCGCGGATGGCATCCGCAAGATCATAGGAATCTCTCAACAAATTCGGGGTGCGGAGAAGGCACATGCCCTGGTGGTTCGGGTGGTGGTAATCGGTGCCGCCCGTCAGCAGCAGTCCCGTCTCCCTTGCGTGCTTTGCTGCTACCGCCACGCGGGAGTTGTGTCCCGGATGGAGATTGAAGGCTTCGATGCCGTCTATGGAATCTCGGGGGGCAAGCTCACAGCCCTTGCGGAAGGGGTGTGCCTGTATGATGAGGTTTTTCTGGTTTTTGAAGGTTCGGTAAAATTCTTGTATTCCCGCGGGAATCAGACGGATCAAGGGTTCTATGTCCTCGGGGGATATGCCGTATATCAGATAATCGTTGTTGTTTTCGGTAAATCGAAGCTCCACGCCTAAAATGACCGATATTCCCAAACGATTTCCTTCCTCTACTGCCGCGTAATAATCAGCAAGATAGCCCTCCGCATCCAGATAAGCACTCTCCCCCACAAACTGCGTCGGGGTCATATGGTTGGTGATTACCACACTGTGACAGCCTATGGCGGCGTAATTCCGTATCACGTCGGCGGGAAGAATCTCAGAGCAGGAGCTACATGGCTTCGTGTGGGCGTGTAGCTCGGTCTTGTAAGGATACGTTTGTTCCAAAAGAGAGCGGTATTTCATGGTTCCTCCTTTTTCACACGGGCAACACCTGTCTTGTGAGCGGCTTGGATCACTGCTTGCGCCACTACTCTTGCCACTCGCTTGTCAAGGGCAGGGGCAATGATATTCACCTCAGACAGTTCCTCCTCGGGGATGAGGGATGCCAGGGCATAGGAGGTGGCTACCTTCATTTCCTCGTTGATGGTGGAGGCTCGACAGTCCAAAGCACCTCGGAAGATGCCGGGGAAGGCAAGAACGTTGTTAATCTGATTGGGAAAGTCGGAGCGTCCCGTTCCGACGATTCGGGCACCTGCCGCCAATGCCTCGTCGGGCATGATCTCGGGGGTGGGATTTGCCATGGGAAACACGATGGCATCCTTCGCCATGGAAGCCACCATCTCGGGGGAAACTACCCCGGGAGCGGAAACACCGATGAAGACATCAGCCCCCTTCATGGCATCAGAAAGACTTCCACGAAGCAGATTTTCATTGGTTCGGTTGGCAATTTCCCGATGGGCAGGATTTAGATCGCTCATGTCTCGGCTCAAAATACCGAACCTGTCCACCATAATCAGGTGCTTGACACCGAGATTCAGCAGATGTCGTCCAATGGCGCAACCGGCGGAGCCGGCACCATTGATGACCACGCGGATCTCTTCCAGGCTCTTATGAACCAGCTTTAGTGCGTTGATGAGTGCTGCCGCCACCACGATGGCGGTGCCGTGCTGGTCGTCATGAAAGACGGGAATATCGCAAATCTGTTTCAGCTTTTCCTCGATCTCAAAGCAACGGGGGGCACTGATATCCTCCAGGTTGATCCCTCCGAAGCTTCCCGAAAGAAGATATACGGTGCGCACGATTTCGTCTACGTCCTTGGAGCGGATACAAAGGGGGAAGGCATCCACGTCAGCAAACTCCTTGAAAAGAGCGCATTTTCCTTCCATGACAGGCATACCCGCCTCGGGTCCGATGTCGCCAAGTCCCAGAACCGCCGTACCGTCGGTGACCACTGCTACCAGATTGCTTCGGCGGGTCAGCTCGTAGGATTTGTCCGGATTTTTTTGAATCTCCAGGCAGGGCTCCGCCACACCCGGTGTGTAGGCAAGAGAAAGATCGTGACGGTCATTGACCTGACAGCGGGAAACGACCTCGATCTTCCCCTTCCATTCATAATGCTTTTGCAGGGATTCTTCTCTAATGTTCATGACTTTCCTCTTTATGTTGTTTTTTAAATCATTTGTTCGGGGTGAAATACCTCGTCAAATCGTTCTACGGTTAAAAATCCCAGGCGCAGACATGCCTCCCGCAGAGAAATATTTTCTTGGTACGCGAGCTTTGCGGTTTTTGCCGCGTTTTCGTAGCCGATATACGGATTCAGGGCAGTGACCAGCATGAGGGAGTCTCGCAGGTTTTTGCTCATTTTTTCCTCGTTGGCGCGAATCCCTTCGACACAATGGATGCGGAAGGAGGTGATAGATTCGGTAAGCAGACGTGCTGATTGCAGAAAGTTGTAGATGCAGACCGGCATGAAAACGTTCAACTCGAAATTTCCCTGGGATGCCGCTATTCCAACTGCCACGTCATTACCCATAACCTGGACGGAAACCATGGTCACCGCCTCGCACTGGGTGGGATTGACCTTGCCGGGCATAATGGAGGAGCCTGGTTCGTTTTCGGGAATGGTGATCTCGCCAAGACCGTTCCTGGGACCGGAGGCAAGCCATCGCACGTCGTTGGCGATCTTCATCATATCCGCCGCCAACGCCTTCATGGCACCGTGGGCAAATACCAGCTCGTCCTTGGAAGTCAGCGCGTGAAATTTATTTTCCGCCGTGCGAAAATCATGGGAGGTGATCCGCGAGATCTCCTCCGCCACCAAACGATCGAAGTCCTTGGGGCAGTTGAGTCCGGTACCTACCGCCGTACCGCCCAGTGCCAGATCTCTCAGTTCCTCTGTCGCAAGCAGCAGGAGCTTCTCGTCTTTTTCCAAAGAGGAGCGCCAGCCCGAGATCTCCTGGGAGAAGGAAATAGGGGTGGCATCTTGCAGATGCGTCCGTCCGCTTTTGACAATGCCTTGATGTTCCTCCTCCAGATGCAAAAAAGCGGCAATCAAGTCCCGTACAGCGGGGATCAAACGCTCCTCCAGAATAAGAAGTGCCGCCACGTGCATGGCTGTGGGAAAGGTATCGTTGGAGGATTGAGACATATTCACGTCATCGTTGGGATGAAGCAGAGGAGCACCCGCAAGCTGATTTCCTCGATTGGCAATGACCTCGTTGGCGTTCATATTGGACTGGGTTCCCGATCCAGTCTGCCAAACTACCAGAGGAAAGTGATCGTCTAAGTTGCCTGAGATTACCTCGTCACAGGCGGCTTCCAGCGCGGACAGCTTTTCCGGTGTCATACGGCTTGGCTGCAACCGATGGTTGACTCTTGCTGCCGCCTTTTTCAGAATACCAAAGGCGTGAATGATCTCCTTGGGCATGGTCTCCTGTCCCACGCCAATGCGGAAATGTTCCACACTTCGCTGAGTTTGCGCCCCCCACAGACAGTGGGCAGGTACTTGTATTTCTCCCATGGAGTCATGCTCGGTTCTGTATTTCATGAATCGTAATCTCCTTTTCATCGATAAACCATTGAATCTGGGTTATGGGGACTTGGGCACATAGACTGACAATGCCCCATTCTTTTCCATAGCGGACAGTATAGGTGCTCAGAAAATATTCTGCTTCATTCCTCTGTTTTAGCAGTGCGGCAAGTCCCTCTCCGCCGCATTTGGCAATTGCCTCCTTCTCGGTCCAGAGACGGAGAAATTCCCAATCGGGATCCGAGGACTCTGCCCATTGTCTTTGTTGCGCGGGGGAAAAGTAACGGGCAATCAGAGAGGCGGTTTTCCGCCGGGGGCGGAATAGCTCCAGATCTACTCCGATCTCGGTTCCGTCCGTTGCTATGGCGGCAACTGCCAAGCTGCCGGCGTGGGACAGGCTGAAGGGAAGAGAGGGACTTTCCGTAAAATAAGGCTTGCCGGATGAGGTACGTCGAATATTTCCGGGGGTGAGCTTTTGCTCTTCCAACAGGTGGGACAGTGCCAGATGAGCGGCAAGACTTTGTGTGACAGAGGGGAGGTGCTTTCGAGAAAGGATCCGATCTGCCTCCTCTTTGCCGAAGGGAAGCTGTTGAATCAGTTCTTCCAGGGATTGTCTATCCTTTGGCAGCGTATCCAAAGACAAAATCCGACCGTAGGCCTTCATTCTTATCCCCCCTCCCAAATGCGATACTCCTATTATACAATAATTTGGGAGAGATTTCAATATCAGGAGATATTTTTTTGAGAAAAAATCAGGAAAAAGGGCTGGCTCATAAGAGCCAGCCCCAGCTTTATTGAGATCGGTCAATCGGAGAAATATTGCTCCTTGATCGAGTCGATCACGGAGGTGATTCCGTTCCAGATTGCCGAGATTCCCTGGCTGTACAGATCGTAGAGGCGATCAGACAGATCGGCGTTTTCCTCCAGGACCAGCATTGCCGCTACATAGAGGCAGGCAATGGGTGCCAGGCGCTCCAGGAGGGGAAATTCTTCGCTCAATTCCATCCATACCTTTCCGAATTCCGCGGCAGGAGATTCTCCGACGGATTCACGAAGGAAACGATCCAACTCCATTGCTTCCGTGCAAAAGGAAGCAATAAGGAAAGGAGCGCGTTCCTCGTAATCCTCATTTTCTCCGCTGTCCGCGCTTTGAGCCAAAAGACGTAGCGCGTTTTCATAGATATCACGGTTCTTCATCGCGAAACTTACGCCTCAATACCCAGATCCATCAGAATAGCTTCGGCAGGATAAATGAGCTCCGCACCGTAGAGGTGCAGTCCCTTTACAGCATCAGCAAAGCGCTTCTCGGGACGGTACGCGTCGATCTCGGACAGCTGCTCCGCAAAGGCAATGGCACGCTTGGTGCGCATGAAGCACTTGTGGTATACCACGGGACCTGCTTCCTCAACGACAATATTGTTGGAGACGAAGATCTTGCAGCCGGCAATGGAACCGACACATCCGTTTTCCAGAATGGGGGTGTTGTCGCTTGCCAGGTTCATCTTTGCGCGGAACAAAAGGGAAGCGATGGCGGGAGATACCTCCAGCACGACCTCCGAAGAGTCGGTTACGTTGGCACGGTAGAGCTTTTCACGGGCGGAAATGATACTGTCCAGAATGTTGTCCACGGTGGTAGCATCGTTGGAAATGACGCTGGTCAGCTTGCTCCATAGACCGTATACGTACTTATCCGCGTCATCCGACAGGCTGTCCGCGGCGGTTTTCAGTGCGGCATCCATTAGCTTGGGCGTGCACTGGGCGCGGTCTACGTCGTCAATCTGAAAGTTGAAGTACTTTGCCTGGTTGATGGTCAGCTCTCTGACGGTATCGCTGAGTGCCTGCGGGGTACTCAGATCGGTGTCTTTGGTATAGTCACCTATGGTGATTTCTCCTACACCGCAGATTTTGACCACGGAGCCCATGTGCTGAATGTCGCCCTCATACTCTCGGTTGCAGTTGGCTACCGCAATGTACTGCTTGTCAAGAGCGCGATAGAGATTTTCACTCCAGATAGTGGGGATAAAGTTAGAAATAGCCATAATAAATTTATTCCTTTCAAGTTATGTTTTTTATTTTTGGGGAATCTTAGCCCCAGGATTTCATGGATTCCAGGATTCGTGTATAGTTTTCACGTACCTGCTTTTGCGACATGGCGCGTACCTCGTCGGGGGAGAAATATTCCCCCACCGTGTCCTTACCCGCGATTCCGGGGGACATGGAAGCGTTTTTACGGTTGACACGCTCGGCAAGACGCTCTGCCGCCACATTCTTTTTTTCGTAAAGCGCGTAGGCGGCACTGAGTGGGATACCGTTTTTTACGTGATCCCAAACCGACTCCGGTACCTGCTTGACCGATACCTCGGGGAAGAGAAGATTGAATTCCTCCAGCTCCGCGAGTGCCCTTGCCTGTTCACGTTCTTTTCTGGCAAGCTTCTCCTTGAGAAGAGCAAGCTCGGAGCGCAAACGCAGAAGCTCCTCTTCCGCCGTCTCCTCAGAAGTCTCCTCCGGGAGAGTCTCGGCGTCGATTTGAGAGGAGGGTTCCTCTGTTGCCCCAATCGCTTTTTCCTTGTCGTTGGATAGCGCGGTCAAGGCTTCTTCATGCAAATTCGACATTGATTATGTCCTCCTGTTTTTCGATTTGATTTGTGTGGGTTCTTTCCGTCTGTTCCAGCTCCTCTATGAGTCCTCGGCGATCCAAGAGAGCGCCGGAGGGCAATCGCTTGACGTAGGAGGCGGGAGAAATATATCCTCCGTCCAGGAGCTTATCCAGCATGTTTTGAACGTTGATGGCGCTATATCGGGTGATCTCCGCCACGTCAATATGAGCACTCAGAAATCCCTTTTTCAGGCGAGTGAGATCCAAAGTGCCTGTCTTTACACCGCTTTGGGTATGATAAGGAAGCAGGCGCTCGGGGGGATAGTAAGCGCACATCATATCTGCCCAGATGTTCGCCAAATCCTCCACGCAGCGGTAATAGCCACTCCGGATTTGCTCCAAAGGAATGCGGGAGGTCTCCTGAAGGGCAAGGATGGCGCTGGTGTTACTTGCTTCGATGTTACCCAGGGCAGATTCAGTGGCTCCCATCATTTCCTTGGTCATAGTGATGGCACTTTCGATGAGCTCCATGTACCCCGATTGCATCTCCCCTGTACCCACTACGGATACCGCATCAGCAATATTGCCTCCTCCTACGGCGGCAATGGCTTGTCCTACCTCGTTGCTCCATTCGGGAATCTTAGATTTGTCGTAGATCACCTTGGAGAAAGCGGTATCGGTCATGTGTTTCATCGCCATGGCATACGCTCGGTTAATGAATTTCTGATTGGGGATCAGATAGGTGATGGGCGAGGTTCCATGGAAAGAATTTTTCGTGGGAATCCAGTTGAAGTAGGCAACGGGATAGAGTCGGCAGTCGGTCCTTGCCCGGCGGATCGTACATTCCTTGGTGGACTTTTCAAAGACCACTTTCCCGCCTTCTCTCCAGAACTTGATGATATAGGTCGCCTTTTCCTCATCGTCTCCCTCCAGCTCGTAGCGAGACATCTCGCCGCTTTGATAAAGAGAATCACCGTCGGCACAGATTTTTTTCAAATCCTCGGGATCAGCGCCGAACTCCGCCGCCTCCGCCCGAAGGGCAGACACGGGGGCTCTGCCCGCCAGGATCAGATAATCTTGAGACTGAATATCGGCTCGATTCACATCCGCTACAAAAAGATTCACGTTGTCGATCACCTCGGTGACGATGTCTCCGTGGAAGAGCTGAGGATTTTTAAGAGAGGGATCCCAATAGCAGTACAGAACACCGTCGCCGGTGATGGCGGCATCTGTGAGCATACGCATCAGCCGGTTGTCCATGGAATTCTGTTCCCAGCGGTAGGCGGTATTGGCGGAGAGAAGCTCCAGACCGCTCTTTAAGCTCTCTTGTTCTTCTCGGCTCCCGAGAAAGGGCAGGGATTCGTCGGTAAAGCGAATCGTTAGGTTGGTCGAGGCGACGGAGCAGATCAGATAGTCCATGACCCGTCGGATGATATTGAATACAGGCTTGGGCAGATCAGCTCCTTCGCCGCCCTGCCATTGATCACCGCGGTAGAAGCGCTCATTGCGCCGAATGGTTTCGTAAAGCCCGACACGACGCTTGTAGGACTTTCCCGCCTCATATTGCTGCCAGGCTTTTTTTGTTGAATGATTCATGATCGTTCCTTTCTTGATTGATTATGGACGGCAGTGGAGCGAGAGGGAGTGAATGATCTGCCGTTGTGCTCCGGGGGCCGTTAAATGAACGGTGGCGTGCCGAAAGCGCCCGGTGGGAAGACGCTTGCTCAGAATAGAGTGTCGGTTGCCGTTTGGCTCGGAGAATACGCAGCTTGCCGCGGGAATGTTATTTCCCTGAACGCGTATTTCCACGTTGCCACCGTCAAGATCTCCGCGTAAAAGTGCGTAGGATGCGTTTTTGATCCTCCCGTCCCCAAAATCCGACACGGTGCTTTCGTACTCCCCACGGATCTCTCTGATATCGGTTTCGGTGTAATAGTCCGAGGTGTACGCAGGATCAAATACATAAAATCCGGTTCCTCGAAGAAAACCAACAGCCCCGTCGATTTCCAGAAAGCGATCCGCATCGATTCTGGAAAAGCGAGTCCAGTTTTTCTCCGACAGAGTGTAGACCCAAACGTCTCCGCTGGAGGGGCAGTTCAGCCAAATGGCGTCCTCGGCTCGATCGTAAAAGAGCGTGGCACAAAAGTAGTCCTCGCGGCTCAGTCGATCCTCGATTTCCCGGGAAATACACCGGGCATTTCGGTGATTGAGCTCCTCTGTGTCACCGCTCCATTGCCAGATTCCACTCCTACCAATGGAGATGGGGTCGTTGCCGGCGAGGATCACCCCGCCTTGGGGACCGCATCCCAACTCGGAATTGACGCAAACAGCGGGGAATTCTTCAAGACCGGAGGCATCACTGCTCGCCATCCAGGTTTCTCCTTCTGTAAAGAGAAGCAGACGGTCATAGTGCCGAACGGCACCCATCACGTTGCATTGTCCGGAACCCACTTGAAATTCAAATTCCTCGGGGAAATAAAGCCCGTCACTTTCCGGAAAATGCTTGCGGGATTCCTTAAGCTGATCGTTTCTAACAAAGGAGGAGCAGAAGATGGTATTTCCCTCCGAGCCGCCCCAGAAAAAGAGACGGTTGTTATTGGCATCACCGAAGAGAATGACCTCGGGGGAGCTATATAGGGCGCTGAGCAGATCGGAATAGTCTGTTTTCAGAGTGAGGTAGACTACCACGCGATCTCCCGCGTTCAGCCCCGATACGTTAACTGTATTGAAATCAGCGTCTACCGTGTAGTTGTCCAGGGATTGGAGAATCCCGTTGACGTATACTGCCTGGACCGATTGGATCTCGTCCTCCACACAAAGAAAAATGGAGGGAGGATCCGAGATCAGATAGCTGATTCTGGCATGGGGATTGAGAATATTTCTGGGTTCGTAGGTTTCACCGATGGTGTTGTTCGGCCAATCCTTTCCGATCAAAGGTACGTAGCCTAAGGGACGGGAGAGGGTACCGTTTTGAAAGCGATAGAACCCTGTTTTGTCCATGACATAGAGATAACCGCTGTAGAAGAAAATGCACGCCTTTCCCTCGGAGGTATCCACCGTACCCAGCGCCCGTCGATCCCCGGTGGAAAAGTCCAGGGAATAGAGGGTGTTACCTAAGAGAAGATATCCGAGAAAGCTCCCGCGCTCCATTCCGGTCCACATGGCACGGATGGTTTCGTCCACGCTGGTAAGAAGACGGTAACCGCAACGCTTTTCCAAGGAGCCATCCTTTCGTATGCGAAAATTTACTACGTCGGATGCTCGGGGAGGATCCTCTCCGCATGCTGTTCCATCGACCCCTCTGAATCCCTCAAAGGAAAGAGAAGGGACGCTTTGTTTGTTGTTTTTTGACATTGTTTCGAAAATCCTTTCTTGTATCACTGCTCATTTCTCTGACAAAGGCACAGACGGAATTGAAATTTCAGTCAAAGAAGGGTGAGCTGCTTGGGCGAGGGAAGCGGAAGCCCATGGAGGTCTCGGGAGAGGGAGGCGGACATCGGCTCATGACAGCGTATCGAAGGGCTTCGGGAGCGTGAGTAATACCGTGAGGCTCCCCGGAGGCATCCTCAGGTCGCTCCGGATCGCACAGAAGAGCCGGAAGACAACGGATCAGTTCTCGGCATCCCTCTCCGATCAGAAGGCGAGGGGACGCGCCAGGTGCAAGATACTCTCTGAGCACTCGCCATCCCGGAATCCGTCGGTCATCCGCCGGGAGCATGGGAGGCATTCCCGGAACGCCTTGCATGATCTCAAATCCGCTTCGTCCCGTGTCCTGGCGGCGGTTCCACAGATCGGGAGAGGCAACGGCAAACTCTGTTGCCACCCCTCGGCATAAGTCTGCCACACGCTCTGCCGCTGCCGTCAGAGTGAGATCGGGACAGCAGTACTCACGGAGGACGTAGAGATTTCCCTCCGTATCGATCCCCATGAGAAGGGCGGCTAACATGTCGAAGCCGTAGTCAAAGGCAACGAAATACTTGAGCCGTTCGGGGAAGGAGGCGGTGGAACGGACGTGGATGGATTCATCAAATTCTGAAAAGAACTGTCCCTCAAATACGTCCCACCGTCCGTGAAGCCAAGCATCTCTCATTCGCTGAGGCAGGGATCTCAAGGAATGAACGTATTGGGGGTCGGATTCCATGAGGATCTTATTGTCGTAAACCGATGCGGGAATGAAGACGTAATCCGACGGATCTTCACCCGAGCGGAATTTGCGGTCTATGAAAAGCCGCTTGACCCAGGCGTGTCCTATACCTCCGGGATTGCAGGTTAGATACATTCGACGGGGAACGTCTCGTATCCCTCGCAGACATGCCTTGAATACGGAAAATCGAAATTCCGTCAGTTGCGTTGCCTCGTCGATGGCAATGATGTCAAATTCCTGTCCTTGATAACGAAGAACGTCACGGTCACTGTCGCAGTAGCCAAGATCGATTCGGCTTCCGTTGGAAAGAAGGAGTGCTTTTTCGGAATCCGAGTAGCTTACGAGAGCACCATATTCCCGCAGAAAGGGAAGGACGTGGTTTGATTTTAGCTCAGCCATGCTGCGACGGATCAGCAGACAGTGAATTCCTGGATAGCGGAGACAGAGCGCGATCAGCTTGCGGCGAAGTGCCCAGGATTTTCCGCCTCCTCTGGCACCTCCGTAAGCAATGAATCTGGCACGGGCATCAAAGAATTCCTGTTGCCTGGGGGAAGGAACACCCGAGATCCGGAGCCTGCGGGAGACTCGTTCAGGATTACTCGCCATCATGGAGAACATCGTGCTCAAAACAGATTTGAAGAGTGCCGGGCTCTGGCTCATCAGACAGCTTCTCATACTCATATCCGAGCCGCTTCTTTAGATAGACCGAAAGAATTGCGGCGGGGAGAGAGGAGTTGAGTGCTTCATCCTCCAGCGTGGCATATAGCCTTTCTACCTCTTCGGGATACTCCCGAGCGAGCCGCTCCAGCTCTTCGGGCGTTATTTGGGCAAATCGGCAGAAGCCGGCAAGATTGGGAAATCGTTCTCCGCGGACAGAAGCGTTCCGTCTGCTCGGAGCCGCTCCCTCCGTGTCCTCCGACGGGTGACAGGAGCGGATGTACTGTTCCAAAATTCGTTGAGAAGTTCCGCGGCGGCATGCCTCGCTCAATCGCTTGCCACCGCATTTGTTTTTCATGGGATTTACCTCCTTTTCCCGTCTGTGCACCCATATTATACAGCAAGGTAAAATCTCAAATAGTATCCCAAAGTCTCACATAGTCTCAAAAAGAGAAAAATATTTTCGTATCCGGAAAACAAAAAAGGGGCTGTCGCGTTTCGCTAACGCCCGATAACACAGATTTAACGAAACAACAAAAAGCACTTATGATAACGAAACAAAAATCGTTTGTCATAAGTGCTTTTGTGTTACTTTTCAAAGTCGTTTTTTATGAAGTTTCCACTGCTCTGGATAGGACCTGCCAGTTGCTTGTCCAGTTCGCTTCCACCATGCTGATGAGGCTTGACTGGGCATTTGTGTCGGTGAGCTCGGGAAGAAGTATCCGCATCTCATAGCGAAGGAGATAAAATAGAATACCTGAGGAGCTCATGACAGTTTCCACGTGCTCGGAAGGATCCATGTCCCCGGAATCAGAAAGATCCAGCGCCAGAAAATTGAAGCTCCCTGCCAGTTGGTTTACCAATGCGGAGCTATTCTCGTACTCCAGGAGAGAAAGGGGAAGGGCGCACCCCAAAATTCCGTTTGGGACCAGATCGCGTATGGATTCCGCCAGTCGAAGCAGTTCCGGGATCTGTTCCTCGGTTAAGACGGGAGGAATCAGCAATACATCGTCCATGCCTCCCTCCATCGCCTCGGCAATGACCGCCGCAACTTGGGCAAGCTCCACCGAGCGGAGGAGCTTGTCCTCCGTTTCGAGCGCATTCAGATAAAAGGTTCCGCTTACGTAGATCCCCTGATCCTTGGCTTGCTTCATTGCCTGCTCGGGGGTCGTGGTGTAGGTTCCGTTCGCTGTCAGACCAAGACGGACGGCAACGGGGGAACGGTATAGCAACGCTCCGGAGGAGGTGTTCATGGGTACGCTTGCCGCGTCGATGCCTTGTCCGGCGAGCGCGCGTAACCGAGAAGCAAGGGTGGTGGAGTCCGCGGTCTCAATCAAGAGGGGACTTCCTCGCAGCTGCCGTGCGGCTGTGGGACGGCTCTGTGCGCTGTCCGTTTCCGTATCCGAGACGGTTGAGTCGGTTTCCTCTGCTTCACTTCGCCGGGAAAGCAAATTTCCCACAATGAGAAAAGCAATAAAGAGGAGGAGTAACAGAACGCCTGCCGTAATCAGAACGGTTTGGAGCTGTCGCCGTCGGTATACGCCCTTTCGGTATTGGGCGTGACGGTTGTATCCGTTCATGTTTTGGACCTCTTTTGGACGGGAAGGTTCTTCTTCGCGTGCTTTTTCTTCAGGATCACAACGGTTGTTACAGCACCGGCAATCAAAACCGCACAGCCAACACCCACGCAGATCCATACGATCTTCGCTGTAGTACCTTCCTCTACCTTGGGAAGATTACTGAGGTCCAAAGAATTGTAAAAGTCGTTGGGTTCAAAGGTGAGAGTCGCCCGTATTTCCTCCATGTCCTTCGAAATAACGGAGCCGTAATATTCAGTTTGAAGCTCATAGAAATTTTCCTCTATATATTCCTCGTCCAAAGCGAAGCGCTGAATGATATAGTAGCAAGGAACCAATTGATTGACATTATTGGTTCCCTGGGAGACGACAATGTCGCTGATCTCTAAAACGTCCAAATCAAACGCCGCCTTCTCGTAGGACTCCTCCATGGTGCCCTTGACGATGTAATAACCTTTGCCGGATGGGTCGGAGAAATCCTCGGTATAGCCCTTGCTAATCAGGTCGTACATAGATGACTCCCCGGAACGGAGCATGCCGAGAGCGGTTTCCATTTTGGCATAATTTTTCTCAGCGTCGTCCCCCTCGTCGTTGAAGAGGGCGAGGTGATATACGTGAATAAAGTTCTTCTTGATAGCGGCGCGGATCTCAGCCTCGGTGCTGGGGACCAGACCTTTTTCGGGGTAGAGCGTCAAGAGCTCCTCGTAGATCAGCTCGGTTCCCAGTATATAGCGGAAATACCGTTCCGTCAATCCCTGTTCCTCGCGGGAGGCACGAAAATCATCTTCGTTACCCTCGAAGAAGTTGGTAATATAGGCATCTGCCTGTTCGTCGATCTGATCTTCCCAGTCTTTTTCGTTATAGGTCACACCCATGGCTTCGCAAAGGTGCAGCATGGCGTAGGTCTCGGTGATATTTTCGGCAATCAGAGTGCGGTATTTTTCGTTTTGCTTGCCCGTGTCATCCCCGCAGCTATTCTTTACTACCTCCTCGTAGCCTTTGACCAGGTAGTAGATTTCATCGTAGTAGACGTCTTTACCGTCTATCGTTCCCACTACCGTTTTTTCATCCACGGTATCCTCTTTGTTTCCGCAGGCACAAAGAGTCAAAGCCAGGCAAATGATCGCCAAGGAAAGGGAGAGGAAGCGAAAAAGAATGGAATGTTGTTTCATATGTACCTCAATCAAATTTAAAAATCTTTGTAAGCCTCTATAGTAATATCTCATTATACCGCAATTTTGTGACAATATTATGAATAAACCAAGGTTTCCGCTGAATTCCTAAAAAAATCTTCAAAAAATCAAAAAAAGACTTTTCAAGCTGTGGGAAATATGATATAATGAGAAGCAGGAAAAAGCTTCCGAAAGGAGACCGTACCGTTATGAAATCGAAATACAGTATTCCGCTGAATAGTCTGATCGGGGAATTTCAGCTGGAGCAGTTGGTTATGCCGAAAACGGGAACCGAAATCTTGGTATCCAGCCCCGAGGTGGACCGTCCCGGACTTGCCCTGTCTGGCTATGTGGACTCCTTTGAGCCCCTTCGGATCCAGATCATCGGACGGGCGGAGCATATTTACCTATCTGGATTGGACGACGGGGAGCGAAGCCGCCGCTTGGACAAATTCTTTTCTCTAAAGCCGGTTGCCGTAGTGCTGACCTCGTCCAATGAGCCGCAGCAGGCAATGCTGACCTTTGCGGAGCAGTACGGCGTCCCGTTGTTGCGCACCGCTGAGCGTACCAGTGCCTTTATGGCATCGATCATTGCCTCCTTGAACCAAAGTCTGGCCCCCAGAATCACCCGTCACGGTGTCTTGGTTGAGGTGTACGGCGAGGGTATGCTGATCCTGGGTGACAGCGGAATCGGTAAGAGCGAGACCGCCATTGAGCTGGTCAAACGCGGACACCGCCTGGTGGCGGATGACGCGGTGGAGATCAAACGGGTTTCCGCAAAGACCTTGGTGGGAAGTGCCCCCGAGTTGATTCGCTATTATATTGAGCTTCGCGGTATCGGTATCGTAGACGTTCGCCGCCTTTTCGGTATGGGTTCGGTCAAGGCAACCGAGCGGATCGATATAGTCATTAACCTGGAGCCCTGGGATTCTGAAAAAATGTATGACCGCTTCGGTCTGGATGAGGAGTATGTCAACATCCTGGGTATCAACGTACCCTCCATTACTATCCCCGTCCATCCCGGACGAAATCTTGCTATTATCCTAGAGACGGCTGCCATGAATAACCGTCAAAAGAAGATGGGTTATAATACCGCGGAAGAATTTAATAAACGCCTGATGGAGCAATAAGTTGCCCGGGCGACAAGAAAGGAAATGAGCTATGAAACTGAGTGTACTTGCAAACCTGTACGGTGCAAAGTCCCTGGAGGAAACGCTGAAAATCCTGACCGGCTTGGGTGTTCACACCGTGGAGATCGGTGCTGGCGGCTATCCCGGAAAAGCCCACTGTAATCCGGAAGAGCTGCTTGCCGATCCGAAGAAATTGGACGAGTTTGTGGCAACCTTCCGGAAGTACGACGTGGAGATCTGCGCCCTGGCTGCTCACGGAAACCCTCTGCATCCCGACAAGGCTACCGCCGAAATGTATGACAAGGATTTCAAGAACGCCGTGCTTTTGGCGGAGAAGCTGGGAATCGATACCGTCATTACCTTTTCCGGCTGTCCTGGCGACCACGACGGCGCGAAGCTTCCTAACTGGGTGACCTGCGCGTGGCCCGACGACTATGTGGAGATCCTCAATTGGCAGTGGAACGAGAAAGTGATCCCTTACTGGAAAAAGACAGGTGCTTTCGCGCTGGAGCATGGCGTAAAGCATATTGCTTTTGAGATGCACCCCGGCTTCTGTGTGTATAACCCCGAAACGCTTCTCAAGCTCCGCGAGGCAGTTGGTGACGTGATCGGTGCTAACTTTGACCCCTCCCACCTGATCTGGCAGGGAATCGACCCCGTGGCAGCCATCCGCGCGCTGAAGGGGGCGATTTACCACGTTCACGCGAAGGATACCAAGATCGACGCTTACAATACTGCCGTCAACGGTGTGCTGGATACCAAGCACTACGGCAGAGAGCTGGAGCGTTCCTGGGTATTCCGCACTGTTGGCTACGGCAATAACGAAAGCTATTGGAGAGACCTTGTGTCTAACCTCCGCCTGTGCGGCTATGACCGTGTTCTGTCTATTGAACATGAGGATAGCGTCATGTCCATTGATGAGGGACTGAGAAAAGCGGTAAGCTTTTTGAAGGATATTATCATCGTGGAGCCTAAGCCGACCACCATGAGTTGGGCGTAATCGTCGTGTCCTTAAGGACACGACGCAATGTCCACAAATGCAGCAATTGCCAAGAAAAAAGGACGAGGAATTTTCACAATTCTTCGTCCTTTTCCTGTCAGTAGGTAACGTATTCTATTGAATTTTAAAAACCGTCCTTTAGAGTACGCCCCATAGCCGACTCGTTTTTTTGTTCTCATGAATTCTGAAACAGAAGAGATGCCCACTCGATGGAGAGGGGAAGCCACCGTGCCGTGTGGGAGGCGTGCTCGGGAGAGGACCAAATTCCTGTTTCCTCTGTGGAGAGGGCAAGACCGTGCTGTCCCACGGGGAAGATATGCGCCTCAAAGGGAACCTTCTTTTGTGCCATGGCGTTCATGAGAAGGAGGGAATTTTCCACGGGAACCAGCTCGTCCGAGAAGGTGTGCCAGATGAAGGCGGGACAGGTGGTCTCATCTACATGGAGATCCAGGGAAAAGGCGGCTCTCTGCTTGTCTGTAGGTTCTTTGGTTCCGCAGAGGTGATAGATAGAGCTTTGGTGTGCCTTGGCGAAGCCGCTGATGACGGGATAAGATAGGATCATACCGTTTGGACGGTTGATTCCCTCTGTCTCCGCGGTAATGCCAAGAGCCTCTCGCACCACGGGGGCGTTCCAAAGGATTCCCGCGGAGGCGGCAAGATGTCCGCCGGCTGAAAAACCGACGACGAAAATTTTATTAGGGTCAATGGCGTATTCCTCCGCGTGCTCACGAACGTGGCGGATTGCCATGGCGGCTTGGATCAGCGGAGCGTAATTTGCCGCGTGCTCCTTGACACCGTAATAAAGAACAAAAGCGTTCATGCCCGCGTTCAGATAGGCAAGAGCGATAGGCTCCGCTTCACGGGACGAGAGACCGCTGTATCCGCCGCCGGGACAAACGATCATGGCGGGGCGCTGACAATTGGGACAGTGGGCATTGTCGTGCAAGTAGGTTACCAGTGATGCCTCAGGGTAGTGCTCACTGAGAGGGAGAGTTTGTGTGATCATATTTGAGCCTCCTGTTTTTTGTTCAAGGACATTATAACATAAAACTCCCAAAAAAACAACGGAATTCATAAAAACGCTTTTAGAAAAAATCATAAAAATCATGGGAAAATCTTGACAAGTGAAGAAAAAAGTTTTATAATAAACAGTGCGGAAATCCGCCAAAATAAAAAAACGTGTAGAAGAGTAAGAATAGGAGCGTTAAGTGCCTGTCGGACGGGGAGTTGCCGACGGGACGAAAAGCCAAGGCTTGCGGTCCCTATTCTGCATCCCGCTTCATACGGCAAAAGTCTGGGTCATGAGCCTCCTTTTCTTTCGCCCTATGCAGTCGAGGAAAAGGAGGTTTTTTATGTCCGAATTAAAAAGAAAAGTGAAGAGACAGGGAGACAGGAGCGTGTTCCTGAACGTCCGTTCCCTTACCACCGCCGCTATGCTGACGGCAATGAGCGTTGTGATCGGAATCTTTTGCAAAAGCGTTCTCAATTTTGGGAACGGATTGTTTCGAGTCACCTTCGAGAATTTGCCGATTATTCTGTCCGGGATCCTGTACGGTCCCTGGGTAGGAGGCTTGGTGGGAGCCGCATCGGATCTGGTCAGTTATCTGCTATCTGCTCAGAGCTATCCCCCCAACCTTATTGTAACGGCAGGTGCCGCCGCAGTGGGGATCCTTTCGGGCGTGGGTGCCAGATCTCTCGTTCGCCGAAAGGGAACCGCTCAGATCATTGTTTCGGGAGCTATAGCTCACCTGGTCGGCTCTATGATCATTAAGCCCATTGGTCTGTATCAATTTTACGGCATGCTGGTGCTCTGGCGGATCCCCCTCTATTGTTTGATCGCTCCCCTGGAGATTCTAGTGCTTTGCCTGTTGCTCAGCCGCCCGTCCTTCCGCCGCTTGACGAACTATTATTGACAAACAAACTACTTGAAGGAGACTCTATGACCTATACCGAAGCTTTGGACTATATCCATTCCATCAGCTGGACCTTTTGCAAGCCGGGGCTGGAACGGATCACGCAGCTCTGCGAGGGATTGGAAAACCCTCAAAAGGACTTAAAATTTATTCATGTGGCAGGAACCAACGGAAAGGGCTCCTTCTGTGCCATGCTGGACTCGGTTCTCCGGGAGGCAGGCTATCGGGTGGGACTCTATACCTCCCCCTATATCCGCTTCTTTAACGAACGGATGTGCGTGGGCGGCGAGCCTATTGACGATGGGGAGCTGGCAGAGATTACGGCGTACGTCCGTCCCATTGCCGATGCCATGACGGATCGTCCTACCGAGTTTGAGCTGATCACAGCCATTGCCTTTGAATATTTTAAGCGGAAGGCGTGCGACGTGGTGATCTTGGAGGCGGGCATGGGAGGAAGATTGGATTCCACCAATCTGATCCGAGAGCCTCTGTTGTCCGTTATTACCGGGATTGCCTTGGATCATACCGCCTATTTGGGAGATACCGTGGAGAAAATTGCCGAGGAAAAGGCAGGGATCATCAAGGACGGAAGTCCGGTCCTTTACGGTGGGGAGGATGCATGCGCGAAAGGGGTGATCCAAAGAATCGCGGAGGAGAAGGGCTCCGAGTTCTTTGCGGTGGATCATTCCCATCTGTCTCTTCGTGAGGCGACCCTTGAGGGAAGTATCTTTGACTTTGAGGAATTCAGAGAGGTTCAAATCTCATTGCTGGGGATGTATCAGCCCCGCAACGCGGCGGTGGTGCTCAGCGCCCTTCGTCGGCTTCGGCGGAGAGGGCTCACCGTATCCGAAGCGGCTTTGCGGAACGGACTGAAAAAGGCGGTGTGGCATGGACGCTTTGAGATCCTGGAAAGAGACCCCCTGATGATCTTTGACGGTGCCCATAATCCCCAAGGGATCCGCTCGGCAGTAGAGAGTATTCGGCAATATTTTCCCGACAAAAAGGTCTATTTGCTTACCGGTGTTCTTCGGGATAAGGACTATACCGCCATTGCACGGGATCTGTCCGCCGTGGCTTCTCACGCCTTTACCATAACCCCTAACAGTCCTCGGGCACTCAGTGCCGAGGAGTACGCCGAAACATTAAGAACAGCGGGGGTGGCAGCCGAAGCCTGTCCCACGCTCAGCGACGCACTTCGCCGCGCGAGACGTGCGGCAAGGGAAGCGGGAGCACCTCTTCTTTGCTTAGGTTCTCTTTATGTTTATGCCGATTTGATTCGGGAGATATAATTATAAATATAAAAAATACCGCATTGGTTTTAACAGGAGCCATGCGGTATTTTTTTGCGTAAGTTCACTATAAGTTACTTCGGTGTAGGTTTATGCCATTCTTTGCGGAGCGGTGCTGAACGGTAAATTTACTTCGGTGTGGTTCTATGTTATTCTTTGCTGAACGGAAAAATTACTTTGGTGTAGATGTATGCCATTCTTTGTGAAACGACAAAGAATGGCGAAGAAAGCGTTTTCAAGGCGTTCCCCCTTGAAAATCCCCCTGCGTCCCCGCCGCTTCATGCGTCGGGGAGGCTTTGCTATGGAAAAATCTCACCCGAAGGTTCATACGAACACCTTCGGGTGGTTGATTTGGGGATGCGGTCTATTATCGGTACGCCGAGAAACGGAACGTAGAAATTTTGAATTTAGCAAAGGAAGACGAGGAGTTCCTTCATACGTCGTAGCGGATATTCATTGACCGTTAAGGTGACTTGCTTTAAACCGAAATGTTGAAAAACCGTTCGGTGCCGTAAAAGGAAACCGAACGGTTTTGCTTGCCAAGTATTTATTCGGCGTAGGTACTGTGGGCATCCTTACCCGTTTCTTTTTGGTAGTCAGCAAGAGCCGTGAAGTTCTTGCCTCCGAAACGGTTCAATAGGACGGAATTTTCTGTGTAGGTGTTGTAGTCTAGGGTGATCTGTGCCTCTGCCGCGGGATCGATGATCGAATAGATTGCCGCGCCAACGGGAGCCGGACCAAAGGTGTTGTGCGTGATTACCAGATCGCCCCCTTCTGTTGCCTCCGGAATTCTCCAAAGGAAAATATGGTGTCCCATGGGTTGGGGCCAGATCTCTGAGGTCCTGGGCAAAGTCTCTCCCAGCATAGCAAAGCCGCAACCGGCACGCAAACAGGTGTTGTCTGTAAAGGAAGAGCGGATGGGAAGCTTGTCTCTGTATTCAAACGCCGCCATGCCATAAGTATCAAAGACATTGTTGCGGCAGATGAAATTGTTGGTGGGTATGGTCCTCGAGCCGGCACCCTGATGGGTCACACAGGAATCGTATATGTTCTTGAAGACACAGTTCTCGATGAGAATATCCTCACCGTAATGCCAGAACTCGATGCCGTTGCCGAAACGGATGCGCAGAGTGCGGTTCCAGGCACAGCCGCCGATATTCTCAATTCGACAGTTGCGAATGGTTACGTTTTTGCCGCTTCCCGCGCAAGCGTGGACCCCGCTATTGATAAAGCGAAGACCGTCAAATACCATGTTGGATCTGAGCCGTGCCAGGATCCGCTCGTTGAAGGATACGACCTCCACGTGAGAGTAGTACAGAGCAGGGTTGCTTTCGGAATAGAGAAGAACTTCCTGGGGAACCTCCTCGGTGCGCAGACGGTATTCGTTTTCACCCAACATTCTGCTGTCCCAGAAATCTCCCTGCGCCTTTAGTTCTTCCTTCTCCCAGTGGAAGGTTGCTGTGCAGTCACCTTCGTTAAATACGAAATTCCCCACCTCTCCGGGAATGTCCACAAGGCATCTCCAGATATTCGGCTCCGCCTCGACCCAGTTCTCAGGGCGGCTGGCATCAGTAGACCCGCAGAATACGGGTGCCTCTCCCTCGCCGTAAGCTCCGTAGGTTACCACGGCATTCTCCGTACCCTCAACGGTCTGAAGACCGCAACGCAGAAAAGTACCGCGACGGAAGAGAACAGAGTCACCGGGATGCACCTCCAGGACCGTATAGTCTTTTTTAGGCTGTTGGGGGGAAAGTCCGTCCCAAGCGTCGTTTCCGCCAACCGGGTCAATATAGTAAATTGCCATGTTTTTCTCCTTGCTGTAAAAATTTGATCGATTCTATTATACTCGCTCCGAAAGGATTTGTCAAGATAAAAATAAGGGCTGCCGTGTTTCTGTTTCCCAACACGGCAGCCACATATGAAAGCTCGGGCGCAAGAATTATTGCGTGTGTTCGGATGAAGACACCATCAGCTTTTGGATCCGTGCTACAAAATCCTCGGTCTGCACGTTTTCTCCGAAGGGCAGGGAAAGGAAAGAGTCCTCACCGTATTCGATCTCCAAGCGTACGGATCGGAGGGCGAAGGTATTCTTTCCGAAGGTCAGCTTTAGATCCTCCTTGGCAATCTCAAACCGTTTGATATGGAAATAAGGAATTTCTATGTCCTGACGGATCTCGTCATGGGAGACTAAGGAGATGGTGTGACGAGAGACACGGATGCCGTCTTTCATAGGGTAAAGGATCGCTTTGGTATATTCCGAGGAGCGTAGAACTCCCTTTTTCGGCTTTTTCAGCATGATGCCCTCTTTGTATTCGTAACCCTCACAGACCTCCGGCTCCATGCTTTTTAAGCACCGTGCCTTGAAATCCTTGTCATTTTCCGCATCGATCTCCAAATTTTCCAGATGACCGGCAATGTAAGCGGCAATGTCATCATCGCTGGAGCTGGTGATGGATCGCGCCAGCAGCAGTACCAGTCCCGTAGGAACCGCTGCGATAGAGAAGAGGTAAGACAGGTAGGACCATCCAAACACAAACAGAATGGCTCCCAAGATCACCAGAGTCAGTCCCACATACTTCATCCACTCACTCTTTTGGAAATAGTTGAAATTTCCTCTCAATTCATTTTTTGCTTTCATGGCTTCTCCTTTTCGTCAATGCTTCTTTTGAGGTGGTAATTTCATTATACATGGGTTGGTGGAAAAAGTCAATCAACACGTAGTTGATGGGACTCTACTAATGCGGGAGTTATTATATACCTTCCCCTATCCCTATTACTATCACTATCATTATCATTATCATTATCCCTATCACTATCGGGTTTTTTCGGTTTTCAAAAAAAACGTTCGGTTATATTGGGATATGACCAAACCCTTCGGTTTTCGTTGAAACCGAAGGGTTTGGTCATTTGTTACGGCAAATATTCCGCCTGCTTGTTCAGCTTTCTGTATTGCAGAGGCGTGTACCCCGTGTGTTTCCGGAAGAAGGGGTAGAAATAGATCTCGTTGGTAAATCCGAGCTCCTTGGCGATCTGTCCGATGGACTTTTCTTTTCGCTCCAGCTCATGCTTGGCAATGGTGATCTTCACGTTGATAATGAACTGGTGAACAGGCATTCCCGTGTATTTTTTGAAATCCTTGTTTAGCTTGTCCGTACCGATAAAGAATTGATCGGCAATTTTGGGAATGGTCAGCGGCTCGCCGATATGCTTTACAATATACTTGAGAATATCGGGAACCGAGAGAGCTTCGCTGTTGGAGATCTGCTGGAAGTTGCTGTCTCGCTTGACGTAGTGCTGAAGGAGACGAAGAAGGTATACGGTGAGAAGCTCCTGGCGTGAGGAATCTCTGGGAGAATAGGAGAACAGGGAAAGAACCTGCTTGATCTCCTGCTGCCGTGTTTCATCGAGCATGAAGATACTGCTGTTGTTCTCGTGAATGATGGAGATGTCATTCAGGGATTGCGAGTATTGCTCAAGAAATTCTGTGCCGAAATTCAGGGAATGACGGATGTACATCGTGTTCTTTTTTGCAGCATTAGCGTGAAGAGAGTAGGGGGCGTATAGAATCGCGCAGGGACCGTGAATGTCAATGGTGTTTCCGTTGATGTGCGCCAGGCGCTCGATCTCCTCCAGACAAATGTAGAGCTCGAAGTGGGGATGAATGTGGGGAGCGTATAGGGTGTTGTGGAGCGCGGTCTCTTCAAAATGAAAGCGCTGACCATAGGTTACGAGAAATTTTTGAGCCATGACTGTTAAACTCCAATCGTTTGAAATCTTAGTGTATTAGCAAAAAACACCAGTGAAATAATATTGCTTTTTTAGCATCGATGTGATAAAATGTTAGTGTGAAGCAAATTCATTATACACAATTTTTCTTTACCTGTCAAGAGATTGGCGAAAAAATGAAAGGAGAACAAAAAATGGCAAAGAGAATATTGGCATTGCTCATGGTCATGCTGATGCTGGTCGGTATGATGGCATGTAACAAGGAAGAAGAAGAAACTCCTACCGGTAGCGAAAGCGACGTAGCGGGCGAAGCTCAGACCGGTGATCCCTCCCAGGATCCCTATCTGTTGACTTTGGATTCCTCCTTAAACTTCAACGGTGAGGAAATCACCATTCTGCAACGTAAGGCAAAGCAGGACGAGATGTATGCCGAGGAGCTGGTAGGAGACATTATTAGCGACGCGATTTATACCCGTAACAAAGCGGTAGAAGGTAAACTCGGTGTTCGGTTTAAATTCCAGACCGCCGATGGAACCAATACTACTTATGAAGCGGCAAACGGTATGGCTGCCGATCTGATGAACAGCTTGCAGGCAGGTATTGACGGCGGCTATGATCTGGTTTCCAACTACACCGCAAAGGCTGTTGCCCTGATTACGAAGGGCGCATATCTGGACTTCAAGGATATTCCCCATGTAGATATGACCCGTGGCTGGTGGGACCAGGACTTCATTACTACCTCTACATACAAGGATAAGGTTTACTCCTTGGTTGGCGCGGCGAACATCACCACCACCGAGGGTATGTACGTTATGTTCGTAAACTTTGATCTGGCAGAGGATACGCTGGGTGAGCAGGATTTCTACCAGCAGGTATTTGACGGCGAATGGACCTATGAGGAAATGATGCAGTGCCTCAGTTCCATGGGCGACGGTAGCAGCACCGGCGTTTATGCCATGGGCTTGGGTAATAGCTCTGCGTCAGTAGACGGATTCTTGCAGTCCTTGAATGTTAAGATCGTAGAGAAGACTCCCCAGGGCGTTCCTACCGTAGTTATGCAGGACGAGTTGAACTCTACTATCTTGGATTCCTTGAAGGAACTGTACCACAGAAATAAGAGCGTTATTTATGACGGAACTTCCAGCTTTGGCGGTCAGAAGGCATTCCAAGAGGGAAGAGCAATGTTCTATGTGGAGAGAATGAGCTTTGCCAAGACCTATCTCCAGGACGCAACCTTTAAGTACGGTATTCTCGCTCTGCCTAAGTGGGACGAGGATTCTGATTATCGTGTAGCAACCCACAATGAACATAGCTGCTTCAACGTAATGTAGAACCTGCCCACCAGCAAGCTGCAGGCAGTAGGTGCTGTAGCCGAATACTTGACCTACGAGTCCTACAAGACAGTATATCCTGCAGTGTTTGAGAAGGCATACAAGCAGCGTTACACCGGTGGTGATCCTCTGGCGGCACAGATGTTTGACTTCCTGGTTTCTCACCGTGCGTACGACTTTGGTTATCTGTACCACAATTCCATCGGTACTCCTGTGTACACCTTCCGTAACTACGTGAAGGATGACCTGGGTGACCTGACCTCCAGTATCAACGCTGGAAACTTCCAGACCAAGCTGGATGAGTTTATTGCTTATTATAACTAATAATAACGAATCCAAACATATTCAATTATGAATTGAGGAGGACGGAGAAGAGAAGATCTGTGACGGTTGTCCGGGAGCTTGTTGGATCCGTCCTCCCTTTGTACGTGTTTGTACGTGAAAGGAAAAAGGTGATCAATGATGAACTGGGAAAATATACCGAAACTCACGAAGGAAACGGAGCCCATTCCTTGCTCCCGAGGCTGTCAGATGCTTCGCTGGGAGAACACCGACCAAGAGCAGTGGAGGAATTACTGTGCCGCATTGGAGACGGCAGGTTTTGTCCGTACAGCGGAAAATCAGATCGGTGAGCATCGCTTCGCGACCTATAAAAGGGATTCCGATAAGCTGACCGTATCGTATCTTTCCGGCATTGGGGAGATCCGCGTGATCGGTGAGGAGAACCGTCCCTTCGACTTCATGACGGAGAAGGAAGGGGAAGAGCAGGCAGTCACACTGACCCAGTTTTCTACTCATACCTCCCACTCCCGCAAGACCCGAGGAAGCGCCAGCGGCATGGGTTATATCTTTCGGCTGAGAGACGGACGGCTTTTCGTCATCGACGGAGGATTCCACCTTGCGCCGGAGTTCGGGAACGACTACGAAACCCTGGTTCCCCTGCTTTGGGAACTGTCGGGAGGCAAGAAGCCGCGGATCGCCGCCTGGATGATTACACACCCTCACAAGGACCACTATGGAGTAGTGAGGCAGTGGAAGGAAGAGGACGGGGAGATCGAGGCGTATCTGACAAACCTGACTCCCGACGAGGCGGCGGTAAATCTGAATGCGGATCTCGTGGTATCGGTTCCTCATTTTGAGGAAAAAAACAGAACGATCCATACGGGAGACGTTCTGCGCTTTGGCGGTCTTGAAATGGAATTCTTCTATACCTCTGAGGATATGTTCGTGGAGAACGGTAAGGGACTTCTGGGTGACGGAAATAATATCTCTCCCATCTTCCGGGTGACGGTAGGGGGACAGAGGATCATCTTTACCGGTGACGCGCGTCCCTCGGCGCAGAAGAGAGCCCTTCGGGTCGCTGGAGACGAGATTGCAGGCGATATTTGCCAGATTTCCCATCATGGACGTACCGAAGGTGCCCAGAATGTCTTTTATGAGGCGGTGTCACCTCGGGTGGCACTCTGGCCAGGCTGTCATACCCAAATCGACTTTGATACCGATACCGTGGAGGGCTGTAACGCCTGGATCTTCGGCGAGACATCTACGGTCATCGATCATATTGTCGCCAATGACGGAACGAAAACCCTGACTCTTCCGTATACGCCACAGAATCGCCCCTATCAGAAAGGCGAGAAGACCTGGTAATCGTAATAAATATCCCCCGTAGAACAGGGGACAATAAATAGGCGTTGTGCCCCGGGCACAACGCCTACTCTATTGTATATATAGAACCACCGGCTGTGCCGGTGTGGATAAAAAAGCTTTAGCTATGCGTAGAAAAAATACCTCCTTTGATGTATAATAAAGTTGGTCTGCCAACCAAAACAATAAAAACATCAAAGGAGGATCAAGTCGTGAAACTTGACACAAATAGTTTAGCACATACGCAATGGAATTGCAAGTACCATATTGTATTTGCACCAA
>JAFTRY010000020.1 GCA_017462035.1 Clostridia bacterium
AAATTCACAAAAATATGTTATAATAGTATTAGCAGATATTTTGATGAAAAAGAAGGAGTACTATCACATGAAAAAGATAATAGCTCTGGCTATATTATTGATATGTGTTTTCGGCATGGCTGCTTGTGACAATGGTAGTCATAACGAAACACCCAATGGCTCATCTTCAGGTGACACCAATCCAGCAACAGATGCACATGTTCATGATTATGGCGAGTGGTCAACGGTGAAAAATTCTACTTGTAGCGTCAAGGGCGAAGAAGAACGCATTTGCTCTTGCGGTGCTAAAGAAACTCAATACATAGATAAGCTTCCTCATACAGAAGTTGTGGATGCAGCGGTATCGCCAACATATACATCCGAAGGAAAAACCGAGGGCAAGCATTGCTCGGTTTGTAATGAGGTTATCGTGCGACAAGAAACGATCCCTGTTTTACCGGATGTTGTTATCAATGATGTGACCATCGAGAAAAAAGATGGGGTGCTTTCGGTCGGAGATACAATCACAGTTAATGTTGACGTGGATTCCCATTATGATGTTTTCATCATAAAAATTCAATTCAAGTCTGCGGTTAAACCGGAAAATGAAGCAAGTGCTTGGGTTAACATAGAAAAAGGAGATCCGAAAAAAGACATTTATACAGCGACACTAACCATTTCAGACAAAATGTTTCCCGGAGATTGGTATTTGAGCTGGGCGTATGTAGAAGACAAATATTCAACGTTTGAATACTACAGACCGGAACAAGAAGTCGTTGTATTTACGGTTTCCGAATAAGATATTCAAACATTTACATAATCTACTTGAATGAACAGCAAATTTATGATATAATACTCTCACAATTACATATTGGAGGTGATTTTGATGAAAGCCCAAGTCTATGCAATGCATATCGCCTACAACGGATTTGAAGACAAGATCTGGAGAACAGTCGAAGTGTCAAGCAAATACACTATCGCCCAACTCGGATACTTAATTCTTCACACATTCGATACGTTGGCATATCATGCATTTGAGTTTTCCTTCAAAGACACACCTTATGTTCTGCCCATGATTTTTGATGAATGCGATATCGAAAACGCTGTCGATGCAACACAGGCAAAACTCCAAGATCTAAACCTTTCGGTTGGTGATACGATGGAAATGGTTTATGATTACGGCTGTTCACAGGAGTTTGATATTCGTGTTACCTCAATCTCTGACATGGCGAAAGGCACAGGCAGGCACTACCCATACGTAGTCGAAGGTCAAGGCAGGGGTATTTTGGATGACATTTCTGCTGAACAATTTGCTGATTATATTCATCAGATTGATATGACAGGAGAGTCAAATTTCCACGTTACCCGTGATGGTTTTGATGTCATTTGGGATTATCGCCACTTCGACCTCGAAGGAGAAAACGTTCTCTTAAAATACGGAGTAGAACGTGTGCGCAGAGCTTACGAAGGTGAGTCGGAAGAATAGTCTACAGTAGATGATACGGTAGTCTAAGAAGCAAGCCCTTCAATGTGAATCAACTACATAAGATTCGTTACAAGCATGGTGCTGACAGCCCGGAAGATAGCGGTTACTGTCAACTCCCGTCAATACCAAGGGATAAGTGTACCATCTAACAAAAAAAGCCGGACTGTTTTTATAGCACAGTACGGTACGGACGTATTTTGTAGTGGTATCACAAGAAAAAAGCCATTCGCGTAAGCGAATGGCTTTTTTCAGTGAAATTCGCCTTTGGCGAGTGAAATACTCCTTCGGAGCGTGAAATATGCTTCGCATGTGAAATGCGCTTCGCGCGTGAGGAGGCGAATTTTATTTCACATTGCGACCAACGGGAGCAATATTTCACAATTCACGAAGTGAATTATTTCACATTCGGCGTAAGCCGAATATTTCACTTGAAAAACAAACGGTTTTTTGCTATAATAACGTCAAGAAAGGCGGCGTTACTATGGCAGACTCAAAGCTTCGGGATTTATCAACCGATTTTGCGGTAAAAGTTATCAAGATGTGTGACAGCATAAAAGGTCACTATTCTCTCGTCAATCAGTTAGAGCGTTCGTCAACGTCTATCGGTGCCAATATTCACGAAGCGAATTATGCTCATAGTAAAGCCGACTTTGTTGCTAAATTTCAAATTGCGCTGAAGGAGTGCTACGAAACGGAATATTGGCTTGAATTGTTTGTAAAATCCGAGTTAATTGAGCGCGAGTTTGCTAAAGATTTATATAATCAATGTGGTACAATCCGCAGAATGTTGATTGCTTCCATCAATACAGCAAAAGGAGAAAAATAATGTTTCTTTACTGCTTATTTATACCCGGTTCTATGGAAAACGACGGAAACCACAACGCAACCGATGATTGCGCATTATGCAAAGCTTGGACAAAAAAGAAAGCAATCAAAAAATTCCAAAAGTTATATAGTGATTTTGACGAGTCAAATGTTTCTCGTGTTAAATATAATAAATATGGGATTGCTATATTAACAGATTACTAAAAGGCATTACATAGACCTCGTTTGCAAGCATGGCGTTGCGCCCCGGAAGACAGCGGTCAAGTGCAACTCCCATCATCGCCAAGGGATAAGTGTACCCTCATGGAAAAAGTCACGGACTGTTTTTGTACGATAGCTTTATATGGATTTATTTTGTAGTGGTATCCCAAGAAAAAAGCCATTCGCGTAAGCGAATGGCTTTTTTCAACTAAATCCGTCCTTACGGACGGGATAAATCCACCTTCGGTGGATGAAATCGCTTCGCGATGAAATCCCGCTTTGCGGGGAGAATGGGACGGATTTAATTTCATCTGAGGCGGCACGCCGAAGATTTCATCCGAGTAGAGCGAGGATTTCATCGTGCGCAGCACGATTTCATTGACTGTTATCATATATAAACAAAAAGAAATATTTTGACAGTATGCGACAGGATCAGCGTTTGATTCCTTTTTTTATACCTAAAGCTCCGAAGAGCCTTGCAATATTCCTTACGACGAGGTTTAATAAAGTTGATTTTATAACAAGGAGGACAGATATGAAGGCGAATGAAGTCAAGGAATGTTTGTTGAGAGCAGGTGTAAATTGCTTGTACCATTGCAATACCGTTGTCACCGCACTTTCTTTTCTTAGATGCGGAGGGCTGCTGTCCCGGCAAACGGCGGAAAGATTGAGATTGCCGCAAACCAGACAGGGGAGCGATGAAATGGACAAGCTGTTGGGCGTATACAATGACATATTTTTTGATTCGGTGGATATACATGAAAGAGCTCATAAAATAAATGATTATGGAGCGGTATTGTTTGTATATTCCATTGATGTTTTGGATAGTCTGTCGAATTACGACATAGGGGTCACCCATGACAATCCCATTCGCTGGGATCCGGATATGTCTGAGAGTGAGAGATACTTTCAACGCAAGGAGGAGTTTATTTACTTTCAGAAAGGAAATTTTGCCCAGCATATTACCGTGAGAAATATCAGCGTTCCATTGCCCTTTGATTATCTATACGAAATTGTCATTGACAATCCCGGGGAGGACAGAAGGGAATATCTCAATGAAGCACTGCGCTGTATTGCCCAAACCCTGTATGATTGTGATTTGAGCCTTTCGGTGCGGGTTCGACAGTGCCCGGATCATTGCTCGTGTATCCAAAAATATCAAAACAGTAAGCCCGGATACACATATTATAGATTTCAAACCTCATTATGATAGCAAGGGATTGTTTTATTTAGCATCGGTCAAAAATACACAAATAAACCATAAAACAAAAAGGCGGTTTGTCGATCAAAACGGATTGACAAATCGCCTTTTGAGGTGGAGAATCTTCCGCATCTAAAAAAAGCAGTCTCTTTATGTAGTGGGAGAAAGCTTGATGCACATGTCCATATTTACTCTGAACATGTGGTTTTCAGAGGACAGCTTCAACTCTCCGTCGTATTTTTTTACGGTTTTGTTGAGGGAATACAGACCGAAGCCGTGTAAGGTTCCATTTTCCTTGGTGGTGTTGACAGAGTTATTGACAATTAACACCTCTTCCGCTATAGGATTTTCAATGGTGATAAAAATGAACCCGTTACTGCAAAGAGATGAAACGGAAATGATTCTTTCGATTTCTGCCGGAAGCTTCTGGCAGGCTTCCACGGCGTTATCAATGGTATTTCCGAAAATCACGCAAAGATCTACAGGTGAAAGAGCGGAGGGCGGTATTGAACCGCTAAAACGAATCGTAATGTCGCTCTCTTTGGCTTTGGCTTGCTTGTCAGCCAGTATAGCATCGACGATTCCATTGCCCGTATCATACGGCACGATTCCGTCAGTGGCTTGACGTAAGCTGTTTTGCCCGAATTCAAGCATTTCCAATGCGGTTTTACGGTCATTTTCGTCCAGAGACTTGGTGATACCGATGCGAATATTACTAAAGTCGTGACGAAATCTTCTCAATTCATAATTTGACTTTGCGAGGGCACTGTAGTGATTGGCTTGCGCTTCCAGCTCACGTTCAAAAATTTCATTTTGCTTTTTGAGGTGGGAATTTGTGAGTACGGTAATCAACAGAACGGGAAATGTTGTGCAAACAAACAGTGACAATAGTACGAGAGATATTCGCATAGCTATGTTCCAGGGGGCGTTTTCATTCAGAGTTGGGTTTGAAACGAGTAAACTCATAAGCCATGCGCTAATTGCGAAGGAGATGATTGTGAGGAATTTTATCCCAGATGGTAGCAGTGATACAATTTGTCTTATTTTTAAAGATATCTTACCATCGAAGCAACATATAAGGCAACACATAAAAGTGATTAAATTAAAAATCCCCTCTACAATCGAAAAGCTATATTCTGACAATTGAAAAATACAGTTTACGGTTATGGCGAAGATAACATTTACGCAATATATCAAGGTATACGTTCCTACAAGAGATAGGAACTTACTTTTGGAAGTTAAGAGACGTACAAGAACGATTTGAATAAGCTGAATGATAGCGTGAGTATATAAAAAGACGGTATATCCCCAAAAATATGCTATCAAGATTAAAGTTGCGTATAGGCATACAAAACTGAGGAGACATAACTTTCTGTTTGGCCTATGCCCCATTATTTTGTATGAAATACATAGCAAACTTATAAAATAAAACATAGATTCTAAAACAAGGAATACTATTTTCATTTACAGCCTCAAATAATAGTTCTTAACAAACTCTTTGTACGCTCTTTTAAAGTCTGCGGCGTTATGACGACCAACGATGACTCTTTCTCCGTTCATAAGCAATATTTGGTTGTTATCAATTTGATCTATATGGTACATATTTACCGCATAAGACTTATGCACTCGATAGAAACAATATTGTGGCAAAAGTTTTAGAACTCCGCCAAGAGTCTTGGAACTATGTACAGTGTCATGTATCGTACGTATGATGCAATATTTTCCATCACCTTCTAGATAAACAACGTCTTTGGATGCGATAGTTTTTTGACCGTCATAATCGTTGATAATAATCGGAGCCAACATTTTTTGCTGGCGAATATAAGAGTCTAATGTTGTTTCAATATCGGTAGGGGAAATAGGTTTTTTGAAAAAGCGGTAGGGAGTTACTTCAAAAGACTCAAAAACAAAATCAGGATAATTGGTAACGAATACAATGCTGCATGTGCAATTCTTCTTGCGTAGCATTCGGGCTGTTGTCATACCATCTAGAGCGGGCATTTGATAATCCATGAAAATTATGTCAAATATTAGGTCAGACGATAGCAAATCCTTGCCGTTACTGTACTCGTAAATATCCAGTTGGATCCGTCTATCTTTTTTATAATTAACCATGTATGCCCTAAGCTCATTTCTGAAAGCTGATGCATCGTCACATATAGCTATTTGCATGAATTACCTTTCACTCCTACTTTTAACACTTATACTCCAACGTCTATTAAAAATAAAATCCCTTTTTGTTACTATTAAGAAAAAACAGAAGGGGATAGGAAAATGGCTACTGCATTGATAGATTTGCTGAGAATTATTTTTGGATTCTAAGAGAAATGAGCATCTGCTTACAATCCATTGCCTCGAAAATGAAATCGAATAAAACGATTTCGGTAAGTTAATTCGATTTCATTTTCTTATCGGCACACAGGATCAGGTCAATCAACAGAGAACGTTGTTCGGCAGACCAGCTCTGAATGATCTGCTCTATTTCCGAAGGATTTCCCGATATTGCCAGTTTGCTTCCATCAGAGACAAGCAGGGCAATATCGATACACAATATATCGGCGATTTGATACAGACGGGGTAACGAAACCTTGGCGTTACCGCGTTCAATTTGGCTAATAAAGCTTTCCGAAACCTCTAACTTTTCTGCCAAAGTCGCCTGCGTCATTCCTGCCTTTTTTCGATTGGATGCGATTCTTCTGCCGATTGCTTTATAATCTACCATCTTAACCACCTAATAATTATTTATTATTAAGTTAAGTATACACTGATTTGCTCTATTTTAGAAGAAATCTATAGATTAATATATTATTTATAGGTGCGAGTCTGCGACAAAAAAATTCATTGCGAGGTAGTATTCCATGGACAAGCAGTTCGATTTAAACGGGAAATACTATCTTTGTACAAAATTAACAAATATCTCAGAAAAATAATTGAATACAATTTTGGAAAGCCGAAAATGTTTATTTTTGGCTTTTTTTGATATCTCCTTCAAAAAACATAGAAGTTTTCATTAGAAATAGAAACAATAAATTTTGGGTTTGTGTTTGGAAAAATATTATGAGAAATAACAGGAAACACGTTCTAAAGAAAATTTGGAAAACACGGATAGGGAAAAGAGAGGATAGAAATGAGGTTGCTTGTTTCGGCATGGAACGAACGCCGAGGAACCGGATAGACTCTTTCTCAAAGCCTGCAATGAAAAGCATCGGGAGCTTTGCTATAACGATACGATTATCGCTCATGGCTCAGTATATCCGTATCCATGGAATGAGAAGTTGGAAAATGAGGTGAACGAAGATGAAAAGATTCAGGTACGAAATCACTGAGGAAATCCATAACGACTGTACACAAGCATCCTACGGGATTGAAGTATATGAGGGAGAAACGGGTGTGCTGATCACATCCATTTGCGATATTTCGTGCAATCGACAGAGAGTTGTCAGACTTGCGGATCAATGCAATCGTTTGGCACTTTCTCCGATTCATTTGCGCGATGTCATTGAGGATTTTTTGTTAGAGTAAAGTTTGCATAAAACATAAAATAGAAAACGAAAAAACATAAGCACAATAATATAATATCTGATGAAAGGATAGTCCAAACACAAACTTTTTGCTTTCCTAGGGGGCAGTTTTAGCAAGGAAGGGTGTTGGAAGGTAACTTGTGTGACGAGCGTCTTTGCCTGTGACGGAAAGAAAGGGACTTTTTTGTGTTTGGGCAGAGGAGAATTTGCGATTATAATAAGTAGCATGTGGAATCTGAACAAAATGCAGATTTTTACCTACCTTCAACACCTGAATTTTTAATCAAATAGGAAAAAATTATTTAAAAACATTGATTTGTTTATGAGTTTATGCTATAATAAACCTGTGTAACCTATTGAATTTTGAAGAAATTCACACAGGTTTTTTATTTAAGTTTGACGGAGAACTAAAAAAGGAAGGAGGGGCAGTTCGTGCGAAACAAATGGATGACCATTGTGCTTTCGGTGATGAGCGGATTGATTTTAGTCGGTTCCGCATTCACCGCATTTATGCTGTATTACGTGGAACGGCGAGACAATGTGATCAAGGTGAAGATGGATGAAAGCGGTATGTCGTCAGTGGAGTTTCGGGCGATAAATATTGCCCCCGGTGATACGCGGGAATACCTTGTGAAGCTGACAAGTGAGCTGGAGGGCCCCTGCACACTGTCTTTGGACTTCCAGGAATTGTCCCTGGAGGAGCCCGCCGCTCCCTTGAAGGAATACGTATATGTGACGGTGAAGGTGAATGAAACTATTCTGTGTGACGGCCTGCTAAAGGATATTTACGATCTTCCGGCAATTCAAATGGACTGTACCCTGGATGGGAAAGAGCCGTTTGTGTTTGAGATCACGTATCACATGCCGGAGAGCGTGGGGAACGAAGCCCAAAATGCCAAAGCATCATTTGATCTTGCTTTAACAGCAAGCAATGAGTAAGGGGGACGTCGTGGAAAAGAAAACTGGTGTAAAAAAGCTTTTGCAGATATTGCTCAATGTGATCGTTTACCTGTTTTTGGCTATCTGTATATTTTGCTTAATTGTTACCGTTGCTTCCAAGAAAAACGGAGATGACGCGACGCAGCTGTTTGGATATCAGATGCGTATTGTGACATCCAGCTCCATGGAGCGATGCGATGCCACCGATGTGTCTGAGTACGATATTCAGAGTATACCCATCCGTTCCATGGTGTTTATTCAGACCGTTCCACAGGAGTCCGCGGAGGCGGATGCTTGGTACGGATCGTTGAAGGTGGGGGACGTTCTTACCTTTCGGTATGTATATACGAGCCAGGTGACCATTACCCACCGGATCACCGCCATTGAGCCAAAGGAAGGCGGCTATGTGATCCGTCTGGAGGGGGACAACAAGGACGCGAACAGCAATCAATTGGTGCAGACCATTGACACGTCCGTTGAAAACAGCACCAACTACGTAATTGGTAAGGTCGTGGCAAAGAATTATTTGTTGGGATTGCTGGTAACCCTACTGAAAAATCCCGTGGGTATGGTACTGATCGTCATCGTCCCGTGTTTTATTATTGTCTTGCTCGAGGTCTTAAAGATCGTCGGAGTGCTGAACGCAGAGAAGAAGAAACGGGAGCAAGAGGCAAATCTGAAAAAGGATAGCGAGCTGGAGGAACTCCGCCGTAGGCTTGCGCAATTGGAATTGGAAAAAACGCCGTCTTCCTCTGAGCCGGAATCAAAGGAGGCTGTGGGAGCGACGGAAGAAAATAAGGAACATACATCCGAACAAGAGGAGAAATCACACGAATGAAAATCGCGATTATTGTTTTTATTATCGTTTCGTCGTTGTTCAGTATTTCCTCTATTACATATGTAACAGTCGATTGGATATACGAAAAAACGAAGAAAAAGGAAGATTCGGAGCCGCGTTACGTGCCTACCGCGCCTACTCCCGAGCCGAAGCCGGAGCCCATCCCTGAGCCAATTCCCGAGCCAGAGCCCTTGGTTATCCCCGAGCCGGTGGAGCATATCAGTGCAGAAGAGGCGGATGAAATGCTCAGTGATGAGGTGGCAATCGCGGCGGTTGTGGAGGATTTAGGACCCAAGACCGAGGGAGAGCGGTGCTTCATTAACCTTGGCGTGGTGGACGGACATTTCGAGCCGGGTGAAACGGTGAATTTGGCGGCACTCCAGGCAAAGGGGCTGGTACCCAGAAGTGCCAAACGCCTAAAGATCCTCGCCGACGGAATCCTGACAAAGTCCTTGACGGTAGAGGCGCAGAGCTTTTCTGTGCAAGCCATTAAGATGATTCAGCTGACGGGCGGCACTGTCGTGCGGAAGAGATGACCTAATCTGTGGTTACGACTGCCCGTCCTCGGGCGGTAAGTCTTAATCAATATAATTCAGTGATGGAATTTTGGGGAAAGGAGGAATAAAAAATGTTTAAGCGTAAGAGAATTTTGCTGTTGTCCTGTTCAGTGATCCTGCTTTGTTGTTGCTTGGTCGTGGGTGGCACCTACGGTCTGTTTACCGAGCAGGTTTCTGTCACAAACCACCTCAGCGCGGGTAATTTGGACGTGCAACTGGAGCGCCAGACCTGGAGTTATACCTATCTGGACAGTACCGGTGTGATGAAGACTATGACACCGGACAATAATACTCCCGGCTACAACGACTACGACACCAATAAAACGGCAAATCTGTTTGGTATTCCGGAGGATTCCTCCGGCGTGCAGACGGTCAAGGTTGTTCCCGGAAGTAAATTCGAGTCTCAGCTGAAGCTGACCAACCATGGCAGCGTAGCCGTGGACTACAGCATCTTTGTGGTGTTGGATAATAGAAACGGCTCGGATCCGGCGGCGGATCAAGCGTTCAGAGAGCAGCTACGGGTTTCTGTGTATGAGGTTAACAACGGAACCGTAGCCACAACACCTGCCAAGACCGCTATGCTCGATGAGCTGGTGGATGCCGGAACAGGTATGCGGTTCACCGACGGATTGTTGCTTGCGAATGACGACGGAAATGGTGACAATAATCCTTCCATTGAATTCGTGGTAACAATTGAGTTTGTGGATAACAACAACATCAACAATGACGCGCAGTCGGCAATCGCGTATTTCGACCTGTACATTGAAGCTATTCAGGATAAAGACGGCAACGCGCCCGCCTGATGCTTGACGCGACTTGTATGAATCGTGGCTTTGGGGCTTGAGTCATGATCGCGCTACGGGAAGCCCCGCGGAACATTTTTTAGTATGAATAAGGAGAAGCTATGAAAAAGAAGGCGATAATCTCTTCGCTTTTGACAATCGCTCTGTGTTTCAGTGTGATTGCCGGTGCTACATACGCTCTGTTTACCAGTGAATCCAAGGTAAACGTCGCCGTGACAGCCGGTAAAGTAAACGTGGTTGCGACTGCGGAGAATTTTCAAGCCTGGTCCGGTGCTTGGAACGCTGAGCTTGGCGCATATGAAAGCGTAGAGCAAAAGGACCACAAGTTTGCCAACGGAGGACAGTTATTTTATTCCACCGATGACAACAAGCTGAAGATCGATGGCTTTACCCCCATGGATAAGGTGACCTTCGATCTGAGAATTGATAACAACAGTGACGTAACCGTTCAGTATCAGACGGTTCTTCAGCTGATTGACGGCATGGAGATGTTCTCCGCGCTGGAGGTGAAGATCGACGAGCAGGTATTTAACGGAATTACGGCATATTCCACTTGGAACACCCTGACCCCTGATCCCGAGGATCAGAGCGAAGAGGAAGACAAGGCAAATGACCGAATCGTCAAGGTAAGTATTGAGCTGCAGGACACCGACAACGTCAACGATTTCCAGGGTGAGACCGTGGAGTTGGCATACAACGTGAATGCGGTTCAGGGCAACGCTTACGTAGAGCAGCCCCAGGAGAATACGGTATATCTGTATACCGCAACCGACCTTCAGCTGTTCGCTCAGTCTGTGAACAACGGCAACACCTACAAGGGTATGACTGTTAAGCTGGTGAGCGATATTGACATGACAGGCGTTGATTGGACTCCCATTATGAACTTCCAGGGAACCTTCGACGGTGCCAAGAATAACATCACTCAGACTCTGTCCCTGGCGGATACCTCCGTCGGCGTGGAAACCTACACGATCTCGAATTTGACCGTGGATGCATACGGCTCTGAGTGCGTAGGTTTGTTCGGTAGCGTTAGCGGCGGTACCGTTAAGAACGTGACTCTCACAAACGCTCAAATTACCGGTAGCCACTTTGTGGGCGGTATTGTGGGTTATGCTTATGGAACCATTGACAACTGCCACGTGATCGACAGTACCATTACCGCAATCCCCAATGAGAAGGATGGCGGCTACGACAACGGCGACAAGGTCGGCGGTATCGTTGGCTTCGGTTACTCTACCGACGCTTACTTCTCCTTGACCAACAGTAGCGTAACCAACATTACGTTGAAGGCATACAGAGACGTGGGTGGTATTATGGGTTATGGTCTCGCGGATGACCTGAAGAATAACTCGGCAAACGAGCGTGTCACGATCATCGTTGACCAGACAACCAACTTCTACGAAGTAAAGGCTGCAAACGTAGGCGGTATTCTCGGTCGTTACGAGAAGACCAATCAGGTTCTTGACGCTTCCAACGTGGTTGGCGTGAATAAGGAAACCGGCAAGAGCGTTGTGACCGTAAGCACCACCATCGCATCGGTTGAGGGCGAGGATAGCGTGGCATTGGAGAACGTGTTGGATTCCGCTGTCGGTGACGTTTCTATCACCGTTCAAGACGGTGCTCAGATCTCTTGGGAGACCGGTGCCTCACACGGAAGCACTCCTTTGGGCGGCTCTGAAACCGGTGACGTGACCATTATCGGTGCGGGAGCGGATAAATCTACCTTTGTCGCTACCGGTGACGGTGTTGGTCCTCTGCGCGCGAACCCTGAAAAGGGCGGTGTGCTTACCTTAAAGGATATTACCGTTGTGGACAAATCGGTATCTTATGCAGAGGACGCATGGGAATTCACATATCTGGAATTCGGTGACGAAGCAACGGATAAGCTCTATTTTGAGAACGTTATATTCAAAAGCGGTATTCAAATTTTGGGTGACGCTGAATTCGTAAACTGTACCTTTATTACCGAGGAGGACAGTGTTTATGCCGTATGGGTGAGCGGCGGTACCGCAACCTTTGAGGGCTGTACCTTTACCGGTACTCGCGGATTCAAGGCTCATGAGGAGTACGGCTCGGATGTTACTGAGATCGTCATTGAGAATTGTATCTTTAGAAACCTCACCAAGAAGCCCGGTGTCGCGTTGGGCGACCTGGACGCAACAACCGTAGTGAAGATTGCTGACAGTACTTTCCTTGCTTGCCAGCCCGGCGATCAGGGTCTGTATATCTACGAATCCGACACGGATGTAACTACCTTTAACTTCACCTCGGAAAACAACAAGGTATACGAGGTAGATGGTTTCCGTTTGGATGAGAATGGTGCATATATAATCGAGAATGTCAACGGTCTCTTTCACTTTGCGGAAACCGTTAATGAAGACGGAAATACCTACAGCGGTAAAACCGTAAAGCTGGGTGCTGACATTGATCTGAAGAACCAAGAGTGGATTCCCATCGGTCTGAATGCAGATGGTGCTAACAAGTTCCAGGGTACTTTTGACGGAAATGGTAAAACAATTTATAATTTGTACGTTGTCCGTCCTGCCGCATACGAGGCAGTTGGTCTGTTCGGCGCGCTGAACGGTACCGCCAAGAATTTCACTATCAGAAATGCAACCGTAAAGGGTCTTTCCACCGGTTCTGCTACCGATAATGGTATTGCTGTTGTCGCAGGTTCCATTTATACGAGAGGAACCATTGAAGGTGTTAAGGTTTACAACGCTACCGTAGAGGGTAACCGCTATGTAGGCGGTATTTCCGGATACACCTATGGAAACGTTAAGAATTGCGAAGTATACAACAGCACATTGATTGCCACCCCCGATATGGAAACTGGCGAGTGGGATAACGGAGACAAGGTCGGCGGTATCTCGGGTTACTATGAGGGTGAAGGTACTTATGCTGTAAGCGGTAACAAGGTAAACAACATCCAGCTTTACGCTTACCGTGATGTGGGCGGTATCGTTGGATGCGGTACCCAATCCAGTGTGAAGAATAACTGGGCGACCAATGTGACGATTACCGTTAACCAGATTGACAACTTCTATGAGGCAAAGGCAGAGAATGCCGCTGCTATCGTGGGTCGTACGCAGGAGAAGGATATTGCAGTTCCTACTTCCAATACCTCTTCTGGTATTGTGATTATTACCTTCCTTTCTGACGGCTTTGCGAAGGACAACGCAGGGAACTATTATATTTACAATGCAAACGGCTTGAAGAGTTTGAATGAGTTTTTCAAGACGAACTGGGTTTCCAGTGTAGCTTATGGTGTTTCCTATAATATTTGTGCCGATATTGACGCAAGCTCAATTACGTGGGAGCACGTTTGGCTCAACACAAACGGTGATACCGAGGGTGGCTTTACCTTGAACGGTAATGGACATACCATCAGCAACCTGACTATCAATGGAAGCGGTATGTTTGGCGGAACAGTTCATGGCGTTAATAGTGAAGTGCCTTGTACAGTTCGAGATTTGACCTTTGAAAAGGCAACCGTAACTGGCGGATATCACACCGGTGTTATTTGGGGTGAAGCTTGCGGAGACGTGGTGTTCAATAACGTTCATGTTTTGAATTCCAATATAACCGGTACCTGCAATGTAGGAGCTCTGATCGGTAGAAACAGTGCTGATGGCAGTGCGGCAAAGGTTAGATTTATCAACTGCTCCGTTGAGAATTGTGTTATTACCGCAAACGGTGTGGGAGCTCAAGATAATGTGGGCGATCCTAACGGTGCGTCTGCGTTCATGGGATCTGCATTGACGATCAACAACGCAAAAGGCACTTCTGTATCGATCACCTTTGGCGGTAACAACGTAGCGAAGGACAACACATTGAGTAGTCTTTCTGTTCAGGTAGGCGGTGAGATTTATGCTTCCTGGAACGCTTCCACGAACGTTACCGATACCCATGGCTTTGAAAGCACGACCTTTGTATCTGTTTCTGATGCCGATGCGCTGGAAGATAAATTGTCTGGAGGCAGTGATGTCGTCTTAGATGGTGACGTTGCTACCAATGACGAACTTCTTGTAGATGGCGGCGTGTTGGATGGAAACGGAGCTACAATTGATGCCTCCAACTATACTGAAAATGGAGATGACTACGAGTGTGGTATCAACGCTACCGGCGGTGTGATTTCCAACGTTACTCTGGACGGCGCATTCCGTGGTCTGGGTACTGGCGGTTCTGGCAAATATGAGTTGGAGAGTGATCTCTACGTTCATAATGTTACGGTTACCAATAGCACATATGGTATTAATATCGGTGTTGGTAACGGTCACAAATTGTATGTAACTGACTCTACTATTTGTAACTGGAATAGTTATAGCGGTCTCTCCGGAGCAGAATTTATCAATTGTACCTTTACATCTGAGGGAGATTATTATGCTTCTCAACGTATTTCTGCCAATGCAACCTTTACATACACCAACTGTGAGTTTGAACAGAATACGTACGATAATGAGAACGGCAATGAACCATACTATTTGGATAGCTATGGCGATGGCACGATCGTATTTGAAAACTGTTACATGGATGGTGTACTGATTACTGCTGAGAATGTAAATGAGTTCTTCGGTATTACAGAGAACGTGAATGTAGTGGTTAACAACGGTTAATTTACCCAACCAAAATTCCTTCTAAAAGAAGCGAAGGAGGGCATAAAAAGTCCGCCCACGGGGATTTCCCCGTGGGCGGATCCTTTTTTATTGACGTGCGAGAGCTTTATTCCATCTCGACAACGACTTCTGCCTGAGAATTCAAAAGAGGCAGAAGGTTTCCTTCTATGACGGTTCCGTTGACAGTGATTTGCTTGATCTTCGTTCCGCCGTTTATATAGCGAATATGGTAGGTACAGCCTCGGAACTGCTTGGTAATGGCGGATTCCTTCCAGCTGGGGGGGAGACAGGGGGTGACCCGCAATCCGTCAAGCTCGGGCATGAGTCCGAACACGTAGTTCACGAGAGCCTTTTGGAACCATTGACCGGATGCGGTTCTCCAGCTTTGTCCGGGTGTGCCATAGCGGTAGCCTGTTTGCTGTCCGAAATAGGAATTGCACAGGGTATAGGGCTCTGCACGTCCGTTTACGATGGCGTTTCGGAAGGGAAGAATGTCGGCAATATCCTGCTCCACCCGATCTGCTCTGCCCAGCATGGCATCTGCCGCGATCTTCCAGGCAAGAGTGTGAAGGTAGACACCTCCGTTTTCGTGTACGCCTGCCGGCTTCGCGGTGACCGAGCCGATCCCGGGGTTATATTGGGTATAGGCGGGAATGGAAATCAGAGTGCCAAGGGGAGAGGAGAGATACTTTTCCACCGCGTCCATTGCCTTGATCTCTCTACCGTTTTTCGACACGCCGGAAAGAACCGACCACAGCTGGGGAATCAGGAACATTCGTCCTTCTTCGCATACGTGAGAGCCAATCTTCTCGTCATTGTCATTGTAGGCGCAGAGATAATATTCTCCGTCCCAACCGTATTCCTCGATGATCTCACGGAGCTCTTCACCTCGGCGAAGTGCTTCCTTCGCGTCTTCCGTTTTCCCGCTCAGCTCCGCCAGCTCGGTGAACACCTTGTTTGCCCGGTACCAGGCAATGCTTAGCCAAACACTGGCACCCTTACCGTTCAATCCTGCCATATCCATGCAGTCGTTCCAATCTCCGCCCCAGATCCGAATGAGACCGTGATGACCCCGGAAGTGGTAGAGGAAATCTACCGAACGGTACAGGTGCTCGTATACGCTTCCCACCGTTCCGTCATTATAGGGTACCTGCATATCCAAAATATCCGGTCTGCCAAGCTCCTTGATGATCGACGCGGCAGTGAAATTCAGCCACACGGTATTATCCGAAAATTTCTTATCCTTGATCTCTCCGTCGATAAAGGTTCTGGGGGCGTAACCGTTGGAGTACTGATAGGTAAGGATTCTCAAAAAACGTGTAAGAGCAAGGTCGGGATTGATGTTTGCGAGACAATCTGTGTCACTTGTCATGTCTCGGAAGCCGTTGTGGCGGACTCTTGCCCAACGGGAGCCTAAATTGCTCTGATGTTTGAGCCACTCAAACAGGCAGTTGAGCTTTTCGTCGGGGGTATTGACGCTAACCTGTTCTACCTCGCCTTCGAATTTACGGAGTACTGCCGTTCTCTCCGCTGCATAGCGTTCCGTGTCGGCAAAACGCGCGATATACTCCGAGATCTCCTCACGGTCAAAGGCAATTCCGACTACGAAAATGACCTCCTTTTCCTCATTGGGGGCAAGATCCATTGCGCTTTGGAGGGCGAAGGAGATCTTTTCTCCGCAACAACCCGTGTTGGAGAGACCGCCGCGTTCCGCAAATACAGGGTGGGAGAGGGAGTCGTAAGGTCCAACGATCGCGTTGTAGCTGCAATCATATCCGTCTACCGGATGAGAGGATGCCATGAAAGCATATACCTTCCGTTTTTCATTTGTCTCAAATGGCGCAACCTTGGCACTGACGATGGCTCCTAATTCCTTGTCGAAATCGGCTTGACCCAGAGAGTACCCCTGTCTGGTATAGTTGCTGTCAAAGCCGGACACACAACATCCGACCACGCGAATGCTTCTGTGGCGGGAGGAGGTGTTTTTGACTTTGATGCTCCACAATTCACAATTTCCCTGGACGGGGACGATCATGCCAACCTCAGAGGTCAGTTCGTTTTTTTCTGTACGTATGTCACTGGCACCGCGGCGGTGGGTGCACAAATAAGCGTCTCTCGTTTCGTTTACAGGCAGGCCGGAAATTCCTTGGAATACTCCGTTTTCCAGAAGAAAGAATCCTCTATCCTTGGTAAGCTGGATTCTTCTTCCCAAATTATCCTGTACAAAGCCCTCTCCCGCTCCTGTTTGAGAGGTAAAGGCAATGTATCGGTCATTCCACAGGTAGTTATACCAGTTTCGCGGAATGTCGGGTGTTGTGATGCAATATTGTTTTCCATCCTCGGAAAAATAACCGTACTTTCTGTCCATTTGAATAGTCCTTTCGCAATTTTGAATTTAGTTATATTCGGTCAGCGGGGGCTGACATTTTTTATTATGTCACGTTAAGAATCGGAGATCAAACACATTCGGGGAGCAGTACCTTGAAATATATTGCTCCTCGAGAGGGATCCATCTGTTTTGGAATTGCTCCGCGCCCTCTTTGCCGTTTCGTCCCAGAATTCGATTCATTTGCTCTTTGGGATCCACGTCGAGAAAGAGGCGAAGATCATAGTATTCACGCAGAAGGGGGTGGCAGCAGTAGGAACCCTCGATGACGTAGATTGGCTGTTTTTTTACTGAGAGGGGGGCTTCCAAGGTCATGGTCTTACAGGAGAAGGGACGGTAGGAAACCGTCTCTCCCTGGCGCAACGGCAGGAGTATCTCCCGGAGAAAACGCTCATGATCTACGTTTTCTCCGGGAGTGCTTAGCCGCCCCTCGGTTCGTTGCTCGGGGCGGAGAAAAAAGTGATCCATGTGGATGACGGAGCAGGGACGGAGCCCCTCCAGCCTGTGGGCAAGGGTGGTTTTTCCGGCGGCACATCTGCCCTCAATGGCAACCAGAAAGGGGGAACGGTTGTTTCGTTCCGTGATGATTCTCGCGACAGTTTGGGCAAGCTGATCCATGTTATACTTCCACCAATTCGTACTCTCTTGTTCCAAAACCGAGAGCGGCGGCGGCTTCGATGGTGTGAATTCCGTTTCGACTCTCGATCCGCTCGATGAGATGGGGTTTTCCGGGATCTGAGCAGGCATATACCAGATCTACGCATGCCTGATCGATCGCGATGGGGTCATCGGATACCAGGACGCCGATATCGGCAATGCAGGGATCCTCGGCAACGGCGCAACAGTCGCAGTCAACGCTCATATTTTTCATGACGTTGACGTACACGATCTTTTTCTCAAAATAATCCACGATGCAGGAGGCGGCGTCAGCCATTGACTCTAAGAAGGAGTCGTGATCGGCACTCCAGATCTGCTCAGATACTCCCGCTCCGTGAATATAGGCTTTTCCAAAGGAGGATGCCACGCCAATTGAGAGTTGCTTCAGTGCCCCGCCGTAGCCTCCCATGGGATGTCCCTTGAAGTGAGACAGTACCAGCATGGAATCGTACTTTTCCAAATTCTTTCCCACGTAGTTTTCATGGATCACCTTTCCATTGAGGATCTTTAGCTTTAGGTCAGGTCCCTCCGCATCTAATAGGTCTACGGGGAAATATTGGCTCCAGCCATGGTCACGGAGAAGTCGGATGTGCTTTTCCGTGGTGTTTCTTTGTCCGTTGTATGCCGTGTTACATTCTACCACCGTTCCACCTACGTGATCAATGACGGGCTTCCAGAAATCCGGCTTTAGGAAATTTTGATTGCCTTTCTCTCCTGAATGCAGCTTTACGGCAACCCTGCCGGGAAGCTCCTTCCCCAGAAGATTATACAATTCCAAAACCTTTTCGGGGGTAATGGTACGGGAAAAATAAACGGTTGCGCTCATATAGTCCTCCTTTGCGCAAGAAATATGACAGAATGTTATGTTTTCAGTAGATTTTGTAAATAGGCGGTGACTTCGTTTGCCATGATCTGGGCGTTCTTTACGTCGGGATGGTAACCGTCTCCTCCCTCGCTTTTAGGAATATAGCATACCGATACCTGGCAGGCATAGAGATTGCCGTATTCGCCGCCCATTTGCTCCATGACTTCCTTAATATAGTCCCAGTATTCCTTCGCGTCACGGCGGTAACCGTATATCCAGACAATGCGGATGTCATCGCCGTATTTCGTACGAATGTTATGGATCAGCTCCGTGACACGGGCTTTGAATGTTTCTACGGTAGTCTGCGTTGCCCTGGCTCCGTCGTTACAGCCCATGTTCACTACCACGACATCGGGTATACGGGCAAAATCGTAGGTGGGGACGTTCTGGAGTTGAGAGGAGCCGCAAAGATCGAAAACGTCATTCATAATATCCATTTCCGATTCTACCGACAAGGACAGTCCACCGCGACCCACAATATTGCAATCGGCATTCAGTGCCTGTGCCGTCAGCCAGCCATACGCCAGAGTGCCGTCAGAGTTTTCCGTATTCGTTTTCGTTCCCACGTGAATATTGGAGCCGTTAACAATACTGTCTCCGTAGTACTCGATGAAAAGCTTGCGCTGTTCAGGGGCAGGATGAAAAATTCCGGTCAGGCTCACTTTCTGAAGCTCCACGGTTGCCATATGGTATTGAGAGTGCTTGACAAATTCAAAGTCATAGGTACCTTTGGGCAGATCCTGAGCCAATGTGATCCATTCAAAGCTGTTTGAAACGGAAAAGCGTTGATCCGCTCTCTTCCCATTGACGTAAAGAGTGAAGTAAGCCTTGGAGGTGGAGCGGATATATACGGAAACATCACCCTCACATTCCGCTGAGAACCGTATGCCGGTACAGGTAAAGTCGCAGGCGAGAGAACCGTTTCGCGTGTAGGTACGCCCTACGGGCAAAAATACGGAGGGCAAGTGATTGACTACATTTAGGGTTACTGTTTCCCAGGGGGTAGGATCGGTGGCTTCGGAAGGAGTTTCTGAGTCCGAAGGAAGTGTTGAGGTGCCCTCCGAAGCGGGAATTGCGGCTTGGCAGGATGTCAGAGAGAGAAGCAGGGACAAAACGGCAAGCAAGGTTCTTTTGACGTGTTTCATAGACATTTCCTCCAGAGGGCGTATCTCATATTACCCGCATTGGGGCTATACGGTAAGAACGGAAAGAACTTCTTCTAAAAATTACTCTGTTACCGGAAGGCATAGCCCGTGAGGGTACGGAGAAGGGTCTGAGCATAAAGCCGAACCAAAAAATCGTTGGGGTGGTTGATGTTATTGCCTGATACGTCGCAGAAGCGCTTTCTTTCAAGGATCCAGCGGCTCATGGTGGTCATAGGAACCACGGAGCAGGGAATCCCCCGACTCCAATAGTCCTCTGCCATAGGAAGCATAGCCGGCTCAAAGGTGTACTGAAGGGCATTCCAGCGTTCATTTGCCAGAGGATTGGGAAGCATAGTTGCCACAGTCAAAAGCGCGGTGTTGGGGCTTTCCGCTATTACCTGATCCAAAATGGTACGGAAGTCCCTCACCTCTTCCTCGGCTGTAACTGTTTTGTCATTCATGCCAAATGCCAACACAAAAAGGTCGCATCCATAGTCTTGGATCCATTGGGAAACCCGTTCCTCATAGCGGCTCATTCCGTTGGTGATCCGCCAACCGCCTACGGCAGTGTTGATATAGGTGATGGTTCCTCGGTTGCCGTAAACGGCATCCTCCGCGGGAACCTTTGCTACCTTTTCCAGTTTTGTGTCAACATGATGGACGCGGTAGCCGTAGCGTCGCGCCAATTCATGAACCGAAAGAAGTGTCCAAGGGTACATATAGGGAGCTCTGTTGGACTGATAAGTGGAATTGGCTCCAGCGGTGATACTGTCACCCAGAAACAGAACGGTTATGTTCTCTCCGTTTTGGAGCTTCGTAAGAACTCGCTCATAGCGTGAGGAATGGTCTGCTGGAATGGACGCATCCTTGGGGGTGCCGTGAGTGTAGTTCACGCAGATCTGCCATTGATACATGGTATCCCCCTCACCCCAGTAGGTATGAACATCCTTTCCGTCCCGCTTGGTGACGAGAATCCATTCGGGATCGTCCGCGTAATATTCTTCCTTGCTGATGAACGGGATATGGCTGCCGGGCAGACGTTGAATATATCCGTCCTCAGTGACCTTGAAATCTACCCCTTCACGGTAGATCTGAGTTAGGTCAGAGGAGGTTACCGACAAGATTTTATGGGGCTGAAAGAGCAAGGGAAATTTGTCTTCCTCACCGATAAACATTCCGGATTCGCCATAGGTAGTCTGTTCTTCCCAAAGGGGGAGTAGTCTGAGCGTTTCCTCGCAATAAAATTGATTCATATAAATTCCTTTCCAATCCCCTACGGGCGGGGCGAGCTTGATAAGACTATTGTACAGGAAAAGTAAGGATTTGTCAATGGCTTCGGGAGAAATCAGACGAAAAATCAAGGAAACCATCCCCATATTTCCCGGGAAATGTATCTTTTCAAAACAGAACAGGAGGACATTTTTTGCAACGCCTGAGCCGATATTTTTCTATTTACTAAACTTGAAAATTGGGATATCTTAAGCTTAGCCGGAATACCGGGCAAGCATGTTGAAAACGAATTTTTTGGAAATTTTACAGAAAGGCATTGACAATTTCAGCTCATTCGAGTATAATAGACACGATACAGAGAAATGGAGACGTATCAAAACCGAGAACTTACGGGTTCTCGGTTTTGGTGCGTCTTTTTATCTCTCCCAGAAATGGGAATGTAGGAAAGGAAGAAAGATATGTTTGATGTTGCGATCATTGGGTGCGGAGTCGTAGGAGGTATGATTGCCAGACGGCTGGCGGCGTACGATCTGAAAATCTGTATGCTGGAAAAGGAAAACGACGTGGCAATGGGGGCTACTAAGGCTAACTCCGCTATCGTTCACGCAGGATTTGATGCTGTTGAGGGAAGTCTAAAGGCAAAGTTGAATGTGCGTGGCTCTCAGATGATGAAGCAGGTTGCTGAGGAACTGGGTGTGAAGTACAGAAACAATGGTTCATTGGTGATTGGCTTTAACGATGAGGACAGAAAAACCGTTGAAGCACTGAAGGTGCGAGGCGAGAAAAACGGCGTGGAGGGACTCCGTGTGCTGGAAAGCAAGGAGCTTCACGAGATGGAGCCCAACCTCTCTGATACCGTAATCTGCGCGCTTTATGCTCCTACCGGCGCAATCATTTGTCCCTACGAGCTATGCATTGCCGCCATTGGTAACGCCATGGACAACGGTGCTGAGTTACATCGGAACTTTGAAGTTTGTGAGATCCGCGAGGAGGAGAAGGGATACCTGATCCGTTCCGCTTCCGGGGAGGAGGTACAGGCTACCTATGTGATCAATGCGGCAGGTCTGTTCGCGGACCGTATTGCTGAGATGATGGGAGATACCTCCTTTCATATTCATCCCCGCAGCGGAGAATATATTCTTTTGGATAAGGAGTGCGGCAGCATGATAGACCATACCATTTTCCGTACTCCCAGTAAAATGGGTAAGGGAATCCTGGTAACTCCCACGGTGGACGGAAATCTTTTGCTGGGTCCTACCTCCACGGATCTTTCGGATAAAGAAGACAACGCTACCACCTCAGCAGGTTTGAAAAAGATTATCGGTGAGGCGGGAGAAAATCTTGGCTGTCCGTTGCCCTTGGGCAAATCTATTACCTCCTTCTGCGGTCTCCGTTCTGTGGGGGATACAGGTGATTTTATCATCCGTCCTTACGGCAAGAGAGCCATCCAGGTGGCAGGCGTGGAATCTCCCGGATTGTCCGCTTCTCCCGCCATTGCGGAGTATGTAGAAGGCTTGTTGTGGGAAATGGGTGTGGCACTGACGAAAAAGGCAAGCTATTCTCCCATCCGCCCGCCTAAGCACGCCTTCCGTGAGGGGACGGTAGAGGAAAAAAACCGTATGATCGAGAAGGATCCCTCTTATGGTCGGATCATCTGCCGTTGCGAGGGAGTATCCGAGGGTGAGATTCTGGATGCCATTCGCTCTAATCCCCGGGCAACCGATATTGACGGAGTAAAACGCCGTACCCGTTCGGGCATGGGCCGCTGCCAGGGAGGCTTCTGTGGACCTTACGTCATGGAGCTGTTGGCGCGGGAGCAAGGAGTTCCTTTTGAACAGATAACGAAATCCGGTAAGAATTCCGTGATGGTCGTGGAAAAAACCAAGTGAGGTGCGATATGAAACGGGTAAATCTTGTAATTATTGGCGGTGGTCCCGCGGGTATGAGCGCGGCAATTGCGGCATACGAGGAGGGCGAGCGCGACATTTTGATTCTGGAGAGAGATTCTTCTTTAGGGGGGATTCTTCAGCAGTGTATCCACAACGGATTCGGTTTACATAAGTTTGGCGAGGAGCTTGCTGGTCCCGAGTACGCTTGGCGCTACGAAAAGAGGGTGAAGGAGTTGGGAATTCCTTATCAGCTCAATACCATGGTGCTGGACATTTCTGACGACAAGATAATTACGGCAACCAATAGCCAGGAGGGGATTTTTACCATCCAGGCGATGGCGATCATTCTTGCCATGGGATGCCGCGAGCGTCCCAGAGGCGCGCTGAATATCGCGGGTCACCGGCCGGCGGGGATTTATAGCGCAGGAATGGCGCAGAAGCTTGTGAACATGAAGGGCTATATGCCCGGTAAAAATGTGGTCATTCTGGGCTCGGGTGACATCGGATTGATTATGGCAAGACGTATGACCTTGGAAGGAGCAAAGGTTCACGCTGTGTGTGAGTTGATGCCCTATTCCGGAGGTCTGGCTCGAAACATCGAACAGTGCCTTAATGACTTTGGTATTCCGCTGAAGCTCAGTCATACCGTGATTCAGATCCACGGGAAGGAGCGGTTGGAGGGTGTTACCATTGCCAAGGTGGATGAGCACCGCTCTCCCATCGCGGGAACCGAGGAATACATCCCCTGTGACACACTGCTTCTGTCTGTTGGATTGATCCCCGAGAACGAGCTCTCCCGCGGAGCGGGGGTTCCTATGGACCGTGTGACCAACGGTGCCCTGGTGGATCAAAACCGTCAGACCGAGATCCCCGGAATCTTTGCCTGCGGCAACGTTCTCCACGTTCATGACCTGGTTGATTATGTATCCGAGGAAGCGGAGCTTGCCGGGCGGGGCGCGGTGGCGTATATCCGCGGCGAGGAAGAAAAGGAATGTTCCATTGTCATTCGTACAGACGGAAAGATCCGATATACCGTTCCTCAGAAGATCACAGCAGAACGAAAGGTGTCGGTATATTTTCGCGTTGCGGATGTTTACCGTAACCATACCATTGTGATTAAGAGTCAGGACGGCGTGATCTGGTCTAAGAAAAAGCAGAAGCTTGCCCCCGGTGAAATGGAGTGTATTACTCTGAGCGCTGAACAACTGGCAGGTGTCACCGAGTTGAACTTTGGATTGGAGGGTAAGTGAGATGAAGCGTGAATTGACTTGTATTGTTTGTCCCAGGGGATGCCAGATGGTGATCGAGCTGGAGGGAAAGGAAATAAAAAGCGTTGCGGGGAACTTTTGCCCCCGAGGCAAGAGCTATGCCGAGACCGAGTGTACCCACCCTACCAGAACCGTAACCACCACGGCAAAGTGCTCGGACGGGGGGGTGGTTTCGGTGAAGACTCTTACACCAATTCCCAAGGAACACATGATGGATTGTATGAGAATCATCAATGGGACGGTGGTTGCGCTTCCGGTCAGGGTAGGTGACGTGATCCTGGAGGACGTATTTGGTTCGCGGGTCGTGGCGACTCAAAATAGGGAATAAATCGTTCGAATTCTTGACAGAAGCTGAATTTTGAGGTATAATCAAAATACAGAGGCGGAAAGGGGGAGGAAACGTGGAAGAACAAACGTGCTACACGGAGGAGAAGCAATGGGGTAGGGTGATTGCCGCCGTTCGCTCGGAGGAAGAGCTGCAAGCGGCATTGACCAGTGATACGAAGCTGATTTTCGATCTGAACCCTGATATTATGACTCTGCCAGCTAAGCTGAAAAAGGCAAAGGCGGCGGAGAAGAAGCTGTTTATCCATCTGGATTTTGCCAAAGGAATTGGGAAGGATGGGAGCGGATTATTACTCCTAAAGCGGATGGGCGTAGAAGGAATTATCAGTACCAAAGCCAATTTAATTAAGTTGGCGCGGGAGAGGGGAATGTTTACTGTACAGCGCTTCTTTATCGTGGACTCTCAATCGGTGCAGACTACGGTGGAGACGGTCCGTTCCTCACTGCCCGACGTGATCGAGGTCATGCCGGGAACCACGGATAAGGTAATTGCGCGTCTATACCAGCATTTATCGATTCCCTTGATTGCCGGCGGCTTGGTCGAGAGTGAGAAAGAAGTCATGGCGGCACTCGCAAGCGGCGCGGTTGCTGTCTCTACCGGACGGAGAGAGCTTTGGAGTTTATTCCGCTCGGAACCTTGAAAAGAAATTTCTCGCAAAAAAGATGGGGGCGAGTCAACTTATTTTTTGACTTTTTCCTGTATAGAAGCAAAAAAACCAAGATCAATCCATTGTGATTTGATCTTGGTTTTTTGTTTTGGGGGACATAGCGTTTATAGTTTGTTAATGCTACGATCCAGCCCATCTTTTTTTATTTGATTGCCGATCCACGGCTCAGAAGGGAATTCCCTGATCCGAGTTTTCATCTGACCCCTCGGATTCAGAAGGATCACCGTTTTGCTCGGTAGAGACTTGATTCTCCGCATTGTTGCGGTTTTCCTCCTCTTCCTTTTGACGGCGAGCTTCCTCGCGACGGCGTTCCTCATTTTCCTCACGGCTCTTTCGCTTCTTGGCAGCGGTCATTTCTTCCAGATCCTCAAAGGTAGGATTGCCTTCCATAGCGGCTTTAAACTGTTCACCATCCATGATCTCGTTTTTGAGAAGAAATTCGGCAATGAAGTCCATTTTGTCTCTGTTTGCGGTCAAAATTTCCTTTGCGCGGTTATAGGCTTCCTGAATGATCGCATGGATTTCAGCGTCAATCTTAGCGGCAGTTTCCTCGGAGTAATCCTGAGAGCTGGAGAAATCTCGTCCCAGGAATACTTCACTTTGACCGGTTCCGAAGCAACGGGGACCCAGCACAGTACTCATGCCCAATTGGGTAACCATCTTTTTGGCAGTATCCGTAGCGCGCTGAATGTCATTGGACGCGCCGCCGGAAATATCACCAAACACCAATTCCTCAGCGGCACGTCCGCCTAAGAGCATGGCAATCTTTTCCTTCAAGCCGTTTTTGTAAACACTGTAACGGTCTTCAACAGGGGGATTTAGGGTATAACCGAGTGCGTTGCCGCTGGGGATAATGGAAATCTGCTGAACGGGATCCATGGTGGGAAGAACGTGAGCCAGAATGGCGTGCCCCGCCTCATGGTAAGCGGTTTTCCGCTTGTCGTCCTCTTTCATGGCACGTGCTTTCTTCTTGGGACCCGCGATGACCTTGATATAAGCGTCCTCAATATCCTCCATACCCACCAGACTCTTGCCTCGACGGGCAGCCAGGAGACATGCCTCATTCAGAAGATTGGCAAGATCGGCACCGGTAAATCCGGCGGTGGACTTTGCGACCTGGGCAAGATCTACGGATTCCTCCAGGGGTTTGTTTTTGGAGTGAACCTTCAAAATTTCCTCACGGCCCTTAATGTCGGGGTAGTTGACCGTGATCTGACGGTCAAAGCGTCCGGGGCGGAGAAGGGCAGGATCCAGAATGTCGGGACGGTTGGTGGCAGCAATGACAATGATTCCCTCGTGAGAACCAAAGCCGTCCATTTCCACCAATAGCTGATTGAGCGTCTGCTCTCTTTCGTCATGTCCACCGCCCAAGCCGGCACCGCGGTGACGTCCCACAGCGTCGATTTCATCGATGAAGATGATGGAAGCGGGATGTTTTCTGGCGGTCTCAAACAGATCACGGACACGGGAGGCACCTACACCTACGTACATCTCCACGAAGTCCGAACCGGAAATGGAGAAGAAGGGAACACCTGCCTCTCCGGCTACCGCTTTGGCAAGCAGGGTCTTACCGGTACCGGGAGGGCCCATTAGCAGTACTCCGTGGGGAATCTTGGCACCCAGCTTACCGAACTTAGCCGGATCCTTCAGAAATTCTACCACCTCCTCGAGCTCTTCCTTTTCCTCGTCCGCTCCTGCTACGTCACGGAACAGTACTCGGTTTTTGGAGGTATCGGCGGTTTTGACTCGGGCTTTTCCGAAATTCATCATGCCGCCGGTGCCACCCTTGCCGCCAGCCGCCTTTTTCGCTACAACGAAGTACAGAATAAAGACGATGACGATGACAATAATATAGGGCAGAAATGCCACCCAGAGGGGAGTGGTCTTTTCCGGTTGAATGTCATACTTGGTCAAATTCTGATTGTTTTTATAGTATTCGCTGAACTCTTGGGTGAAATCAATATAGCTGGGGAGCTGGAAGCCGATCTCCTTGGTGGTGGTTCCCGTGAGTACTTTTCCTGTTTCGGGATCGGTGGGTAGCTCTCCTGCCTCGTTCAATTGATAGACCTTCATGGTCAGGTAGTAGGTATCGTCTACCACGAACTCTGCCACGGCATCCTTCTGGAAATAATCTACTACATCCCCATAGGTGATCGCTTCTCCTGCGTTCTGACGGAACATCATGGTCAAAGCAAAGAAGATGCCGAAGATCAGTACGAAATAAAAGATCAGGATTTTAAAATTGTTCTTTTTCATCAGTTTCCTCCGTTAAAGAATTGGCACGTTTAGCAGCCGCCGTAGACCTCTGGCTTGAGGATACCGACAAAGGGGAGATTGCGGTATTTCTCGTCGTAGTCCAGACCGAAGCCGACTACGAACTTGTCGGGAATAATTTCTCCGCAATAATCGGGGGTAAATTCCACGGTGCGTCGGTCAGGCTTATCTAGCATCGTACAGGTCTTAACGCTGTTGGCTCCTCTTTCGGAAAGATAGCGGACCAAGTGGGACAGCGTTCTTCCACTGTCCACAATGTCTTCGATGATGATAAAGTCCACCTCTTCCATATCATCTCTCTTAATATCAAGATGGATATTGATTACTCCGCTGGACGTGGTTTTGGAGCCGTAAGAGGATACCTTCATGAAGTCAATCTCTACGGGAAGTGTGATCCGCTTCATCAGCTCACAGGAGAACATCAGAGAACCCTTGAGAATGCAGATGAGAACCAGTTTCTTTCCGGTATTTGCGTAGTCACGGTTAATTTGATCGGCGATTCGCGTGGAAATCTCCGCGATCTTTTCCTCACTGACCAAAATGCTTTCAATGTCGTTAATCATAGAATTTAGCCTTTCCTGTTTTTATGTTTGTCATTCACATTCATTCATAGAAGTATATGGATAGATGAAGTGCCCCAGAGGCATCTGGATCTTTGGGTTTACTTCCGTCCCGTTGCGCTACACCGGGAATGACAACGATGCCATCATTGTCGCAGAGAACCGGGAGTCTTGCCCGTAGGGACAAAGGGATTTTTTTGTCACACAGCAGTTTTTTTACGCTTTTATGCATACCGCCCGCAAGGATTCGATCTCCGGGCAATCGGTTGCGTGCCACCAGCATCCCATTTATTGTATCAGAATCTATAGATAATAGTATTGAATTTTTGTAAATATTTTTCCTTTTTTGTGAACATCCCATGACGATTTCACAATTTATTTGTGAAAGTAAATTTTTTTCCTCGGAAAGAGGGAGAAAATAGGCGGGAAGATCCTCGCGTTTCGTGTGGGGGCGAAACTCCAAATACCCATCCTCAACCACGGCATCAATTCCGCCGGGAAGAGTGAGAGCAGAATGAGGGATCCCCTTTTTGGCAAGCTGACGGAGCGAGGTTACATGGGCATAGCTTAAGGAGCAGCCTTGGGAGATCTCCTCGTAGAGCTTGCGCAGAGCGCGGTGAGCAATGGCTGCGGGGGCACCGCTTACCTTCTCGGTTTCCAGCCCATATCCTCGCCGCATCTCTTCAAGAAACATATTTGCCATGCTTTCCAAGCAAAGATGATCCTCTCGGAGGGTATCGGCAACCCGTACCGAATTTTCCACAGCGGAGCTGTTGATTTGAAGCAAAAGCGGGAGGATCCCGGAGCGGATCTTATTTCTGGTATAATCGGTATCGGTGTTGGTGCTGTCCTCTACAAAAGAGAGTCCGTGGAGTTGACAGTAAGCGAGAATTTCATCCCGTGTCATGCCCAGAATGGGGCGGATCAAGGTTCCGTGTGGACACAGACGGCTCTGGGGGATGCCGCACATTCCTCCAAGACCGCTGCCTCGTACCAGATGGAACAGCATCGTTTCCAAATTGTCACAGGCATTGTGCGCCGTGGCGAGGAGAGGAATACCGTGCTCCTCCATGAGAGAGTCGAAATAATGGTACCGAACGTGTCTCGCCGTTGTTTCGACGCTTTCGCCCCGTTCTTTGGCAAGACGGGGAACGTCGGCGTGATATACAAACAGGGGGATTCCCAATTGTTCTGCAAATTGGTGGCAGAATTCCTCGTCTCGATCCGCTTCCTTTCCACGAATTCCATGGTGAATATGGGCGGCGTAGACGGGGGTACCATGCCGTTTTCCGTACTGCCAGAGCATGTGCAGAAGTGCCGTGGAATCCGCTCCGCCGGAATAGCCTACCAAAATGGGGGTATTCTTGGAAAATCCGGATAGTGCTTCGGGGTCTGAAAAGCCTTCGGGAAGGTTCTCGGTCAAGAAATTTACTTCCATCGGTTATCCTTCCTCCACGTCGGTTTCAATGGAGCGGAACTTGGTGAAGCGTCCTACCCAACCGACCTTGACGGTGCCTTGGGATCCGTGACGGTTTTTGGCAATGATTACCTCGGCAATATTACCTTCCTCGTTTCGGGCATCGGCATCGTAATATTCATCACGGTACAGGAAAATAACGGTATCCGCATCCTGCTCGATGGATCCCGATTCACGGAGGTCGGACAGCATGGGACGCTTGTCGGTACGGCTTTCGGGACCACGGGAAAGCTGAGAACAGCAGATGATGGGAACATTCAGTTCCTTTGCCATGATCTTTAGTCCTCTGGAGATCTCGGCGACCTCCTGAACACGGTTGTCGGTACGTCGGTCACTTTGCATCAGCTGGAGGTAGTCGATGACCACCAGCCCAAGGTTTTGCACCCGCCGTAGCTTACCCTTCATTCCGGAGACGGTGATGCCGGAGGTATCGTCAATGAGCATATTGCATCCTGCCAGCTTGGTGGTGGCACCGGCGATTTCTTCCCACTGCTTGTTATCCAGTTTTCCCGTACGAAGGGCGTAGCTGTCCACCATGGCCTCGCTGGAGATCACGCGTGTGACCAATTGCTCAGCTGACATTTCCAGAGAGAAGATACAGACATTTTTACCGGTTTGCAGAGCCACGTTGGTGGCAATGTTCAGACAGAAGGAGGTCTTTCCCATACCGGGACGGGCACCGACCAGAATCAGATCCGAGTTGCCCATGCCGGCGAGAACGTTATCAATGCCGGAAAATCCGGTTTTGGTTCCCTGAGCACCGGATCCTTCCTCAGCCAGCATATGGAGATTAGAGTATACACTTCCGATGACATCCCGAATGTGGCGGAAGCTCTTTGTGTCTCTGCCTTGAGAAATATCAAAGATCGTGGCTTGCGCGTAGTCTATCAGTGCCTCGGTGGAGCCCTCCTCGCTGTATGCTTTGTCAGAAATGTCGGTACAGGCATCGATGAGGCGGCGCAACAGGCTCTTGTTTTTTACGATGGTGGCGTAATCCTTGATATTGAGGGCATTGGATACGGACTGGTACAGGGAACGGATATAGTCCTCCCCTCCGGATTTACTGTAAATTCCCTTGGTTACCAGCATATCGATCAGGGTTACCACGTCGATTTCCTTGTTTATCAGGAAAAGCTCGTGCATGGCTGTATAGATCTGAGTGTGCTCGTTCAAATAGAAATCCGAGGGAGAGATGATCTCCGTTATTTCATTGAGGGCTTCCGGATCCACCAGGATGGAGCCAAGTAGGGATTGCTCGGCGATCAGGGAAAAAGGAAGCTTCCTTACGAGTTCGTCATTCATGACTGTTTTATCCTTTGCGTTTTCTTCGTTTTGAGAAGGCTTTACCGATTATTCCTTTCCCGCAACCTCGATGTGAATCGTTCCGGTTACGTCGGAGAACAGGCGAACCTCCGCGCGGAAGGATCCGAAGGATTTGATCGGCTCTGAGAGGGTAATCTTTCGCTTATCGATCTCGATTCCATGTTCTTTTTTCAGCATTTCCGCGATTTCCTTGGAGGTTACTGAGCCGTACAGCCTCTTGTCGGGACCCGCGGCGTAAAGGAAGCGAAGGACGATGTGTTCCAGCTTTTCGGCAATATCCTGGGCGTTTTTCTTTTCCACATCCAGTTTGTGTTTCTTGGACGCTTCCTTATTTTTGGCTTCATTGACAGCCTTGGCATCGGCGATCACCGCCAGCTTCTTGGGAAGCAGAAAATTTCTTGCGTATCCGTCCGAAACGTCTACGATCTGATCCTTTTTTCCCTGACCCTTTACGTCAGCTAATAGTAATACTTTCATGTTTTTTCTCCTTATGATTTTATCCTTTATGATTCCTTGTGAGTGGAGGAAATGTCTTCAAAATATTCGTCGATCGCGCCGATCAGCTGTTGCTCCGCATCCTGTAATTCGCTTTCGGGAATGGCGGCACCTGCCATATCAAAGTGTCCGCCGCCACCGATCTTTTCCAGGATCAACTGAACATTGATGGTGCCGTTTGAGCGAGCGGAAATATGAACCATATTGCCCATGCGGATCAGGGCAAAGGCGGCATTGACCTGACGTACGGTGAGAAGCCGGTCAGCAGCCTTGGCGGCAGCGATCCGACAGTTGGAGGAGGTTCTGCCTTCAATGGAGGTAATGGCGATCTGTTCCCGATAAATGCGGGCTTCGGAGCCGAACTGAGCTTCGGCACGGTAGTCCTCGAAGGGCTCCTCAAAAAAGGTTCTGGCGTACTCGGGACTTGCTCCCGCGCCTCGGAGGTATAGTGCCGCCGCAAAGGTACGGGTACCGACGGTACGGGTGAAGTTCTTGGTATCTACCATGATCCCTGCCATCAGAATATTGGCTTCCTCCTTGCGCAGGGTACCGGCAGGAAGGATCTGCTCCAGAATTTCGCTGACCAGCTCACAGGCAGAGGAGGCAGAAGGGTCAATATAACTGAGTTGGGGCTCGTGGGCAAATTCCTGCTTTTTGATATGGTGGTCAATCACCACGGTCTTAAAGGAATTTTCAGCAATTTCGGGGGCTTCCAAAATGGAAAAGTTATTGGCATCCACTACGATGAGCAACGTACCGAAGGAGCTTTTCGCCAAGCCCTCCACACCGTCGATAAACATATTTTTATACGCTGACAGCTCAACCAAACGGGTGGTGCAGGCGTGGAAATTGTCGCACTCGGTGTCGGTGACAATCTTTACGTCCACGCCCAAATGAAGGCACAGGGCGGCAATTCCGATACAGGCACCGATGGAATCAAAATCCGGGTTACTGTGACCCATAACGATTACGTTGGAGGAACCAGAGATCATGGAGCATAGTCTGCCCGCAATGATACGAGAATGTCCTCTCAGACGTTTTTGCTGGCTCTTGATCCGTCCGCCAAAGAAATAGTTACCGGTCTCGTTTTTCAGTACGACCTGGTCACCGCCACGTTGCAGTGCCATGTCCAGCGCCACCAAAGCGTCCCTCTCCCTTTGTGCCAAGGTTTCCCCGGTAACAGCTACACCCATGGAGATCGTAATGGGCATATTGTCCTCGCCGATGGTTACCTCACGGATGACATCCAGAATCTCAAATTTGTTCTTGATGCAGGCACTCAGCATCTGGCGGGAGAAAAGAACGATATATTTGTTTCGTTCGTATTCTCTCAGCATACCGCCCATCTGTTCGACCCAATTTTTTAAAAGGGTTTCTACTTCACGTGCCTCGCTTTGATAGCTGACCTGTACGTATTGCGCGATCTCATCCAGATTGTCAAGGACGATGTATCCCACCGCTGTCAGTTGATTGTGGTGTTGCTCGGTAATGGACAACAGCTGTGTCACATCGTGAAATACGAGAATATAGAATACCTTTCCCTTGGAACGAAGGGGGTGGCATTCGATCTGAAATTTTTGATCTCCAATGGAGACAACGCATTTTTTGGGGGTCGCTTGATTGGGAATCTCAGCCCCGAATTCATCTACCTCCGGCTCTTGCTCATCCGACAAAGCATTTTGCAGAATCTCCTCCATGGGGCAGTGGCAGAGGGCGGAGATATCCGTGTTAAAAACGGTATCCCAAATACCTGCCGCGGTACGCATGGCGGTGTTGACTGTTATGATCTTTCCCGATTCTGTGACCACGGCATAGGGAATACGCAAGGAGTTCCGAAATGCGTAGATAACACTGTTGCTTTGCTCGTCCGAGGCATCAGACTCGATCTGATACAGCCTCAGCTGCCGGCGGGAAAATAAAAAAATTGCGAGGGAGGCTGCTCCGTATATGAGCAACAAAATAAGTCCCGTGACCGCAGGTGACGCATCAGAATAGGTACAGATAGCAATATGAACCACCAGAATTGCCACCGCGAAAATAACGTATAGCCGAGAAGGAAGCTCTTCCACACGGCGGAAAAAATCAAATTTTTTATTGGACATATATATCATTGGTCCTTTCACGATAGATTTCTTAAGAAAATAACTACCCTATTATACGATTATACCATACATTTTCGAATTTGTAAACAAAATTCTTGAAACTTTCCTTCTTTAATAAAAAATAAAAAGAATTTGTGAAAAAGGTATTGCAATTTGCTTTCTGTTGTGGTATAATACGGAGGATGATGAGAGTGGGTTTGCGAAAACCCACTCTTACTTGTTCATTGATCGACAGAGGTCGAATCTGAAAGCACGGAGGAAACTATGGCAAAAAATACAAGTGTTGCCGAAACGGTTCGCACCTTGGCGGAGCCGGTAGCGGAAAGTATCGGATGCTGGCTTTGGGACGTGGAGTACGTGAAGGAAGGCACGAGACGAGTACTTCGAATCACCATTGATTCGGAAGAGGGAGTCAATATTGACGACTGCGAGAAAATGCACCGTGCCATGGACCCGATTTTGGACGAGGCTGATCCTATTGAGGAGCAGTATTACCTCGAGGTATCCTCTCCCGGAATCGAGAGAGAGCTTAGAACCGAGGAACACATCATTGCGTGTGAGGGCTGGGATGTGGAGGTTCGGCTGTATGCTCCCAAGGCAGGCTCAAAGCTCTTTCGAGGCGTGCTGATGGAAATGGGAGAGAACGGAGAGATCCGCATTGACTCTGCCGGAACGGTACTGTGCTTTGAGAGATCGGAAGTAGCAAAGCTGAGAACCTATTTTGAGTTTTAAACGATCAAATTGTAAGAAATGAAAAAGATAATAAGGATGGAACAAACATGAATAAGGAATTTTTTGTTGCTCTGGATCTGCTGGAAAAGGAAAAGGGGATTCCCAAGGAGTACATGCTGGAAAAAATCGAGGCTGCTCTCCTGTCCGCATTCAAAAAGGAATTCGGAAACAATACCTTGATGCGTATTGCCATTGACCCCGTAAAAGAGGATGTGAAGGTATACCTCCAGAAGGAAGTGGTTGAAGAGGTGGAAAATCCTCAGTGTCAAATTTCCCTGGCAGACGCGAAGGCGATCAGCAGACGTTATACCCTGGGCAAGATGGTGGAGACCGAGGTCAAGACCAAAAATTTCAGACGTTTGAGTGCCGCGGCGGCGAAGTCGGTTATCATTCAGGGAATTCGTGAGGGTGAGCGTAAGGTTATGCAAGATGCTTACGAGAGTAAGCGGGAGGAAATTATTACCGCAACCGTTAGCAAGATCGATCCTGTAAACGGAAACGTGGTGCTGGATACCGGTACGGGTCGCGCGGTTCTGCTGAAGAGTGAGCAGATTCCCGGCGAGACCTTCTATGTGGATCAGCGGATCAAGGTGTTTGTTATGGAGGTAAATAAGGAGACCAAGGGACCCTTGGTGACCCTTTCTCGGATCCATCCCGGTCTGGTCCGCAGAATGTTTGAACTGGAAGTTCCCGAAATTCAAGACGGCATCGTCATGATCAAGGGTGTTGCCCGTGAGGCAGGCTCCCGAACCAAGATCGCTGTCTGGTCCCGTGATGAGGACGTGGATGCTGTAGGTGCGTGCATCGGTAATCACGGAATGAGAATTTCCGGTATCGTGGATGAACTGGACGGAGAGAAGATCGACATTGTTAAGTATAGCGAGACTCCCGAGGAGTACGTGGCTGCCGCACTGGCACCTGCCACCGTACGTTCCGTTACCTTCACCGCTGAGCGGGCTTGCCGAGTGGTGGTAGATGCGGATCAGCTTTCTCTGGCTATTGGTAAGGAAGGGCAGAACGCAAGACTTGCCGCCAGACTTACCGGTATGAAGATCGATATTAAATCTGAATGATTTCGTGAGGAGGGGCAGGATGGAGCAACCGAAGAAAGTGAAGAAAATTCCTCAGCGACAGTGCCTCGGATGTAACGAACATAAGCCCAAGAAAGAATTGCTTCGGGTGGTAAGAAGTCCGGAGGGAGAGGTCTCTTTGGATTTTACCGGCAAGAAATCGGGAAGGGGCGCATATATCTGTTGGGACGTGCGATGCTTGAAAAAGGCAAGAAAATCTAAGCGGATCGACAGAAGCCTGGAGTGCACGGTGCCTGAGGAGGTATACGACCGTATGGAACAGGAGCTTGCCGAATATGAGTAAAGCAAATTTCGATCACGAGGCAAGGCTTTTGTCAGGGCTGGGGCTCTGTGTCAGAGCCGGCAAGGTGATCTTTGGTGTTCCTATGATCTGCGACGCGATGCGGAAGGGCGGTTCCGGGATGCCGGTGCTGGTATTGGAAGCGGCAGATACCTCGGAGAATACTCATAAGCGGATTACCGACAAATGTGTTTTTTATCAAGTCAAGCATGTACGCCTGGGCTGTAGCGGAGCCACTCTCGCCACAGCACTGGGTAAGACCTCGTTCTTAGCGGCGGTTGCCGTGACCGACGCGGGAATGACGGGTCTTGTGGAAAAATATCTTTAAAATCACGGCACACACCCAATCCGAAACCTACAAATCCAATGGAAAGGAAGTCCTCCGCCGACCATGGAGGACACGGTATACAATATGGCAGCAAAGCAAACATCCAATGCACTTTTAAAATTGAATCAGTTCGCCAAGGACTTAAATATGAAGACCAAGGACGTAGCATCGGTTCTTGAAAAGCAGGGGGTAACGGCGCAGACTCAGAAGCTTTTGGAGCCGGCGGAGTTTGACGTTTTATTTGAGACGTTGACAAGAGAAAATCAGATTACCAATATCGAGGATTACCTGGATGGGGTGACCTATATTCCTTCGGCGAAAAAGACTGCGGGCGTTGAAAAGCCGGCAGAGCAGAAGCCTGCCGGGACCGAAGTTGTGGAGGAAAAGGGTGTAAAAGGTCAAGCTGCGGGACAAAAGAAGGAAAATGCCGAGTCTGCATCAGCTGTTGAAAAAAAGGCGGAGGCACCCGCCGCGGAAAAGGGAAAAAAGGAAGAGCCGGTAGCGGCGAAGCCTGCTTCCAATGCTGACATTGACAAGAAGGCTGAGGTGTCTGCTCAAAAAACGGAGGTGGCAAGCAAGCCTCAAACGGCGCAGAAGCCTGCCTCCGATGCAAAAACTTCAAGCGCACCCCGCGCGGATCGCCCTGCGGCTCAGGGCGGTGCTCAGCCAAGAACGCAAGGCGGAGCCGGCTATCAGCCGCGCCAAGGAGGATATGTGCCTAAGACGGAGGGTGGTCGACCTCAGCAACAGGGTTTGTATGCTTCCAGAACCGAGGGCGGTAGACCTCAGCAGGGAGGATTCACTCCCAGAACCGAGGGTGGCAGATCTCAGCAGGGAGGTTTTACTCCCAGAACCGAGGGGGGGAGACCTCAGCAGGGGGGATTCACGCCCAGAGCTGAAGGGGGAAGACCTCAGCAAGGTGCTTACGGACAGAGACCCCAGGGAGATCGTTTTGCTAATCCCTTCGGCGGACAGCAGAGAGGACCTCAGCAGAGACCTCAGGGGCAGAGAAATGATCGCTTTGGCAGCGGACAGTTCCGTGATAAAGACGATCATGTTCAGAACGCGCCCAGAGAGAAGTTTAAGCCTCAGCCGATCGTTCGAAGCCAGACTGTCAAGGGAGATGAAAGTCCCAAACAAAGAGGCGCGACCCGCGTGGTAGACATGAGAGCCGGTACGGTGGATCTGTCGAAGTATGACGAGAGATTGGATACCTTTGTTCCCGATTCCATGGGTGATGTTCGAGGCGGAAACCAGAAGGTGAAAAAGCAAAATACCTCTGCCGGACGAATGGGTGCTGGCGGTATGAGCGGCGGAAAGAGTAATAAATTCAAGGGCAAGAAGAGTACCCAGCCTGTCACCAAGGCACCTACCAGCGTGACCTTGCCTGAGGAGATCGTGGTCAGTGATCTGGCATCTCGTCTGAAGGTTACCTCCGGTGAGATCGTGAAGCGGCTGATGATGCTCGGCATGATGGTAACGGTAAACCAGACGGTGGACTACGACACCGCGGCAATTCTGGCGGATGAAATGGGTATTAGTGCCACGAAGGAAGTTGTGGTGACCATTGAAGAGCGTCTGTTTGAGGAGGAAGAGGATAGCGAGGAGAACCTGGTTAGCAGAGCCCCCGTCGTTTGCGTGATGGGACATGTTGACCACGGTAAGACCTCCATTCTGGATGCCATTCGTCACACCCGTGTTACTACGGGCGAGGCTGGCGGTATTACCCAGCATATTGGCGCGTACCGTGTAAAGGTCAACGGACAGGACATTACCTTCTTGGATACTCCCGGACACGAGGCATTCACCGCTATGCGTGCCAGAGGTGCTCAGGCAACCGATATTGCCATTCTGGTCGTAGCGGCGGATGACGGTATCATGCCCCAGACCATTGAAGCGATCAACCATGCCAAGGCGGCAGGGATCGATATTATTGTAGCAATCAACAAGATGGATAAGCCTACGGCAAATCCCGACCAGGTAAAACAGGAACTGACGAAATACGATCTGGTTCCCGAGGAATGGGGCGGCGACGTAATCTGCGTTCCCGTATCCGCGCTGACCGGTATGGGTATCAACGATCTGTTGGAGAATGTCCTGCTGGTTGCTGAGGTGAAGGAGCTGAAGGCAAACCCCAACCGCCGTGCCAAGGGTATTATTATCGAGGCGAAGCTGGATAAGGGTCGTGGACCTGTGGCTACCGTGCTGGTACAGAACGGTACCCTTCGAAATGGTGACATCGTCATTGCGGGAACCTCCGTTGGCCGTGTCAGAGCCATGACTGACGATAAGGGAAGAAACGTGAAGGAAGCAAAGCCCTCCGTGCCTGTTGAGATCATCGGTCTTGCTGAGGTTCCCTCCGCAGGTGACGAGTTCAATGCGGTTGAGGACGAGAGAATGGCAAGAATGCTTGCTGATCAACGCCGAGAGCAAGCCAAGGAAGAGGTATTCAAGGCAAATGCGAGGGCAAACTTGAATGACTTGTTCGCCCAGATCTCTGAGGGTGTCAAGGAGTTGAATATTATCGTCAAGGCGGACGTAGGCGGATCGGCAGAGGCTGTCAAGCAGTCTCTGGAGAAGATCTCCAATGAGGAGGTCAAGGTTCGCGTGATCCATGCGGCGGCAGGCGGAATCCGCGAGGGTGACGTTATGCTGGCGGCTGCCTCTAATGCTATTGTGGTAGGCTTTAACGTTCGTCCCGATAAGGGTGCGCTGGAAAGCGCGGAGCGTCAGAATGTGGAAATTCGAACCTACCGTGTCATTTACGACTGTATCAACGAGATCACCGACGCAATGAAAGGTATGCTGGCACCCAAATACCGCGAGAACCTGCTGGGTCATGCCGAGGTTCGTCAGACTATTCACGTTCCCAACGTGGGCACTATTGCCGGATCCTATATTCAGGACGGTAAGATCGTTCGTTCCGCTATGATTCGTGTGGTTCGTGACGGAATTGTGATCTTTGAGGATAGGATTTCCTCCCTCCGCCGCTTCAAGGATGATGTGCGTGAGGTTGCCCAGGGATATGAGTGTGGCGTAGGCCTGGAGCGTTTCAATGACATTAAGGTCGGCGACGTGCTGGAAGCATACGTTATGGAAGAGATTGAGAGGTAAGCAGTGCTCTCGTTTCTAAAATCAAAATAGAAAAAAGAGTCTGTATAGAGTGTCACTCTAAAGGACAGTTTTGCAAGAGTACGGTGTATCTGGAAAGAGGTATGCCGTATTTTGCATTTGTGTCCACAAATGCAGTGCTTGTCAGGAAAATTGATAAGTGAATTAACAGCTAAATAAAAGGCTCCCTTTACACAAGGGAGGCTTGGTGCTAAGCGATCATTTATCGTGTTGTTTTGATAATATGCAATTCAACTCATATAAAGCGGTCTTGTTGGAATCCCATTGCAATTTTTCTCTTGCTTCTTTATATGGGAGCCAAACAAATTCTGTATGTTCATGAGATAAAACAAGCTCGTCGGTACATTCAAAGCCGAATGAATATTCGGGAATGACATACATATCATCAGACCAAGCATAAAGGTGTCTGCGAGGGAATATTTCAACGGGAATGTGGCACATTGACGTTAATGAAATAATATGATCTACAGCTATACCGCCTTCTTCCATTATTTCTCTTTTTGCTGCATCCTCGGGAGTTTCTTTATCTTCACCGCCTCCGGCGGTGAATTGCCATTGATCATAATCCGAACGATGTAAGACACAGTACATAGGTATTCCATTTTTATATTTATATGGGATTGCAAGTATTTGAAACGGTGCTCTCATAACAATTTCCTTTTTTGTAAGCTTATAAATGAACATCAAGTAATTTTCACACCGCTATAATAACATAAAAACCGCAGAAAATCAATCTGCGGTTTCTGTGTTTTCAATTTCTTTGTTAGGAACAATAAAAAAATTGTGTTCCTTCCTGTCGTTAGGTAACACACTCTCAAAACTGTCCTTAAGAGAACGTACCATTATCGCTCCCATTTATGGAACAGTGCTCGGATCTGTGCCGCAAATTTAGCGTTTTCCTTGTTCGGGCGGCTTTCGAAACGCTTGGCAAGAGCCAGCAACGCCTCCGCCTGTACTACCAAATCTCGGTGAACGCTGGATTTTCTTGCTCGTTCCTTGGCAACATCCCCGGAGGAGATTCGTTTTTTCTCGGTATAGGCGGTCATGATTCCGGTTACCAGATCGTATTCGGTTCCGCTGTAGGGTGTTTCCACCGCATAGCCTCTCTCCTTGAGCTCCTTAGCCAGGGCGGCAATCGATTCTTCGTTGCCGTGATTGAGAAACACGGTACGAGGCTTCTTTTGAAAGCAAGAGAGCCAGGAAACCAGACCTTGTTGATCGGCGTGACCGCTGGTTCCCTTGAGAAAGCAGATCTCGGCTTTGACGGCAATTTCTTCTCCGAACAGCTTTACGCTTTGAGCACCTTCCAGAAGACTTCGTCCCAGTGTGTTTTCTGCTTGGTATCCCACAAAAAGTACCAGGTTTTGTTCCTTCCAGAGATTGTGTTTTAGGTGATGTCTGATCCTGCCTGCCTCGCACATGCCGCTGGCGGACAAAATGACCTTGGGTTCCGCGGTCTCGTTGATTCGTTTGGATTCCTCTACGGTAACGGATAGTCTGAGGTCAGAAAAACGAATGGGATCGATTCCTTCGGTGATGAGCTGTCTGGTTTCCTCGTCAAAGCAGGAAGGATCGCACTTGGCAAATATCTCCGTGGCTTCCACTGCCAAGGGACTGTCTACGTAAACGGGAAAATTTCTATGCTTTGTGAGACCCCGCTGCTTGATCTCTCGGATAGCGTAAAGAAGCTCCTGCGTGCGCCCTACGGCGAAGGAGGGGATGATCACGTTGCCTCCTCGGGCAAGCGTACGGTCAATATACTGTGCCAGGACCTCGACCGTATCGGTAGGACGCTGGTGGCTTCTGCCTCCGTAGGTGGATTCGAGAACCAGATAATCGGTCTCGGATACCGGAGATGGATCTTTGATGATCGGTTGATCGGTATTGCCTACGTCTCCGCTGAATACCAGCTTTCTGGTGTGATCTCCCTCGCGAAGCCAGACCTCAATGGCGGCGGAACCCAGCAGATGTCCGATATCGGTAAACCGGATCTCTACACCAGCCGCCACGGTCACGGTTTCATTGTAGGCGACTCCTCTCAATTTTGTGATTGCGCCGAGGGCATCCTCTATAGTATAGGTTGGCGTGAAAAGTTCCTGTCCCGAGCGTTCTGCCTTTCTGTTTTTCCATTCGTACTCGGTCATCTGAATATGGGCACTGTCTTTCAGCATGATGTCCGCAAGCTTGACGGTTGCCTCTGTGGCGTAGATTATCCCGCGAAAGCCGTCCTTATATAGTCTGGGTAACATGCCCGAATGGTCGATGTGCGCGTGCGTTAAAAATACCGCGTCCACTTGGCTTGGGGAAATGGGAAGAGGGACGTTCTGAAAAACATCAATTCCTTGTTCCATGCCGCAATCTACCAGGTAATACCGTTCGTTGACCGTAAGAAGAGTACAGCTTCCGGTTACCTCTTGGGCGGCACCGATAAATTGTATTTTCATAGCTTCACCGTTTTGATCCTTTCGCTGTATTGGTATCGATGGATACAAGACTATTATACCATGGTTGCGGAAAAAAATCAACGAACCGGCAAAATCTTTCAGAAAGAGGAGGAAAAGAAGGAAACAAAATCGGACGGAATATGAGGAAAAGCGGTTGACATTTGGTGAAAACCGTGGTACAATATGGGGGTACGATGACCGTACCGACAATCAAATAGAATCGCCGTTTGGTTCCGAGGAAATCTCGGATAAGAGGGAAGTTCGGTGTAAATCCGTCGCAACCATCATTACCGTAATTGAAGCCCGTTTCATAAGTCGGAATACTCACCAAGCAATGGCGTATGGTATCGGTGACCGCTTTGCGGTCACTACAGCATTTTTGGATATGAAAAGTGTAGCCGTTTTTCGTTCGCGTCAAGGGGGGTCTGCCTTCTTACGTCTGAGAGGATCGCTACGCTTTTTTACCGTTATTGGGTAAGAGAGCGTTTTCTTATTTTCTAAGGAGGTACAAATGGCAGAATCAAAGTTGACGCGGGAGAGTTGTCTTGCGCTTCTGAACGAGCGGTATGCCCGTTTGCGTGCGGAGGGTGTCGAGCGCTATCCTCAGCGCTCGGATTTTTCTGACCGGGAGGTAGTCGCTATCAAGGCATTTCTCGGTCCTTGGCCCAGAGCGTTAGAGTCCGCCGGCATTAAGCCACCGAGGGACGATGGCAGAGCCGAGCGGAATTTGGAAAAACGGATTCGAGCGAAGCGGAGGCGCACAGAAGCGCGGAAGGCTTCTGTACGGGCAACACGTGAGAAAAGCCAAAATGCTGAACCGAATTCCTGATACAGCCCGAAGGGTGAGTATATAAAAAGAAAAGAGGTTCTTAAAATGAAAAAATTATTGTCTTTTGGTTTAGTTTTTCTGATGCTTTGCGGTATATGGTGCCTTTCGGCTTCTGCCGCGGAGGGAGCTGGGCAAGGTGTTTCTGTTTACGTGAGTATTGCCGACGCTACGGGGAAGCTTGCGTTAACGCAGGAAAAAATCACCGTGACCGACACGGATCGTGACGGTGCGCTCACTGTTCACGACGCTTTATATTGTGCTCATGAAGCTAAATACCAGGGCGGTGCCGCTGCCGGTTACGGTACCGCGGAGACTCAGTGGGGACTGAGTCTTAGCAAGCTCTGGGGTACTGCCAACGGAGGGAATTACGGTTATTACGTGAATCATGTTGGTGCCTCCGGTCTGACCGACCCGGTTGAGGAAGGGGATCTCGTGAACGCCGTCGTTTACGTAGGGGTATGGCCCGACATGGAGCAGTATTGCTATTTTGATCAAAATACTCTTACGGCAAAGGAAGGAGATGCGGTGACTCTGACCCTTTCTGCCGCTGGCTATGATGCGCAGTTCCAGCAGATTGCCGTTCCCGTAGAGGGCGCTGTAATTACCTTTGACGGAGTTGCCACCTCATACAAGACTGACACGGAGGGCAAGGTGACCGTTACCTTGAGTGAGGCGGGAAATGTAGTGATCGGCGCGATATCTGACACGCAAAAGCTGACACCCCCTTCTTGTGTGGCTACGGTTGAGGCGCGCGCTTCCACGGAGACCGGGACCGGCACTGAGGCAGCTGACGCGGGCACCGAGGGAAGCGGGGATGCGCAAGCCGACGGCGGCAGCAAAGTCGGTGTATGGATCGTTTGCGGTATTCTGACCGTTGTGGTCGTGGCAGGCACTGTGAGCCTTGTCGTCAGAAAGCGTAAAAAAGGCTAATGACTCGCAAGTGCTTTGCTTTTGTTTTCTCTCTTCTGCTGATCCTGTCCGGATTTTCTGGTTGGGGATGGATCTCGGCGGAGGAGGGGGGCTTCGCCACGGCTCGAAGCGTGGCAGAAGGGATTTTGTCCTCCCAGCTTGCCGATGACCGTGCCGATTCGGCGCAGGCATGGATCGACGGTGCTCTGAGCGAGAAGGCGGGGACGGGGACCGAATGGTACGTTCTGGCTCTCAGCCAATGGGGAGATTATGACTTTTCCACCTATGAGGAAGCCTTGCTTCGTTATCTAAAAAGCAATCAAGTTCTTTCCGCTTCCTCTCGTCAAAAGTACGCTCTTTGCCTCAGCGCGGTGGGGAGCACCGATGGGTATATTTCAGCTGTCATGGAGGACAGCATGGGAAAGCTGGGCTTGATGAGCTGGATCTTTGGCTTGCATCTGTTGAACAATGGATATGTGAGCGAGGAATATACAGCCCCTCGGGTCGTCGAAACCATTCTTGCGCATCAGTGCGATGACGGCGGATGGGCTCTGACGGGAGACGTGGGAGATGTGGATGTCAGTGCCATGGCAATTCAGGCACTGTCGGTGTATTACGGAAGCGATGACTCCGTAAAACGCTCTGTGGATCGGGCACTGTCCTTTTTGTCTGAGCGGCAGCTGGCACAGGGAGACTATGTGAGCTACGGTGTGGAAAATCCGGAAAGCGGAGCCCAGGTGATCGTGGCACTTTCCTCCATGGGAATCGATTGCCAAACCGATTCCCGATTTATCAAGGACGGAAACACCCTGTTTGACGGAATCTTGAAATACCGTCTTCCTGACGGTAGCTTTGCTCACAAGCAGGGAGAGTCCTCCAATCAGAACGCTACTATGCAGGTCTTTTACTCCATGGTGTCGTATCTTCGCATGGCAGAGGGAAAGCCTCCCCTGTACGTACTGGATCGTGCCGAGCCTGACACGGTAGAGCCCTCCTATTCTCTGCTTTACGAAGAGACACGTAACGAAGAGGACTCCCATGAGAGTGAGCTCAACGGAGTGACCGAGGAGGCGGAGGAGAAGGAATGGCGGAAGGGATACAAGCTCCCGGTATGTCTGATTCTTTTGGGGATCGGTGGGGCAGTATGTCTGATCCTTTGCCTGGTGAAAAAGAGACACGTCAAAAATTTTCTCGCGGTTTGGCTCACGGTGGCGGTATTGATCGGGGTAGTTCTGCTGACGAATATTCAGACAAAAGAGGAATATTACGGAGCACGTGAGCCCGCCAAGGAGCATGTCACGGGCAGTGTGACGGTGACGATCCGTTGCGATAGCGTGGCGGGGGAGGTAAGCTCCCAATACATTCCCTCGAACGGTGTGATCCTTGGAGCGACTGAGTTTGAGATCCAGGAGGGGGACACGGTTTACGACCTTCTTACGGAAGCCGCCAGACGTTATGGGCTCCATTTCGAAAGCCGCGGTACGGACGAGATGGCATATATTGAGGGAATTCAGTATTTATACGAGTTTGATTTTGGGGAGCTTTCCGGGTGGAAATACTCCGTGAACGGAGTGGAGCCCTCAGTGGGGTGCGGGACATATCGGCTATCCCCGGGAGATCAGGTGGAATGGTATTACAGCCGTGATTAGAGGCTCGAGAATGGGCGGAAGGGAGGAACGGCATGAGACGCTTTGAGGAATACAATCCTGTTTCGGTGGCATTATACTTTGCTTCTGTGACGGGGATCGCCATGTTCTGTCTGAATCCGATTCTGCTTGTTTTGTCCTTATTGGGATCGCTGAGCCTTTTCTTCCTCCGAAATGGAAGGAGAGAGGGGAGATCCCACCTTGCCTATTTGGGGTTGTTTTTGGTTCTTTCTTTGGTCAATCCGCTGGTTTCACACAACGGAGTGACGGTATTATTCGTGATCAACGACTCGCCTATAACCGCCGAGGCTCTGGCTTACGGCGTTGCCGCCGCCGGCATGGTGATTTCCGTTTTGTATTGGTTCCGTTCCTTCACCCAGATCATGACGGCTGAGAGGCTGTTGTATCTATTTGGAAAGCTCTCGCCAAGGCTTGCCTTGGTGCTCTCCATGGGACTGCGGTATGTAACTCTTTTTCAAGCTCAGGCAAGGAGGGTTCGGCAGACTCAGACAGCTCTGGGACTTTACAAGGAGGACAACATTTTGGATCACATGAGAGGTTCTCTTCGGGTATGGTCGGTGATGGTGACTTGGGCACTGGAAAATGGGATCGTGACCGCTGACAGCATGGCGGCGAGGGGATACGGAATCGGAAAACGGTCTCATTTTTCCCGGTTCACCTTCGGGCGAGGAGATTGGATCCTTTTGGTAATCACGGCTTTTCTTTTTATGATGACCTGCGTAAGCGCGGGAATGGGGGCGTTGGACGTAATGTTTTATCCCTCCGTCCGTATGGCACCCCGGACACCGGTAGCGTGGGTGGGCTATGCTTCGTACGGCATTTTGGTTCTATTGCCTATCATGATGGAAGGGGTGGTGAAAATTAAATGGAAATCCTTCGTGTCGAAGATTTGAGCTTTACGTATCCGGAACGAGAGTCGCCCACGGTACGTGAGGTGTCCCTCTCCGTTCAGGAAGGGGACTTCGTGCTGTTGTGCGGTGCCACGGGAAGCGGAAAATCTACTTTGCTTCGGCTTTTGAAGCGGGAGCTTTCTCCCATCGGAAGAAAAAGCGGTACGGTATATTACAGAGGTACCCTCCTTGAGCAGTTGGAGCAGTCGGTCTCCGCATGCTCTGTGGGCTTCGTTGCGCAGAATCCCGAGCAACAGATCGTCACCGATAGAGTCTGGCACGAGCTTGCCTTTGGTTTGGAAAATATGAATCTTCCCCAGTCCGTAATTGCCAGGCGGGTGGCGGAAATGGCAAGCTATTTTGGGATCGAGCATTGGTATGACAAGCAAGTATCCGAGCTTTCAGGGGGACAAAAGCAGTTGTTGAATTTGGCATCCGTGATGGTCATGGGTCCCGATCTTCTCATTCTGGATGAACCGACGGCACAGCTGGATCCCATTGCCGCCTCGGATTTTATCGCTACCCTGAAAAAACTGAACCGAGATCTTTCTCTCACCGTGATTCTGGTCGAGCACCGCCTGGAGGAGCTGATACCCATCTGTGACCGCTTACTGGTGATGGACGGGGGTCGGTTGGTTCATGACGGGACCCCGAGGGACATGGTCTCCACGTGGAAGGGCGGGGAGCCCCTGTGGGGCTCTATGCCTGCCGCCGCGCGGATCTATCGTGCTCTGTCCGGGGAAGGCGATTGTCCTCTTGGTGTCAGAGAGGGACGAAGATGGATGGAGAGGACCTTTGAGAACCGCGTGCGCCGTTTGCCGCGAGCGCCCTATACCCCAGCCGCTGCTCCCGCCTTGGAATTTCGGCAGGTATTTATGCGGTATCAACGGGATCTGCCCGACGTGTTGCGGGGGATGGATCTTTGCATTTTTGAAAATGAAATCTTCTGTCTTCTGGGCGGAAACGGTTCGGGAAAGACCACGGTACTGGGGGTAGCCGCCGGATATTTGAAGCACTATCGGGGGGATGTGAAAATCTTTGGAAAGAAGTTGGGCGAATATAAAAATCAGTCTCTGTATCGAGAGTGTATCTCTCTTTTGCCTCAGGATGTGCAGACCGTTTTTTTAAGAAATACGGTGCGTGAGGAGCTTGCTGACAGCGGGCTCGGAGAAGGGGAGTTCCCCTTTGATCTGAGTGCTTTGGTGGAGGCGCACCCTTACGATCTTTCCGGAGGTGAACAGCAGCTTCTTGCCCTTGCTAAGGTCCTTGCCACCAGACCGAGGCTCCTTCTGATGGATGAGCCAACCAAGGGCTTGGATGCCGAAAAAAAGAAACGGATGGCGGAAATTTTGAGGGATCTGAAGGCAAAGGGGATCACGGTCTTGATCGTGACCCATGACGTGGAGTTTGCGGCGGAGTGCGCTGACCGATGCGCACTGTTCTTCCGGGGACAGGTGGTATCCCACGGAATTCCCTCCGAGTTTTTTTCAGAGAATCATTTCTATACCACTGCTACAAGCCGGATGACAAAGGGATACTTTGACGGAGCGGTGACGGTGGAGGATGCTGTGGCACTTTGCCGTGCCAACGAGCGCCGAGAGGGAGGCACGGTATGCTGACCATTCCAAGTCAGAAAGCACGGTCTTTTTTGCGGTGGCTGATTCCTTTGGTGCTGATTCCCCTGACCGTGATTTTGGGAGCGGTGGTATTTGATGAAAAAAGACATCTGTGGATTTCCTTCGCTGTGGCTCTTTTAGCCGTTATCCTGTTCCTTACAGGCTTCGAGAGGCGTGCGGTAGGAAGCCGTCGGATGGTATTGGTATCGGTCATGATCGCTTTTTGTGTCATAGGCAGGCTGATCCCCTTTTTCAAGCCGGTGGCAGCACTTACGGTTTTGACGGCGGTATATTTGGGCGGAGAGACCGGTTTTATGGTGGGAGCTCTTTCGGCACTTCTTTCCAATTTCTATTTTGGACAGGGTCCTTGGACCGCCTTTCAGATGCTTGCCTGGGGCTTGATCGGTTTATTGGCGGGGATCTTATCGAAGCCGTTGCAGAGCAGACGCTTAGCACTTCTTTTTTATGGAGTGGGGAGCGGAGTGTTTTATTCCCTCGTTATGGATGTGTGGACCGTGATCTCATATCACGGTCACTTTCACGCAGGTCTGTATCTCGGTGCCGTTGTTACCGCGCTACCGTATACGGTTCTCTATGCTCTTTCCAATTTTATTTTTCTCTGGTTCTTGGGGAGGCCCTTCGGGGAGAAATTCGGCAGGATCAAACGAAAATACGGAATCTGATTCCAACTATATCGAATATTTTAAAGCAAAAGGACTGTCACGCTCATAACGCGACAGTCCTTTTATTGGGAAAAATTGATGATTCTTCGCACATTACACGGCATCGTTGAATTCCGTAATAGCGGAACAGAGCCAGCGCGTTCTCATCGATCCGCTCGCCGCAGACTGCAATGGGAACCGCAGGCGGGCAAGACAGGGTCAGCGCGGCGAGGATCCGTCCGCAAGCTTCCTCCGTAGGAACCCATTCACTTGCCGAGAAAATCGCGTTCCGTACGGATGTTACCCGTTCGGGAAGAGAGAGCTTCGGCGGCTTCGTGAGAATCGGTTCTTTTCTCTCTATGGTATTCAGCGCGGCGGACAGCTTGGAAAGTCCTTCTCCGCCTAACTCACAAGAGAGCATGAGTACCACGTAATCGGGATCGGAAAACTCACACACGATGTGTCTCTCTTCCAAAAGAGCCGCAAATTCTTGTCCTTGGTAGCCTACTGATTTCGTGGCAAGGGTTAGTTTCATAGGCTCATTTCCGAGAAATTGGTAGCCTTTTTTTGCCCATTTCTCTCTAAACGCCGCCGCTTGAGGCAGAAAGCCTGCCAGTTTCTCGGCATAGCCGTCGGTGAGGTAGGCATTGAGTCGATCCAGGGATTGGAGGATCAAGTAGGAGGGGCTGGTGGAACCGAAGAGTGCCATGGCGTTTTTCGCTTCCTCCGCCATCCACGTGGGAGCGCGCTCCGACAGGTGGAGGTAGGCGGCACCGGTGAGTGCCGGCAGTGTCTTATGTGCTGAATCGCAGCACAGGTCAGCACCAAGATCCATGGGATGTGCCGAGGAGGGCAGAAATTTCAAATATGCGCCGTGGGCGTTATCGACAAGCAACAGTGTGCCATAGCGGTGACAGAGCTGGGCAAGGGAATCAATGGGGGCGAGATTGCCCAGGTAGTCGGGGGAGGTGACGTAGAGAGCCGGGTACTGTTTCCTTTGCAGGAGATATTCCAGCTCCGACAGAGACGGTACGCAAGACAGATAAGAACCGTTCGATTCGGAGGAGAGCCAATCTATCTCCATGTCCAATAATCCCACGGCGGTGATGAAGGTCTTATGGACGTTTCGTGCCGCGAGGATCCTCGGCTCTTTTCCCTCCCTTTGGGCGTAAAGCCTCGCCAAGTAGAGCATAGCACGGATCCCTTGAGAGGATCCCTCTGTAGAATAGAGAGTTGCTGCTGTTCCGAAGAGGGCAGAAGCATGACGTTCGCTTTCCTGTATGATCCCTACCGATTCGTACAGGCTGTCAGCACCGTTGATCTCGGTAATATCCTCGGGTTCAGCACCTGTGAAGTGCTGACCCTTATGTCCCGGCATGTGGAGGCGAAGTGCTCCCGAGCGGCAATAGCTTTGTATGAAGTCGCAGATCGGTGTTTTCATGATGGATCGTTCAATCGCTCTGAGGCGGCTACCATGATGGCGCACTCCATCCGTTTGCGGAATAGCTTACAGCCGTATTCGTAAACTCCCCGAACCGATCCGGTGGCGTGGTAGGCATTGGCGGCGCAACCGCCCGAACAATACAGCTTTGCCCAGCAATCGGCGCAGTCGGGGCGGGCGTACACGTTACAGGAGGCGAAATCCTTCTGGGTGGCTGTGTTGGTCACGCCGTCCCAGATGTTTCCCAGACAGAATTTTTCCTCGCCGACGAACTGATGACAGGGGTACAGGTCTCCCCAAGGTGTGACTGCCATATATTCCGTGCCTGAGCCACAGCCCGAGATACGCTTATAGATGCAGGGACCGCCGGACAGGTCGATCATGTAGTGATAGAAGGTGAAGGGGCGTCCTTCTCGGCGGCGTTGGATCATAAGCTCAGCCAGCTTTTCATATTGCTCAAGGACAATGGGCAGATCGTCGGCGGTGAGCTCCGAGGGATCTCCGGCGGCGCAAACGACCGGCTCCATACTCAGCTCCGTGAATCCCAGATCCAGCATGGTTTGGATATCCTTCAGAAAATCGGGATTGGCATGGGTGAAGGTGCCGCGCATGTAGTAGTTCTTGCCGCCCCGTGCCTCCACCAGCTTTTGAAATTTAGGAACGATCCTTTCCCAGCTTCCGTTTCCGGCATAGTCTACCCGGTATCGGTCATGGATTTCCTTCCTTCCGTCCAAGCTAAGAACCACATTGCTCATTTCGCGGTTGGCAAATTCGATTACGTCGTCGTTGATCTGCAAGCCATTGGTGGTGAGAGTAAACCGAAAAATTTTCCCCTTTTCCTTTTCCACCCTCCGGGCGTAGGCGACCAGCTCCTTTACCACGTCAAAATTCATCAGAGGCTCGCCGCCAAAGAAGTCCACCTCTAAGTTACGGCGTGTCCCCGAGTTTTCTATCAGAAAATCCAGTGCTCGCTTTCCTACCTCGAAGCTCATGACAGCCCGTTCGCCGTGGTATTTGCCCTGGCTTGCGAAGCAGTAGGAGCAATTGAGATTGCAGGTGTGTGCCACGTGCAGACAGAGTGCCTTGATGACACCGCCGGTTTTTTGTTTCAGTTCTCCCGCCATGGGAGCAAAGGTATCGGGAGTGAAGAGCTTGTTCGATTTCTTTAGGGATACCACCTGGTCGTAGCACTCTTCTACGTCCTCTTCGGTGATGCCGTCCTTTCCGACGTAGCGGATCTTGATCTCCGCCAAGAGCTCCTCACGGCTCTTTTGCTCAAATTCGGCGATGATGTCGTATGCTACCTCATCTACCACGTGAACCGAGCCGGAGCAAATATCCAGCACGATGTTCAGACCGCCCAGCTTGTATTGATGTATCATAATTCTATCCTTTTTTCGTTGATATTTTCGTTATATAAATATTGGCTTCGGGTGATGAAAGAGGGAAGTGGGGAGGAAAACTTTTCAAAAGTTTTCCTCCCCACGCCTCCAAATCGGAAAATTACTTGTTTTCCGTCGTGTTTTCGCACTGCTGATTGGCAATACCGCAGCTGGTCTTGCAAGCAGACTGGCAGGAAGTCTGGCACTCGCCGCATCCGCCATTCTTTGCACTGTCGCAAAGGTTTCTGGTTTCCAGGGTCTGGATATGTTTCATGTTATGATCCTCCGTTAAAACTATGATCGAGGATAGTATATCACAAACTTTCCTCAAAGTCAAGACGATCAGAAAAATAATCGAAAAAAATGTCAAAATGGGTTTTGATTCATTGGCGGAGAGCCCTCTCACTTTTTTACTCCCACTGCCATATACTGGAATGAAAGGAGGTGGTAATCATGATGGAGAAATCGGGGAGCTGCACCGCAGAGCTGGGCTCCATGACTCATGCCATGAAGGCTCAGAGGGCTTTGGCGAATGCTGCAATTCCCGTCACCGTTTATAAATCCGAATCATCCTCCTCTCGCCGAGGCTGCAGCTACGGCATCCGTTATTCCTGTCCTCAGGAAAAAAACGTACGAACTGTTTTGGCTGGGGCTCGTATTACGGTAAAGGAATGGAACGTCGAAGGATGATTTACTTTGATAACGCGGCAACTACCTTTCCGAAGCCCCGGGCGGTAGGGCAGGAAATATGGAACTGTGTTACCCGTTACGGAGGCAATCCGGGTCGGGGTGCTCACACCCTTTCCCTGGCGGCGGCTGAGAAAATATTTTCTTGCCGCTGTTTGGCGGCGGAGCTTTTGGGTGTAGAGGAGCCGGAGAGAGTCTTTTTTACTCTGAACACCACCTATGCCTTGAATACGGTTTTGAAGGGACTGTTGCGCCCGGGAGATCACGTGATCCTGTCGGATTTAGAGCATAACGCCGTTTATCGGCCTCTTTATAAAATGGAACAGGAGGGAAGAATTACCACGTCGGTGTTTCGGAGCATGGTGGGAGATCCAGCGAGGACCCCCACCAGGATCTGTGCCGGTATAGCCCGTCTGATCAGACCGGAGACTCGCATGGTGGTTTGTGTGCACTCCTCCAATCTTTGTTCTGCTGTGATGCCCATCCGAGAGATCGGTGCCTTCTGCCATCGGCACGGGTTGCTGTTTGTTGTGGATGCGGCGCAATCCGCGGGACACGAGCCTATTTCGGTAGATGGCATGAACATTGACGCTCTTTGCGTTCCTGGGCACAAGGGTCTATACGGACCCCAAGGCTGCGGTTTGGTGGCTCTGGGAAAAGAGGTTCTGCCCGATTCTCTTGTGGAAGGGGGGAACGGATTTCATTCCTTGGAGGGAAGCATGCCCGATTTCCCCCCCGAGCGCTTTGAGGCAGGTACGCTTCCCACTCCGGCAATTGCCGGTCTTTGCGAGGGGATCCGCAGTGTGAATCAACTGGGGATCGAGGAGATTTCGGCTTATGAAAAAAAGCTGTACCGAGCCATGCGGGAGCGGCTGAGGTCGATTCCCGAGGTGACCCTGTACGCCTCGGAATACGAGGGTGCCGTATTGCTTTTTTCGGTGACGGGGATCTCACCCGAGCGTGTGGGACAGAGACTGAACGATCTGGGGATTTGCGTACGCAGCGGATATCACTGCTCCGCTCTGGGGCACAAAACCTTGGGTACGCCGGAAGGCGGAGGGATCCGTGTCAGCTTCGGGATCTACAATCAGCTCTTTGAGGTGGATCAAATGGAGCAGGCACTGCGGCGAATCATTCGGGAAGGATAAAACAACACCACTGATTTGGGATGCTTCGGCATCCCACTTTTTGTCGGTATACGGCTTTAATACGGCTTAAAAAAGAAGAAAACGGTGGAAATAACAAAAAATTTTTTCTAAAAAATTGGTAAAAAGGGAAAATTCCATCGAAACGTGTTGACAGGGTGAACAGTTTGTGATAAAATGAGTGTATTCATTCCCGACAGGTACGAAAGCTCGGGAAAAATAAAAAACAGGAGAGAAAACAATGAAAAAGATTCTTTCGGCACTCTTGGTTGTCGCAATGCTGGCAACCCTCGTCGTGACCTTCGCTTCTTGTAAGGCTGACGACGATGAATTCAAGGTTGGATTTATTTTCCTACACGACGAGAACTCCACTTATGACAAGAACTTCATGGATGCGGCTACCGCAGCTACCGAGGCACTTGGCTTGGACAAGGAGACCCAGGTATTCTTCGTAACCAATGTTCCCGAGGGACAGGAGTGCTACGAGAAGGCAAAGGAGCTTGCCAACAAGGGCTGTGACGTAATTTTTGCGGACAGCTTTGGACATGAGGACTACATGATCCAGGCGGCAGAGGAGTTCCCTGAGGTTCAATTCTGCCACGCAACCGGAACCAAGGCTCACACCGAGGATGATCTGGATAACTTCCACAACGCATTTGCTTCTATCTACGAGGGTAGATATCTGGCAGGTATCGTTGCAGGCTTGAAGCTGAACGCAATGATCTCCGCCGGCGCCATCACTGCCGACAAGGCAAAGATGGGTTACGTAGGTGCTATGCCTTACGCAGAGGTTAAGTCCGGTCTGACCGCATTCTACCTCGGTGCTAAGTCCGTATGCCCTACCGTTACCATGGATGTTAAGTACACCAACTCTTGGTATGATATGACCAAGGAGCAGGAAGCCGCTAACGCGCTGATGGATGGCGGATGTGTTCTGATCAGCCAGCACGCTGACTCGATGGGGGCTCCCAACGCTTGCGAAGCAAGAAACGTTCCTAACGTTTCCTACAACGGAAGCACTACCGCGGCTTGTCCCAAGACCGCTCTGATTTCTTCCCGTATTGACTGGGCACCCTACTTTGAGTATATGATCAAGCAGGCTCAGGAGGGCAAGGAGATCGTTGACGATTATACCGGAAGCCTGAAGGACGGTTCCGTTAAGCTGACCGCTCTGAATACCGCAGCAGCAGCTCCCGGAACCCAGGAAGCCATCGATGCCGCAAAGGCTAAGCTCATCGCGGGTGAGCTTCACGTGTTTGATACCGATACCTTTACGGTCAAGGGCGCCAAGGTAACCACCTACCTGGCTGACGTTGACACCGACGAGACCTGGCAGGGCGAGACCGAGGTCATCAAGGACGGTTACTTCCATGAGTCCGAGTACAGATCTGCTCCTTATTTCGATTTGGATATTGACGGTATTACCACTCTTCAGTAAGTCACCGTGACGAAAATAAGGCGGAGCCATGCTCCGCCTTGTTTTCCTTGATTGTCGGGATGTGAATCTTAGGTGAACCAGAGAGGCAAAATTCCTTTTGCCGCTCCGGTTTGCATAAGATTTGTAAATAATTGTTTGGAGGTAGGAAACCGTGAAAGGAATTCCGGCTATTGAGCTGAGAAACGTAACCAAGAAATTCGGCAGTGTTGTCGCGAATAAAAACGTGAATCTGTCGGTGATGCGAGGCGAGATCTTATCCATTCTCGGTGAGAATGGAAGTGGCAAGACCACCTTGATGAATATGATCTCGGGTATTTACTATCCCGATGAGGGTCAGATATTCATCGACGGAGAGGAAGTGGTCATTCGCTCTCCGAAGGACGCATTCCGCTACAAGATCGGGATGATCCACCAGCATTTTAAGCTGGTCGATCTGTTCACCGCCGCGGAAAACGTGGTGCTGGGGCTGGAGGAGAAAGAGAAATACAGCGTCAAGAGTGCCGCGCAAAAGGTAGCCGAGCTCTGCGAGCGTTACGGCTTCGAGATCGATCCAAACAAAAAGATTTATGAGATGTCGGTTTCCGAAAAGCAGACTGTGGAGATCTTGAAGGTTCTGTATCGGGGTGCCGATATTTTGATCCTGGACGAGCCTACGGCGGTACTGACTCCCCAGGAGACCCAGAAGCTTTTCGCCGTTCTCAGAAAAATGCGGGAAGAGGGTCATTCTATTGTCATTATTACCCACAAGCTTCATGAGGTTATGTCTCTGTCTGACCGTGTGTCGGTTTTACGAAAGGGTGAGTACATTGACACCGTGGTAACCGCAGAAACCACCGAGGAAGAGTTGACAGAGATGATGGTAGGACAGAAGGTGGTACTGAACATTGAGCGTAGTGAGCCCAAGGACCGTAGAGAGCGCTTGATGGTCAAGGACTTAAACTGCACGAATACGGATGGCGTAAAGATGCTCAACCACGTTTCCTTTACGGCGTACAGCGGAGAGATCTTGGGCATTGCCGGTATCGCGGGCAGCGGACAGAGAGAGCTCTTGGAAGCAATTGCGGGATTGCAGAGCTTGGAGAGTGGGGAGATTCTTTACCACAATCCAAAAACTGACGAGGTGGTGGAGCTGAGAGATAAGAACACCAAGCAGATTCATGATTTGGGCGTTCGTCTGTCCTTTATCCCGGAGGACCGTCTGGGTATGGGCTTGGTTGCCAATATGGGGATCGTGGACAATATTCTGCTCCGTCGATATCAGAAGGGAAAGGGAATGTTTGTTCAGCGCGCGAAGCCCCGCGAAATTGCGGAGCAGATCGTGGAGGATTTGAACGTGGTAACCCCTGATCTGAAAACTCCCGTTCGCCGTTTGTCCGGCGGTAACGTCCAGAAGGTCCTTTTGGGACGGGAGCTGTCCTTTACTCCTACGGTTCTGATGGCGGCATACCCTGTGCGAGGCTTGGACATCAATTCCTCTTACACCATTTATAACGTACTGAACGAGCAGAAAGAAAAAGGCGTTGCCGTGATCTTCGTCGGAGAAGATCTGGACGTGCTCATCGATCTGTGTGACCGAATTATGGTAATAAACTCCGGAACCATTACCGGAATGGTGGATGCCAGAAGCGCCACCAAAGAGCAGATCGGTCTGTTGATGACAAAAACCGACGGAGGTGCGGAAGCATGATGAAAACCGAGAAAAAAGTACAAGAACCCATCTTCCACGTGGTCAAAAAGGATGGCGTGGTTTTATGGAGGGCGTGGCTGATTCGTGCCGCCGCCATTGTTCTCGCGTTGTTGGTATGCGCGCTCCTGATCCTGGTTATGACCGATCAGACCCCGGTGGAGGTATTTGAATCGATCTTTGAGGGCGCGATTGGCGTGCGAGGCGTTAATGTGATGGCACTGTTTCAATCGGCTGCTATGCTCCTTTGTATTTCCTTGGCGGTGACACCTGCCTTCAAAATGAAATTCTGGAACATTGGAGCGGAGGGGCAGGTACTGATGGGGGGGCTTGCTGCCGCCGCCTGTATGATTTGCCTTCGCGGCGTGGTGCCAAACGGCGTTTTGATCCTTTTGATCTTTGTTACGGGTGTTCTTGCCGGCATGCTGTGGGGTGTGATTCCTGCTCTCTTTAAAGCGCAGTGGGGAACCAATGAGACGCTGTTTACCTTGATGATGAACTATGCCGCCATGCAGATCGTATCCTTTTTTGTGGTGAAGTGGGAAAATCCCAAGAACTCGGGCAAGATCGGTATTATCAATCAGCGCGGTGAATTTAAACAGGCGGGTTGGCTTCCTGAGCTGTTTGACGTGGATTACCTTTTGAATATTCTTATTGTTTTGGCGGTGATGATTCTGGCTTGGGTGTATTTGAAATACAGCAAGCAGGGCTTTGAGATCACCGTGGTGGGTGAGAGTGAGAATACCGCGCGGTACGTAGGTATCAACGTAAAAAAGGTTATCATTCGCACGATGGCGATTTCCGGTGCCATTTGCGGCTTGGCGGGTGTTCTGTTGGTGGCGGGAACCCACCATACCATCGCGGCGAATACCGCCGGCGGAAATGGCTTTACAGCAGTTATGGTATCTTGGCTTGCCAAATTTAATCCTTTCGTCATGGCGGGTGTGTCCTTCTTTATTGCCTTCTTGGAAAAGGGGGCGGGCGGCTTGGCTACCAATACCGGACTCAACGCCTCCTTCGCCGACATTATTATCGGTATCCTGCTATTCTTCATTATTGGTTGCGAATTTTTCCTGAACTACCGGATCGTGGTGAACAAACAGCGCTTCTCCGGAAGGTTAAAACAGAAAGGAGGGGAATAAAATGGCATTCTTGAGCTTTATTCTTCGCTTTTTGCCCCGAGCTGTGACACAGGGGATTCCCCTTTTGTACGGTTGTACCGGTGAGATCCTTACGGAAAAATCCGGTAATTTGAACCTGGGTATTCCCGGTATTATGTACGTGGGCGGCATTTCGGGCATCATCGGCGGTTTCTTCTATGAAACCTATGCTGCCGAAATGAACCCTGTTCTGACCATACTGATTCCCTTCGTTTGTTCTTTGCTGGGCTCCGGTTTAATGGCACTCATTTATAGCTTTCTGACCATCACTCTCCGTGCGAATCAAAACGTGGCGGGACTTGCGCTTACCATATTCGGAGAGGGAGTAGGAAACTTTTTCGGCGGCTCTTTGGTGAAATTGGTAAACAACGGAAGCGCGGAGATCAAATTGAATAAGACGAACGTGGCGTTCAGACAGGTGCTCCCTTTTGCCAAGGACTGGGGTTGGTTCGGCGAGCTTTTCCTCAACTATGGATTTTTGGCATATCTGGCAATTTTAGTCGCCGTGGCGGTAGCCTTGGTGTTAAAGCGGACCAAAACCGGTCTGAATCTCCGTGCTGTGGGTGAAAATCCCGCAACGGCAGATGCGGCGGGCATTAACGTGACCCGCTACAAGTACGTTGCCACTTGTGTGGGCGGTATGATCGCGGGACTTGGCGGTCTGTACTATGTTATGGACTACCAGATGGGTACCTGGGCAAATGATGGTGCACTGGGTGCTCGCGGTTGGTTGGCAATTGCTTTGGTTATTTTCGCATTGTGGAAGCCGCATGTAGGAATCATTGGTTCTGTATTGTTTGGCGGTTTGTATATCCTATACAATTATGTGGGTGTAGCGCGAAACATTGAGCCCTTGTTCAATATGTTGCCTTATGTGGTTACCATCGTGGTATTGATCATTACCAGTATTCGCAAGAAGCGGGAGAACCAGCCACCCGCCAGTCTGGGACTTGCGTATTTCCGAGAGGAACGCTAAAATAGGGAACTGCCTCGGCGAAAGCCGAGGCAGTTCCGGTATCTTGAGAAAGAAGAAAGGGGAGAAAAGGCTAACGTCGAAAAAAGTCGGTAAAAAAACAGAAAATTTTTTAAAATTGGGTTGACAAAGGAGACTGGGTGTGATATAATTATATTCGCTGACCGAAAGGGAGCGAAAAAGTCTCCGGAAAGGCAATACGCCGGTGTGGCGGAACAGGCAGACGCCCGGGACTTAAAATCCCGTGATACGTGAGTATCGTACCGGTTCGACCCCGGTCACCGGCACCATTCGGTAAAATTTTATATCGCGGAGTAGAGCAGCTTGGTAGCTCGTCGGGCTCATAACCCGGAGGTCGTGAGGTTCAAATCCCACCTCCGCAACCATTGAAAAACCGTGTAAACCCTTGATTTCATTGGGGTTTGCACGGTTTTGTTTTTGCAAAGAAAAATCCGTTTATATCCCTATTTTACCTTAAAACACCGCAAAGAAATTAGTCAAAAGTTAGTCAAAAACCATGCACACAAAGCAAGACCCGTCCCCCGGCTAAACCGCCTCAGGGGGACGGGTCTTCATTTGCTTTTTGTCGTTTATTCTACTTTTCTCCTTCTCCACTTTTAAACGTGAGAAAAAAGCAAGGGGGAACGCGCTCTACGAGCGCAGGACGCGAAAACGGAAAGCCGGTAGTTCACACTCCTATCCATAGAAAAAATAATCCATAGTTTGAAAAATAGTTCTTACACAAAGCTCACTTGGGCGCTGAAAACCATGCGGAAAACTACGGGGGTATAGGAAAACCATGTGGAAAACCCTTGCTCCGAGCCATTCCGTACCCTTCATTCTTCTCCACCGGGTTTACCACAAGGTTTACCATACCGCTCGCAGTTTACCACAAGGTTTACAACACCACGCTGCGCTCTGCGTTCGGTTATTCATTCATTTTAAAAAAGAGAGAAAGAAAAGATTTTTTTGAATGGGGAAGGACGCGAGAGCGAACATCCACATAGATCACCGTATCCGGACGCGACCAGGAGGCACCCCGTTGCCAGCCCAAAGCCTATGCTTGCTTTTTTCGCCAGTTACTCAGGAGAAAAAGAAATATACAAATAACACATACATATATGTGAAATAACACCCAACCTCCCTACGGGCACACCCTTGACAAAACCGGTCTACTGTGATTGAAAGAGAGGCAAGATTTTGCCCGTAAGGAGGTGATAAGATGCTTCGTAGAAATATTTCTATCTGGTTAAATACATATGGCCCCACCATCTGCGATTTAATTGCCAGAATCTTCGCAATCTTATAACCCCCTTACGGGCTACTATGATTATATCACAGTAGCCCGCCTTTGTCAACCGGAATTTTTATTTACACAGTTATACATCTTAATAAACTCATTGGCAAAATAGCTATTTTGCCGAGCAAGTTCTTCTAAAAGAGCGCATGCGGTCTTATAGGTATCAATGGTATACAGGCTTGTTCCTGCTTCCAAAGCTCTTCCAGAGAACAGATCCTTATAGCAGTCCGTTGAATAACGCCCGGCATAGATCTTCTTTGGCATGAGATAATAAACGTGGTCCTCTGTTTCTTCATCCATCGTACCAACTTCACGCGCAATTTTTTCCTTATAGTAGCCGAAAACATTATCCTTACGCTCACATGCGCCGTAGATCTTACCAACGACAGAGTGAAGTCTTTGAATAACTAGGGCATTCTCATTGCCGTACTTCTTGACCTTATTATAAAACCTAAAATATTTTGGAATAAATACGCTAAGAAAGAAAGACGGTAACAAACAGAACATTAAGGCTGTACGACGTTCAGAAACGCTCTTAATATTCAAAATGGCACAAAGATCTCTTGCGTCAGCTCCCCAGGACTCGGGACGTTGCTCATCACAGATGAAACGAATAAATGAATATCCCTCAACGGTTGCCGCGTGACGGCACATTTTCAGCCAGCTATTGAACAGATCGTTCTTCTGATTGGCTTCTGTTGCATTCTTCTTTGTCTCTCTCAGTTCCAGCGTGTTTTGACGTTCTTTTCCGATCTCCGATACAACGATCACACCGAACTCAAAGGATCCTGCAATCGCGTTTTCCTTATTCATCTGACAACCGATCCGGAAAAGGTCAAAATCTATGATATGTGAAAAACAAGAATATTCATCGACCTTATGTGGATCCCGGCGAAAAAAGTCTTGATTGAATGACAAGAAAAATCCTTTATCCACAGGATCCAAGTCACAGCGAATTGCCAAACTTGAAATAATCAAGCTGGTATTCATGGTATAAATGAGATATTCCTGAGCGTAATTCTCCAGACATATCCATATACCAACGAGCTCTAAGCCGTTATTGTAGGATTTAGGATGTTTTCTCAGATCATATCCCCAGATCTGTTCCGGAGCAGGATGTCGTCCATATTCAAACCGTTTTTCCCGAATATACCGGCGAGCTGTAGCAAGATTCTTTATATTCTTGTTTTGAATTTCTTCCTTCAAAGACCGCTCGAAGGAATGAAAATCAAAATTCGGGAATCGGAGCATATTCCGATCCAAAAACTCCAGACTTTGGTCACGGAACTCGTTTTGAAAAGACAGAGAAATATCTACTGCCGTTTTAGTCTTTCCGAGTCCCATAGAACCGCAAGCCATTGTAACCACGGGAAGAGAATTATCAAAGCCGCGGTTCTTAGCTTCCATATGACTTAATTTCTTATATGCCCAATGCTTTCTGAGGAAATTGAATATCAAGTAACCGATTATGCACCAAAGGATTCCCGGAAGAGTCCACAAAACAATGATCAAATCAAAGACAAGCTTTACAAGCTGACTACCAATAGAAAGAAAATCAAAAGAAACCACAAAGTAAAAATAATAAGCAAAGGCTTCCAATATTATGGTAAAAAGATTTGTGTTAATCAGCCATACTACAGCAAGAATATATAACAAACTCTTTTGCCCTTTCAACCATTCCACATAAGAAATCAAAATTTTTATCCAGGATACGATTTTCACCGTAATCCTTGAAAAAAATTTTTTCATCTTCCCCGGAACCTTTATCTTTTTTTTTATGTACTCTTTTTCTTTTCTTTCTTTTCATAAATTCCTCACACCATACAAAAGGTAAAAACCATATAGCCGCCAATAAACAAAAGTACGGCTAAAGTAATCATTTCCCATACGTGTTGCTTCATCTTTCCAAACCTTTCTTTACACCCAAGGATCCCCGAAGGATCCTTGGGCATTTTTTCATTTACTCTGCGGACCAAACGTAGAGTTCAACATATTCCGTTCCGGAAACAGTACATACAACATCAGAAACTGTATCTCCCTCGGCGGGATAAAATTCAAAAGAATCCGCAATTGGTGTCATATCACCACTAGCATATATAGACGCAAGTTGCTTTTCTTGTCCATTATGATTACAGGATACTTTTATAAAAGCATCAGACATCGTAACAGGACCGCTAACCTTAAACTTACCGCCCTCAGCAATCAAATCAAGAGTTTCCTGACTGAAAATGTCTTCGGTTAGTCCCATTGCACCGTTTACGTCAGGTGTTTCTAGCTTTTCGACAAGTTTCCACGTATAAACAATTGCTTCGGTTTCAGAATCAGTTGCTTCATTCGATTGATCCGACTCCGTCTCCTCACCGGAGTCATAAATCCATATTACAGCCTCTTTATAATTTCCGGAAATCGATACACCGCCATAAGTCACATCATCAGATGGAACAATTTCAAATTCCTTTTCATAACAAGGAACCGAAATATCATCTGCATAATGGTAAAAAAGCGATACTGTCTCAGACGTTCCATCCGCATAGAGCTTTTCTACGCCTCCTCCTACCGTAAACGGAAAATCACTCGGACACGCATGAATTCGAAATCTTCCACCTTGAGCAATTCTCTTCCGTGTAGAATAAGAAAAACTTTCACTATCTACAACTCTTTCGAGAAGATTCCATGTTCCATTATCTGAAGCATCAACTGTACAGTCCACATCCGTTTCCGTATCAGGAATAAATCTCTTCGTCAAGCCTAATATGCCGACAAGTAGCATAAGAAACGACAAAATAATAGATAATAGTTTCATATTACCTCCTTATTCAACAACAAAAACATAAAGCTCAATACTATCTTTCATACCGCCGCCGATAAGTATGTTAGAGTAAGACTCTCCCTCTGCCGGATTGACCTCAAAGATCGCCTCATGGGGCTCGCCTACAACGTCACTATTTAATTCAAAAAAAGTGACACTTTCAGAAGTACCGTCCGCATGATTCAACGTAGCAGTACCATTCACAGTGAGACACATATCATTTTCACTGGAACAAGCGAAAGCAATGACCTTAAATTTACCGCCCTCCGCGACTCTCGCGCAGGTTTCTTCAGAAATGCTAACACCGCAGCCTTCCACTCTTTCGAGCAAAACCCAATCCTCGGTGGAAGTAGCAGACTCTTCATTTTCAACTGTCGTCTCCTCTTCTTTTTCAAGCATATCCGGAGTTGTTTTCGCTACAACTCCCATAATAGCCGCGAACAGTAAACGATATGCCTGAATTCCGCACTTCTCTGACTTCAGAAGGACTCGGAATTTATGATGAAATGCATCCCATGTACACGGTGTTCAATAAAGAAAATAAGAACTTTTCAGGTATCTGGTCTTATTTTTCGGAAGATTATGAT
>JAFTRY010000021.1 GCA_017462035.1 Clostridia bacterium
CATGCTGGACATTCAGGGTCTTGAGGACTTCTACGGCGACATGGACTTCAAGGTTGCAGGAACTCACAAGGGTATCACCTCCATTCAGATGGACCTGAAGATCGACGGTCTGACTCCCGAAATCATCAAGGCTGCTCTGGCTCAGACCCACGTGGGAAGAGACTATATTATTGACGAAGTTATTTTGAAGGCAATCCCCGCTCCCAGAGCCGAGGTTTCCAAGTACGCTCCCAAGATGACCTCCTTCAAGATCGATCCCGACAAGATCCGTGAGGTAATCGGTAAGGGCGGCTCCGTGATTCAGAAGATCGTAGCCGAGTCCGGCGCGAAGGTTGATATTGAGGATGACGGAACGATTTGCATTGCCGCCGTTAACGGTGAGCAGGCAGCAGCCGCCAAGGCAATGATCGATGCCATCGTGTTTGAGCCCGAGGTTGGTTCCGTTTACACCGGTACCGTAACCGGCATCAAGGAGTTCGGTTGCTTCGTGGAATATGCTCCCGGCAAGGAAGGCATGGTTCACATTTCCAAGATCGCTCCCCGCCGTATCGAAAAGGTTGAGGACGTTCTGAAGCTGGGCGACACCGTTAAAGTGAAGTACATGGGTCTAGATAAGAAGGGTCGCATGGACTTCTCCATCAAGGACGCTGAATAAGCCCAAAAGCTCCCATCCCCCGAGAAATTCTCGGGGGAGCAAAAAAAATAAAGGAGGGTTTCCCGATGAAGACACTGCTAAACGATTTCTTTAACAGCGGTACCGAGGCGCAGCAAAACAAAAAGCGTATGACGGCTTTGGTTCTCTGTGCTACTGCCGTGATTCTTGCTATTGCACTGTTGGTTCTCGCCATCGGCTCCATTGCCGTCGCCATCAAAGACAAGGCACCCAATGATGACGAGGGAGAAAGCGGCGGGACCAAGATACCGAACGGCTATACTACCACAACCTTTGACGCGGCTCAGCTTTCCACGGGATCTCTGCTTCTTCTGGATGCGGATCACCCCTATGCGGGAACCTCCCCGAGCGTGGTACTGTTCCGCGACAGCGAAAGCCGTCCCAAAACCGAAAGCGGTGACGTTGTTTACTCCATTGGAGGAACGGACAAGCTGAGTGCTACCTCCGAAACAGTGGAGGCGTTCAATGCTATGATTACCGCCTTCTACACCGACGAAACAGTGGGCGGTGACGATTGCCTGTATATTTCCTCCGCCTATGACATGACCGGCTCCAACCAAAAAAGCGAGCTTTACAAGGTAGGCACTGTGATCGCTCTCTCCTATTATGTAGATTACAACAGTGATCCCACCAACATTCAGACAATTTACGGCGTGGAAAAGTACGATTGGATCTATGAGAACGCCCATACCTACGGATTTATCCAGGCTTCCTCTGAGGAAGGAAAGGAAAATATTTTCCGTTACGTGGGTCCCGCTCATGCCACTTACATGCATAACAACAGCAAGACTTTCGCCGAATACCTGACCATTATACAGAACCGCACCTACAAGGCTCCTCTGCAAATCACGGCAAAGAACAGCGCGGGGGAAAACGTATCTTACAGCGTCTACTACCTGGCTACCGGATCTGACATGGTTGTACCCACCAAGTACGCTTACGAGGTAAGCGGAGACAACATGGGCGGTTATATCATCACCATTGACAAGTCCAAGACACTGACCAAATAAAGCAATAAAGAACAGCGTGTACCGTTTGGCACACGCTGTTCTTTATTGCTTTTTGAAATATCCCTTCTCATGCTGACAAGCGGGACAGGACGCGGGAGGCTCTTTACCGGTATAAACGTAACCGCAGTTCAGGCAGATCCATCGAGTTTGCTCTGAGTCCGAGGTAAAGCTCTTTCCGCCTCGAACTTCATTTTCATACTTCGTGTACCGTGTCTCATGATCCTTCTCTACCGAGGCGATCTTCTCAAAAAGTCCTGCCAAATAAGGGAATCCCTCCTCCTTCGCCTCTTCGGCAAACTGCGCGTACATGGTGCTCCATTCAAAGTGCTCTCCTCCGGCGGCAACATTCAAATTGTCTGCCGTATGTCCCCAGCCGCCTAAGAATTTGAACCAGATTTCCGCATGCTCCTTTTCATTTGCCGCCGTTTCGGCAAAGATTTGAGCGATCTCCACGTATCCGTCCCGCTTTGCCTGTTCCTCGAACCAACGGTAACGGAGATACGCCTGAGATTCGCCTGACAGTGCTGTGTGAAGATTTTGCTCGGTCTTGGTTCCCTCCAGCTTTTCTTTGGTAATACCGCCGGTCTCAAATTTTCGTTCCATCATCGTTCCTCCCTTTTGGTTTATACCATCAGTATGAACCGAGAAACAGTTATTTATTCTTCTCTTGACAAATCTTGCTCTTTGAAGTATAATAGCATCAATAAACACTGACAGGAGAAAACTCATGGAACGAATCACCAGCTTTTGCGTAGACCACGATAAGATCACCGAGGGAATCTATGTTTCCCGTATAGACGGAGACGTGGTAACCTACGATCTTCGTACTCGCATCCCAAACGGCGGGGACTATATGGATGCCATCACCATGCACTCCATGGAGCATATGTTTGCCACCTACGTACGAAACTCCGAAATCGGAGACAAGATCCTATATTTCGGCCCTATGGGATGCCGAACCGGCTTCTATCTGCTGGTTCGCTCTGTTCCCAACGAAGCTGTATTGGACGTGGTCAAAGACGTTCTTGGCAAAATCATAGCTCATGACGGAGAAATGTTCGGACAAAGCCGAAAAGAATGCGGTAACTATCAGGAGTTGGATCTTGCAGCCGCAAAGATCGAAGCCGTCCGTTATTTGGATATTCTGAACCGATGTCCCGTCACCTTTCAGTACCCGGATTAAAACAAACCAAAGAAGCCGCTTCATTTAGACGTAAAAATCGCGCTAAATGAAGCGGCTCCTTTTTTATTCTTGCTCTTGATACTCGGAAATATCCAACGCTCGAAGGGCGGCATCGGAAATTCTTCCCTTGGTTTTTTCAAAATAAGCAATATTATTTCTCAGCATAAAAGCAAACTGAGCATTGGGAGTTCGGTGCTCCGCCTCCGAGATATACAGCAGCTTCCGCAGCAGATCCTCAGAAAGCTTGAGGTCAATATGGCAATTATTTTTCATTCGGATTCCTCCCGCGATTTATTTGCGGCAATTTATTTACCTGACTTCTTTCCGCTCTTACCGGATTTTCCCGTGGGTGCTTGTGTTTTTTTCTTCACGGTACTTCCTTTTTTCGAGTCCTTTTTATCAGAGCGCAACAGCAGAAATGCTCCCACAGCAATACCGATCAGCACCACCGCCATAATCACGATCGAAAAAATGGTCATAGCTGAAACGGGCTCATCCTCTTCAGGTGCCTCTTCGGTCACGGTCTCCGTTTCTTCTTCCTTTACCGCATCCGAGGTATAGGTCACGGTTACATCCCGCGCCGCTCCGTTGGCAGTTCCGGTCACGGTAAGCTGGTCAGCGGTGTATCCCTCTCGCGTGGGTGTGGGAATCGAATAGTCGGTTCCGTATTCATAGGTTTCACTCTTGGTCTCCACTACCTCGCCATTTACCACGTAACGAATCAGCACTCTGGTGGCTCCCGTTTCGTTATCGGTCAACGTAGCATCAGCAAAGCTCTTTCTCGCTCCCTCAAAGGCATCCTCAGCAATCCGATCTGCCGTCATGGAGGTGCGGAACACCAGTTTGTCCAAACTGCGGCAGTTCTTAAAGGTCCAATGACCAATGGACGAGGGCTCGCCCGTCATCATGAAATTGCTCATAGAATAGCAGAAAGCAAACGAACGATCCCCTACTACGGTCACCGAGGCAGGCAAATACACGGCAGTCAACGCACCGCAGCCTTCAAAGGCACTCTCGCCAATGGTGGTCACGCCCAAGGGAAGTGACACGGTATTCAGTGCGCCGCAAAAAGCAAAGGACTGGGTCCCGATTACGGTCAGGGTAGAAGGAAGGCTCATCTCCTTCAGGGCGGACATAGCGTAAAAGGCGTAATTTCCTATGGTAGTAATCCCTTCTCCCAAAACCAGCTTTTCGGCACTGGTACGAACCTGCGCCCACAAAACCGCATCAGCATCTCCAAAGTCAGCCATGGCTCCGGAGCCGGTCAGAGTTAGGGTCTTAGTATCTTTATCATAATTCCAGCTCAACGCCCCGTGCGTACCCGACGCGCTCTCCGCGTTTCCTCCGCTACTGCCACAGGAGGCAAAGGTCAGTGTCATCAAAACGACCAGCAGCAAAATCGCCACCGCTCGAATCCATCCAAAACGTTTTTTCATGTGTAGGGATTCCCTTTCTTCAATCATTTTCTATTTTGTCCTTATTGTACCACAAACCGCTCCGTCTTGCAACGGATTTCAAAATTTGTTTAAATATGTTCGCATCATTTGTTACACTCTGCCCACCAGTTCGCAGTATTCCTCATAGGTCACAAGGATTCTCAGTGCCGCAAGAAGGGCATTGGGAGTCATGCCCGCGGGCAACTCCAGTCGTCCTGCTAGCTCATCCCGCTTCCGGGCACTTTCCGCCTGTCCTGTCAAGCCGTCAGCGTAGAAATCCGCCTTGCAGAGAGGATTTTCCGCTCTTCGTTTCAGAGTATCCGAATCCTCAAAGGGGGCAAGCAAATTCCAAAGCAATTGCCGCTCCATTCCTTCCACCCCAAGAGTTCCCTCCGCCGAGGGAGCATCCTTTCTTTTTTCCTTACCTGGAATCTGGGGAATATAAAGCTGGATCAGCCGATCCTTAGGAATCGCCGAGGTCAAATGTGAACGAATCACCTTGCCCGCTCCGTCACTGTCGGTAAGCAGGATCACGGGAGTCTGTCGGCTGAGCTGACGGAACAGCCCCAGCCGCTCGTTTTTCTTAAAGATCCCAAACCCGTCGGTGGTAAGCACCGCAGCGTCACAGACGCTCAGCAAGCGGAGGCGATCATACTTCCCCTCCACGATGATGGGGTACGGAATCTGTAATTTCCGCAAATCACTCATGGGGTATCCTCAGCGAAACAAAAGAAAATATCCCAAAACCAAAAATCCCAGCACGATCCGATATACGCCGAACACCGAGAAGGAATGGCGGCGCACATAATCCATCAGGTATCGGATCACAAGCAGGGACACGGCAAAGGCTGTCAAGCACCCTACCAGCAAAATTGCCCACTCGGTTCCGCCAATCGTATTCCCCTCAAGGAAAAACTTCGCCGCCTTCAAAAGGCTGGCACCCGCCATGGTAGGGATCGCCAAATAAAAAGAAAACTCTGCCGCCGCCGTACGGGACAATCCAAACATCATGGCACCCAGGATCGTAGAGCCGGACCTGGAGGTTCCGGGAATGATGGCAAGCACCTGAAAGGTACCGATCAGCAGCGCGTCCCGCCAGCCAATCTGCTCCACCCGATCCACACGAACCGAACAATTTGCCCGGAGCTTCTCAATAAACAGGAACGCCACGCCGTAAACGATCAACATAACGGCGACAGTCCATGGGTTATACAGCTTCTCGTTGAGCCAATCATCTAAAAGAAGACCGATAACCGCCGAGGGCAGGACCGCCAGGATCACCAACAGCCACAAATTCCACGTTCCCTTCTTTTCAGCGGCGGACTTGGAGGGAGCAAAGGGATTCAGCTTATGGAAGAACAGCACGATCACCGCGAAAATAGCCCCCAACTGGATGACCACCTCAAACAGCTCCCAAAAGGCGGGAGATACGTTGAGAGACAGAAACTCATTGAGGAGGATCATATGTCCCGTGGAGCTAATGGGAAGCCATTCGGTGATTCCCTCTACAATCCCCAGCAAAAGGGATTTTAACAATTCTAAAATCAGCATATAGTTACGTTCCTTTCGTAGGGTCGGACACGTCGCTCTCGCCCGACCTCATAATATCACCCGGCTGAACCTCAAAGGGAACGCGGGCAAAAAATCTCATAGAGGGATGGGGAGCGGAAGGAACGGGACTTCCTGTCTCATCGTACAGTTCCTCCACCAGAAAGGGTCTGCCAATCCTTCCGGGAGAAATCAGCTCGGCTCTCTCCCCCACCGATACCTTATTGCGCTGAACAAAGGGATACAGCCGTCCTCTGTCGTTTTCTTCTGTCATGCCTATAGGCAGGGGGTGCTCAGAGGGCTCCAGTGCTGTAGCAAAGTATGCCTTTTCCCGAATGTAACCGTTCATAGCAGAAAGCTGAGCGTTTTCCATAGGGGAGTCCAAATAGTATCCGGTACAATACTCCCGATGAGACACGCTTTCCAGCTCTCTTTGCAGGGCATGATCGAAACGATATCCCTCAGGATCCGCGGTGTAGGAGTCGATTGCCATCCGATAGGAGTTGGTCACCACCGCCGTATAGTAAGCACTCTTCATTCGTCCCTCGATCTTAAAGGAATCAATGCCCGCCTCAATAAGCTGGGGCAGGATCCCTACGGTACACATATCCTTGGAGGACATAATGAAGGTTCCCAGGTCATTCTGCTCGATGGGGTAGGGCTCGTTGGGACGCTTTTCCTCCACCACCGTATAGGTCCAGCGACAGGGCTGAGTGCAAGCGCCGCGATTGGCATCCCGTCCGGTCAAATTCTGTGACAGCATGCACCGTCCGCTGAAGGACACACACATGGATCCGTGTATAAAGGTCTCCAGTTCGGTCTCAGGGGGAAGTGCCTCCCGAATCGCGCGGATCTCGTCCAAGGTCAATTCCCTTGCCAAAACCAGCCGCTTCGCGCCCAGCGCGGCAAAAGCGCAGGCTGATTGGGGACTGACGATTCCCGCCTGTGTAGAAATATGAATCTCCATTTCTGGAATCAGCTCGCGGATCGTCGCCAAGACACCGAGATCCGCCACGATCATGGCATCAATGCCATAATTCTTGATTCGGCAGAGAAACTCCCTCAGTGCCGGATATTCGTTACCGTGGGGCAGTGTATTCATAGTCAGATACACCTTCTTACCCCGCTCGTGAGCATACCTCACCGCTCTTTCCAATTCTTCATCGGTAAAATTATCTGCGGCGGAGCGCATGCCGAATCGGGTACCCGCCAGGTACACCGCGTCCGCTCCATACAACAATGCCGCTTTCATTTTTTCAAAATTTCCCGCCGGAGACAAAAGCTCCGGACATTTGCTTTTCTTTCCCATGCTCTCTTTCCTGTCTGATTCTATTCCGCTCACTTCGGACTCATACGTCTTTTACTTTATCTTTATTATTATAATATAAATTTTGTCTTCTGTCAAGGGTGAAGCTGACTCCCGCCATCCGCTCTCCCTTTCTGAACTGCTGAGGAGAAACTCCCATTCTTTGTCGGAACAGGCGGGAGAGCTGAGTATAATCCCCATACCCCACCTGAGCGGCAATTTCAGATATTGTCATTCCCGTATACCGAAGCAGATGGGCGGCACACTCCAGGCGACGCATCAACAAATATTCCTTGGTGGACATTCCAATATGTTCCTCCAACACCGCGCAGAGGTATTTTCGGGAAATGTGCAATTTCTCCGCCAGTGCCTCCGCCCGAAGATCCTCTCTGAAATGCTCATCCATATACCGTACCGCCTCTCGCGCGTAATCGCCTCCCGCTCCCTTGTAACGCGACTCTTCCCGATACTGTTTTTTGTGGTAGGAAAGGATAATGTAAAAAACGCCTTGCAAGTAGGTATTCAGATCGCAATCCTCATGTTCCCCATAAATCACCTCGTCAAACAGCTCCTCCAAATGGCGGGAAAAATGAAATGAAAAATAAGGATGCTCCTCGTCCAACCCGATGCTTTTCATCTGCCATTTGGCATCCCGTCCCCGGAAAGCGATCCATTTAAACCGCCAGGGATCACTGCTGTCCGATGCCATGCGGTGCATCACCCCCGGCACCGTCAGAAAGCCTTCGCCCGCTCGTACGGTTCTTCCGTTGAAGGTTCCCTCACCGCCGGTAACGTAATGGAGGATATACTCGTTGGTTTTTCGTTTTAACACCCGATTGGGATAGGATTGTTCCTTTCCAAAGAAGAGAAATTCCAGAGGAACCTGGGTAGGCTCTCCGTCTATCTGTTGGATTTGGTCGTCAAAATACGGCTGACCACTCTCCAACGGCTCCATTCGATGGAGAAAATACTGCCGCGAGCCATCGGGAAGATCCCGTAGATATCGAAGCCGTCCCATTTCTCTCCTCCTTTTGTCCAAGTTCGCTCCAAGAACACCATCAAAATGAGTGATCCTCTCCTATTTATTGTACCACATTCCTCCTGATTCGTCAATTCAATGCAGACATTTTATCATATTTCATTCAATAATTTCATCCCATTGCGTCTTTTTGTCATATTATTGTGTCATTTTACTATTGTCAAGAAGAGAGACAACTGTTATAATGAAAACAGCACTATGAACCGTTACCAAGCCCTTGGGCAGAAAGGATGCAGACTATGATCTTTCCCTATTCTTATCACGAATCCCTTGCGCAGTTACACGTAGGGTGTGAAAGCCCCCGCAGCTACCTGATTCCTTATGAAAGTGAAGTGTCAGCTACGACAGGTGATCGAGAAAAAAGTAAGCTCTTCCGCTCTCTTTGCGGTAAATGGGATTTTTGCTTCGCCCCCTCGATTGCTGAGCTTCCCGATTTTCTTTCAGAGGATTTCCCCACGGATGGCTTTGACCGTCTGACGGTTCCTTTCAGCTGGCAGAATGCTTTAGGGCATGGCTACGACACCCCCAACTACAGCAATACCTCCTACCCCTTTCCCTTTGATCCGCCCAGAGTACCCGTTAAGAACCCTTGCGGTCTCTATTTCCGAACAGTCGACCTGAGCCGCGAGGAGCTTTCGAGGAATATTTCCATTCATTTTGAGGGTGTGGACTCTTGCTTTTACCTCTTTGTCAACGATCAATTTGCCGGGTATAGCCAGGTCAGCCACTGCACCTCGGAAATTCCTCTTTCCCATCTGCTCCGTGAAGGAGGAAACACCTTGAAGGTACTTGTGTTCAAATGGTGCGACGGCAGCTATCTGGAGGACCAGGACAAGTTCCGGAATTCGGGCATCTTCCGAGAGGTATACCTGCTTCTTCGGGATCCCGTTCATCTCACTGATGCGTATATCCGCACCTCGCTAAACGAGGATTTTTCAATGGGTACGCTGACCCTGGAACTGGATGCTCCCAAGGCTCTTCCCTATACCTACCGTCTGCTCTCTCCCTCGGGAGAGGAGCTGCTCCGCGGTGAAGGAACCACGGATGTCCCCTGTTCAGCCGAGCTGGTCTCCCCCGCTTTGTGGAGCGACGAAAATCCCACTCTGTATAGCTTGCTCTTATGCGTTGGAGAGGAATATTTTATGCAGAAGATCGGCTTCAAGGATCTACACATCTGCGGGAAGGTAGTATATTTAAACGGGAAACCTATTAAGATCAAGGGAGTAAACCGTCATGATAGCGACCCGGTCAGCGGCTCTGCCGTGACACTGGAGCATATGCGGCGGGATCTTCTGATCATGAAGGCACACAACATCAATGCCGTTCGCACCAGCCATTACCCCAACGATCCTCGCTTCCCCGGTCTCTGCGACGAGCTGGGTCTGTATCTCATTGACGAGACCGATCTGGAGACCCACTGCGCCGCCTACGTATCCTTTTGGGATTATTTCAGCGACTCAGAGGATTGGACCGATGCCTATATGGATCGCTGTCAGAGAATGTTTGAAAGAGACAAAAACCATATTTCCGTGATCATGTGGTCTCTGGGGAATGAATCGGGAGTGGGACGAAATCAAGCCGCCATGTACCGTTATCTCCACGAGCGTGATCCTCACTGTATCGTTCACTGTGAAGATTTCTCCCGCCGCTATGCCGCGGAAAAAGAGCTTCTCCCACACGGAAGAGATGCCCATTGGACCAGCCACAAAACCCATGATTGCGCCGATATACTGAGCTTCATGTACCTCTCCCCCAAGGACTGCAAGGAAAAGATTTTGGAGAATCCCGACATCGATCTGCCCCTATTTCTCTGTGAGTATTCCCACGCCATGGGCAACGGTCCCGGCGACCTCAAGGAATACTGGGATCTCATTTACTCTCACAATCAGTTTCTTGGCGGCTGTGTCTGGGAATTTTGTGACCATGCGGTAGCTACCGGTTCCGATCCCCAGCATCCCCATTTCCTATACGGCGGAGATTTTGGTGACACGCCCCACGACGGGAACTTCTGCGTGGACGGCTTGGTTTACCCTGACCGCCGTCCACATTACGGTCTTCTGGAATACAAGCAGTCCATCAAGCCCTTTGCTCTGGTCTCCGCTTCTCTGTCCGAGGGTTGCTTTACCCTGAAAAATCTTCGGCATTTCAAAGATCTCTCCGATCTTGCTCTCCATTGGAGCTTCACCCAACGCGGCATCACCCTTAAGACGGGGCAGATCGATGCGCTTTCCATTCTCCCTCAGTCCACTCAGACCTTCTCCGTAGATCTTTCGGATATCGATCTCTCTCTTAGCGGTGAATTTTTGATCTCCCTGGTTCAGAAGGAAGACACCCCTTGGCTGGTTGCCGGCTCTGAGGTAGGATTCGCCCAAGTCATTCTGGAGGAGACAGTAGCGAAGGAACCTCTGGGCAAAGGCGCACGTGCTCTGACCTTAGAAGAGGAAGATCACCGTGTTTTCGTGACAGATGGAGACACGGTCTACACCTTTGACCGGCAGACCGGGCTTCTGGTATCCCTGCGGCAATCGGGTCGAGAGCTTCTGTCTTCCCCCATGGAGCCTACGGTCTGGCGCGCGCCTACGGACAACGACCGAAGGATTCGTGTAGATTGGGAAAAACACGGCTACCGCGATGCCATGACCAACTGCTACGGCTTTGAGATCACGGAGCGAGAGCCAGATCGTATCTCCGTAACTGCTTCGCTCACCATGGGAATTCCCGCGCGGCTTCCCTTTCTTCGCTTGACAGTTTGTTACACCATCCTGTCCGAAGAGGGCTTACTGATCAAGACCCATGCGGAACTATCCCCCGTCCGTTTTGACGGCTCCATCATCTTTCTGCCCCGATTCGGCTTTACCTTCCAGATGCCGGAAGACTTTGAGGAGCTTAAATACTTTGGCAGAGGTACGGCAGAAAGCTATGAGGACAAATGCTTAGCGTCTAAGCTGGGTGTTTATGAAATCTCTGTAACCGATCATTTTGAGCATTATATTCGCCCCCAGGAGAACATGGCGCACAATGGAACATACTGGATGCGCGTCGCCGACAGCCAGGGTGAGGGGATTTTTGCCCTTTCCACCGGATCCTCCTTCAGCTTCAACTGCTCCCACTTTACCACAAAGCAGCTGACTGAAACGACTCACGATTTTGAGCTTCAGCCTATGAAGGAGACCGTGGTACACATTGACTGTCAGCACAGCGGCATCGGCTCCAACTCCTGCGGTCCCGGTCTGAGGGAGCAATGGCAGCTGAACGCCCCGTCCTTTGACTGGTCCTTCCGGCTTCTGCCCGCGGAAAAGCGCACCGATCCCTTTGAGGAATACGGAAGAACCGAAAAATAAATGAAACAAAAAGGCACGTCACCCAGAATCACTTCTGAATGACGTGTCTTTTTTATTGCTTTCTTTTTGCGTACTTTTTCCTTCGCGAAAAAAAGTAACGCGCGTCCTTATTACTTGCTTGCTTCCTCAATCGCAACCGCAACCGCCACGGTCATTCCTACCATGGGGTTGTTACCTGCTCCAATGAGACCCATCATCTCTACGTGTGCGGGCACGGAGGAGGAACCTGCGAACTGCGCGTCACCGTGCATACGACCCATGGTATCGGTCATACCGTAGGAAGCAGGACCTGCTGCCATGTTATCGGGGTGCAGGGTACGTCCGGTACCGCCGCCCGAAGCAACGGAGAAGTACTTTACGCCGTTCTCGTTACACCACTTCTTGTAGGTACCTGCAACGGGGTGCTGGAATCTGGTGGGGTTGGTGGAGTTACCGGTAATGGAAACGCCAACGTTCTCCAGCTTCATGATAGCAACGCCCTCGGGAACGTTATCGGAGCCGTAGCACTTAACATCGGCTCTGGGACCCTTGGAGAAGGGCTTCTCCTCAAGAACGGTAACCGTCTCGGAGTAGGGATCAAACGCGGTCTTTACATAGGTAAAGCCGTTGATACGGGAAATGATGTAAGCAGCATCCTTACCCAGACCGTTCAGGATAACGCGAAGGGGCTTTACGCGAACCTTGTTTGCGTTCAGAGCGATCTTGATTGCGCCTTCTGCAGCTGCGAAGGACTCGTGACCTGCCAGGAAGCAGAAGCACTCGGTCTCCTCGGAGAGAAGCATCTTGCCAAGGTTTCCATGACCAAGACCAACCTTACGGTTCTCAGCAACCGAGCCGGGAATGCAGAATCGCTGCATACCGATGCCGATAGAGGCAGCGGCGTCAGCAGCCTTGTGGCAGCCCTTCTTGATTGCGATGGCAGCGCCTACAACGTATGCCCACTTTGCGTTCTCAAAGCAGATGGGCTGGGTCTCCTCAACGATCTTGTAGGGATC
>JAFTRY010000022.1 GCA_017462035.1 Clostridia bacterium
AATCTTCTGTAGCAGTCGTATGCCCAACGAGCGTTGCCGGACTTCTTAGCCATAACCTCAACAACGTCCTCGTTCAGACCCAGGTTCAGAATGGTATCCATCATACCGGGCATGGATGCGCGAGCACCGGAACGAACGGAAACCAGAAGGGGATTCTCCAGGTCGCCGAACTTCTTGCCGGTAACGCCTTCCATTTTTACGATGTAATCCATGATCTCAGCCATGATTTCGGGGTTGATCTGCTTGCCGTCCTCGTAATACTGAGTACAAGCCTCGGTGGAAATTGTGAAGCCCTGAGGAACAGGAAGACCGATCTTGGTCATCTCAGCCAGGTTTGCACCCTTACCGCCGAGAAGCTCACGCATGCTTGCGTCGCCCTCAGAAAAGAGATAGCAATACTTCTTAGCCATTGGTAAATACCTCCATAAATAAAAATTTGACATAATCGGGGCATACATCGGCAGAAATAACCCAAAGCCGATATAGCATCCATTATTATACCATATTTTTCTTGATTTGACTATATATCTGTTAAAATTTTCTCAATAGATAATAGTAAATTTTTTGTGAACAAATGTAAAAAAATTCGTTTAGGATTGATTTTTGTCAGGAAATATAATATAATTATGAATTGTAACTTGGAAGTTTAATTGTGACAAGCGGAGTATAAAATGGCAAATATTTTTGACTTATTTCAGAAAATCGCAAAGCAGGAGCCCTCGACAAGCGGTCCCGTGGAATATATTGTGGCGGGCTTAGGCAATCCCGGAGGGCAGTACGAAAAAACTCGGCACAATGCGGGGTTTCTCGCCTTGGATTACCTTGCGGAAAAATACGGTGCCAGAATTGACCGTGCGAAATTTAAGGCACTGGTTGGTGAGGCAGCCATAGCCGGCAAAAGGGTCCTTCTGATGAAGCCGCAGACTTTTATGAATGCTTCCGGGGATTCGATCGCCGAAGCGGCGCGTTTCTATAAGTGCCCTATAGAGAAGATTGTGATCATCTCGGATGACTTTATGTTAGATGTGGGACGTCTCCGTGTTCGTAGAAAAGGAAGCCACGGAGGGCACAACGGACTCAAAAGCATTGAGCACCAGCTTGCGTCGGCTGAATATCCGCGGATTCGCATCGGTGTGGGGCAGAAGCCTCATCCCGATTACGACGTGATCGATTGGGTGCTGGGAAGCTTTTCCGCTGAGGATCTTCAACAGATCTCCTCGCGATATGACACCCTTTCCTCAGGATTGGAAAAGATCCTTCTGGGGGACATAGACGGAGCCATGCAGATCTGCAACGGAAAATAATTTACCGTGAGAAATACGGAGTTTAGTGAATGAATCTTTTAACTGATTGTGTACGAGGGGATCAAGAGTATTCCCAACTGCTCAAAGCCATCCAACAGACGAAAACCTCCAGAAGCGTGGATCCCATATTCATCACGGGACTCTGCGACGGTGCTACCGATGCCATGTACGGGGCACTTTTGGAGGATTTGAAGAAGAAGGATCCGAGACCGACCCTGATCCTTTGCTCTGAGGAGAAGGAATGTGTTCGGGTACGTAATTGCCTAAAGCAATTCGGCTTGCGAACGGCGTTTTATGTGGGCAGAGATTTGACCTTTTATAACATTACCGCCTCCCATGAATACGAGCATGAGAGGCTTAAAGTTTTGTCCGGACTTCTGGAGGGGACCCTGGACGCGGTGGTCACTACCCCCGATGCGGCTCTGAGCTATACCATTCCCTCCGAACGATTGATCGCCTCTCAGATAAAAATTGCCTACGGCGATACTCACGTAGATCCCGCGGAATTGGCGGATCGTTTGGTGCGAGCCGGATATGTGCGGGCTGAATTGGTAGACGCTCCCGGACAGTTCGCCATTCGGGGCGGTATTATCGATGTATATCCAGCCGTTGCCCGTTTTCTTGACATTGACAAACAGGTCAAGGTGGGGTCGTATCCCTTCCGCATTGAGCTGTTTGGAGACGAGATCGACCGGATGGAGATTTTTGATCCGGGAACTCAGCGCATGACAGTTACGCTGGACGAGGTGGAATTTTCTCCTGCCAGGGAGCTTCTTTTGGACGATGCTACCAGAGATATCTTAAAGAAAGCCATTGAGGCTTGGCGCAAGGGTAGCCGTGACGAGCGGGCAAGGGCGGAAATGACCACCGAGCTTGCGGTCCTGGAGGCACAGAGTGAGATCAATTTCGCGGACAAATACATTACCCTGATCTATCCGGAACGTACCTGCCTTTTGGATTATTTCAGCCGCAGATCAACTGTGTTCCTCAGAGGGACTACTGCCATTTGGGATCGTGTCAAGGCATCGGAATGGCATATGAATCAGACGGTAGAGGAGCTTTTGGAGGGGGGGACCATTGCCCCTAAGTACACGGATTACTCCAAACCCCAGAGTCACTTGGAGCTTTTCCTTGGAGACAGTACCGCTGTTTACTTCGATTCCCTGGGACAGGGCATGTCGGGTAAGAAGTTGGCGGCACTCTTTAATTTTAGAACCAAGCATATGGTTTCCTACTGTGAAAATCTGGAGCTGTTGTGTGAGGATTTGGAAGCCTATGTCCGGAGTGGTTACCGCGTGATTTTAACCGCTGAAAATGAAACGGCGGCCAAGAACCTCCAAGGTCTTTTGTCTGACCGTGGATTCCGAGCGATTGTGGAAACGGAGGAAGGAGAGTATACGGTAGGAAATTTGCCTTCTTCTCTGTTTCTGATTCAGTGGCGGCATTATATCCGAGGGTATGAGTTGACCGTTCCTAAGATCGCGGTTCTTTCTACCGCACCCGAAAGCAGGGAAGGGGCGTTGTCCGCGGGAAGCAAGTTGAAGCGGAAAAAGAAGAAACGGAGCGGGACGGAGGCAATTCTGTCCTACAATGACCTGGAGGTGGGCGATTTCGTGGTTCATGAGGTCCACGGAATCGGTCAGTATATGGGCATCGAAAACCTAACGGTGGACGGTGTAAGCCGAGATTATATCAATATCCGTTATGCGGGAAGTGACCGACTGTTCCTTCCTGTGGACAAACTGGATATGGTGTCTAAATATATTGGTGCCCATTCCGATGACGGATTGGTGAAGCTGTCGCGGTTTGGCGGAAACGAATGGGGAAGAGCCAAGGCGAGAGCCAAAGCGGCGGTAAAGGATATCGCGAAGGATCTGATCCGCTTGTACGCGGAGCGGAGCCGAAAGCCGGGATTTGCCTTCCCTCCGGACGATGACCTCCAAGCTGATTTCGAGGCGGCGTTTGAATACGACGAGACAGACGGACAACTGGCGGCAATTGAGGATATTAAAGCCGACATGATGTCACCTACCCCCATGGACCGTCTTCTTTGCGGAGACGTGGGCTTCGGAAAAACAGAGGTCGCGATGCGTGCCGCTTACAAGGCGGTTCTCGGCGGAAAGCAGGTGGCAATTCTGGTGCCTACCACGCTTTTGGCGTTACAGCATTTTCAGACCATGACCAGTCGTATGAGAGCGTTTTCCGTGAACGTGGATATGATTTCCCGATTCCGTACGCCCAAGCAACAGGCGCAATCCCTGCGGCGGTTGAAGCGGGGAGATACCGATATTATTGTGGGTACACACCGCTTGATCGGTAAGGATATTGAATTCAAGGATCTTGGATTGTTGATCATTGACGAGGAGCAACGCTTCGGTGTTGCTCAAAAGGAGAAGCTGAAGCAGCTTGCGGGTAACGTAGACGTGCTGACTCTGACGGCAACGCCGATTCCGCGAACCCTGAATATGGCAATGGGCGGTATTCGGGATATTTCGGTACTGGACGAGGCACCGGGGGACCGCTTGCCGGTACAGACCTACGTGTTGGAATACGATGAATTGATTTTGATTGAAGCCATTCGTCGAGAGCTGAGACGAGGAGGACAGGTCTTTTATCTCTATAACTTTGTAGACAGCATTGACAGGTGCGCGACAAGGCTTGCTAAAGCCATTCCCGAGGCAAGAATCACCGTCGCCCACGGAAAAATGGATAAAGAGCAGCTGGAGGATATCTGGGGAGAAATGCTCAGTGGAGAAATCGATATTCTGGTGTGTACCACGATCATCGAAACCGGGGTGGATATTCCCAATGCCAACACATTGATCGTCGAGGGGGCACAACGTCTGGGGCTTTCTCAGCTTCATCAGATCCGAGGACGAGTGGGACGCTCTTCCAGACGCGCCTATGCCTACTTTACCTATCCCAGGGATAAGACGGTAAATGAGGTTGCTACCAAGCGATTGGAGGCGATCCGAGAGTACGCTGAATTTGGTGCGGGCTTTAAAATTGCCATTCGTGACCTGGAAATTCGGGGAGCCGGAAATTTACTGGGTGCCGAACAACACGGTCATTTGGACGCGGTTGGATATGAATTGTATATCAAGCTTCTCAACGAGGCTGTGCTGGAAGAGAAGGGCGAGAAGGTGCCCGAAAAGCCGGAATGTACGGTTACGTTGCGATGCGATGCCTTTATTCCCGAGCGTTACGTGCCCTATTCGGCACAGAGAATGGGACTTTACAAGAGGATCGCTATGATCGAAACGCCTGAGGATCGGGATGATATATTCGACGAGCTGATTGACCGATACGGCGACGTTCCCAAGCAGACACAGAATCTCTTGATGGTTGCCTTGGTGCGAGCCGCGGCAAAGCGTTGCGGGATTCTCACCATCATTGAGGAACAAAGCGAGATTCGGGTGACTCTATCTGTCTTCGACTTTGAGGTTTGGGCAGAGCTTTCGGATCGTTATCACGGTAGGATCCGGGTGCTGATGTCGGATTCTCCCTCCGTGGTCATTCGTAAGCAAAAGGGAGAGGATGTTCTGAAATGGCTTTACGGGCTGTTTTGTCAATATGAGGAAGTATTAAAAAACTATCTTTGATGGATATCGAAAGGTGCAAATGAAAGGATACCCAATATTATGAAACGAAACAAAATGAAACTGTGCCGCGCGGTGGCTCTGTTGCTGTCGATTTTGGCACTTCTTTCCTGTTTGATCGGATGCTCCTCCACGGGAAAAACCATGATGGAGCTGGATGACAGCAAAATTTCCGTCAATCTGTTCCGGTTGTTTCTGTCCCGAATGAAGGGAAGCCTTTGTTCCTCCTATTCCTTTGGTGCGGAGGCATTGCAGGATTCCTTCTGGAATAAGATCATGAGCGTGGACGGAACGACCTACAACGATTACTATACCAATACCGTATTGGAAAATACGAAGACATACCTTGCCGCATTGTACGTGTTTGAGCAGAAGGGATTGGAATTGCCGAAGTCCTACGTAGAGGAGATCGATGCCGAGCTGGAGCGATTGATCGAGCAGGACGCGGACGGCTCCAAGTCCAAATTTAATTCCATGTTGTCCGAATACGGTGCGAATTATAAGGTCCTCCGGGAGGCTTATTTGATCGAGGCGAAGATTTCTTATCTCAACGATATGATGTTTGGCAGTGACGGCTCCCTCATCGCGGAGAATCTGATCGAGGACTACTACGAGCAGACCTACGCCCGCTTTAAACAAGTATTTCTTTACACCTACGACTACGTTTACGAAACCGACGGGGATGGACAGGACATTTACTATAAGGAGAATGGAAAAATTTCCTACGACACCTCCGCCACCGCCAAGGTAGGTGGAAACGGGGCTCCTGTTTATGATAAAAACGGAGATCGGATCTACGTAACGGAGGATGGTAGAGTAGCTTACGATAAGAAAAACGGAACGAGAACAAATGTGTTGGATTCAGATGGAAATAAGGTGATCGATCAGCTTCCCGAAGCAGAGCTGAATCAGACCAAAGCCGACGCGGCACAGATCTTTGAGCAGGCTGTGAAGGGGGACTATGACGGTTTTGACAAGCTGGTTACCAAATACAGTGAGGATACCGGAATGGAAAAGTATCCAAATGGATATTACATGACGGCTACCACAAGCTATGATTCTCCCGAGGTCGTAGAGAAGCTTTTCCAGATGGAGGTGGGGGATGTAGCACAGGTCAGCTCGGAGTACGGAATCCATATCTTTATGCGTTATGATCTGGAAGAGGAAGGTTACAAAAAAGAAGAGAATTCCGACTTTTTCATCAGCACCACCAATAGCAACTACGTATTTATGACCGATCTGAAAAACAAACTGCTTTCCGATTATTTGGAACCCTTTAAGGAGCAGATCCTTCTGGATGAGTCGGTATTTGCCCAGGCGGATATCAAGAGCGTAGGGGCAAACTTTTACTATTGATCACGATTGATATTGACGAAATAATTTTTCTAAGGGTCCTTGACAAACCGAAAAAGGTATGATACAATAGTAGAACAAAACCGCATAGAAATCGGGGGTGCCCACCATGGCTGAGACGGCGAGAGCCGAACCCTTTAACCTGATACGGATAATACCGGCGTAGGGAGATTGCAGTTCGTCATATCCAAGAGCTTTGGACCTCATGATGAAAGAATTCAACCGCACGGAGATTTCCGTGCGGTTTTGAATTTTTTTGGAGGTGTTTGATATGAAAAACACAAAAACAAGAATGTTGGTAGAGGGAGCCGTGATGGTTGCCCTTGCCACGATCCTGAGCTACCTGCGGGTAGTCAATTTTCCCTGGGGCGGTTCGATTACCGTGCTGTCCATGCTTCCCATAGCGGTGTATTCCTTGCGTTACGGCTTCCGCGGGGGACTTGCCGTAGCCTTTGTATACTCCGTGATTCAGCTGGGGCAGGGAATTCTGGTGGACGGCTTGCTGGGATGGGGACTCACCCCTGTTGCTCTTGTGTCCTGTATTCTTCTGGATTACGTTGGGGCGTTTACCGTTCTCGGACTTGCCGGAATCTTTGGCAATAAAAAGTGGGGGGCGATCATTGGCGGTACGGTGATGGCACTCATGCTGCGCTTTGTTTTCCATTATATCAGCGGCGTGGCTATTTTCCATTCCGCCGGAATGCTTTGGGAAGGCTTTGCTACCGAGAACACCTGGCTGTACAGCCTGATCTACAACGGAGCTTATATGCTTCCCGAGATTGTTTTCACCACTGTCGGAGCGGTAGTTCTTTTCAAAACCCCTCAGATGAGAAAGCTGTTGGTTTCGCCTGTGGCTCCGGATAAGGATGAAACAAACAAATAAAAAACACAACGCCCGATTGCTTGACAATCGGGTGCTTTTGTGATATAATACTCCCGTAACTTTGCTAAACGGTCGCGCGGTATGGTGCCGAAAGGTATTACCGTGAGGAAAGTCCGGGCTTCACAGGGCAGAATAGCTGATAACATCAGCCGGAGGCGACTCCCGGGAAAGTGCAACAGAAAGAAACCGCCCGCAAGGGTAAGGATGGAAAGGCGAGGTAAGAGCTCACCCACTCCTATGGTAACATAGGTTTGCTGTAAACCCTATTTGAAGCAACACCGCAGTCGGATGGTTTGCCCGACATAGATCCGCAGGTGGCACGGGGAGACCCGAAGCTTATCGGTGACGGTAAGCGAAGATAGATGACCGTTCTCGACAGAACCCGGCTTACAGGCAGAGTTACGTATAAGAGGGCATGTTCCTGCGTCTTCGCGCGTGGCGTGTCCTCTTTTTCTTCCAGAGAAAGGAGAGGTGATATGAAAACTTTAGGCAATATTGTATGGATGCTTTTCGGAGGTATCGTGGATGCTATTCTGTGGGGATTTGCGGGAGTCATCTGGTGTGTGACTCTTGTGGGAATTCCATTTGGCAAGCAATGCTTTAAATTTGCGAGACTTTCGCTGGCTCCCTTCGGGAAAGAGGTACAATACGGCGGAGGTGCCGTTTCTTTGTTGGCAAACGTAGCATGGCTGATCTTCTTTGGTGTGCCTATGGCACTGGTCAACCTGTTTTTTGGAGTCTTACTTTGCGTTACGCTGGTTGGAATTCCTTTTGGGATTCAGCAATTTAAAATGATGAAGCTCTCTCTGATGCCCTTTGGTGCGCGAATCACAAACAAATCATAAAAAATGAAAAAAGTCAAGCGAAAAACTTGACTTTTTCTTTTTTGCATGGTATAATAAATTTAATAAAATAACAAATGTTATTTATTGAACGGAGGTGAGTGCATGCCGCCGAAAGAAAAACTGACGCGGGCGGATATTCAACAGGGAGCCTTGGCTCTTTTGCGTGAGAGCGGATATGAGGGATTGAATGCCAGAGCTCTGGCGGAACGCTTGGGATGCTCTACGATGCCGTTGTTTCGACATTTCCGGAACATGGAGGAGATTCGCTTGGCGGCGATAGCCAGTGCTTCTGAGATCTACACAGGATATATCCGCCGAGGCTCGGAACAACCCGTTCCCTTTAAGGGAATTGGTATGGAGTATATTCGCTTCGCAAAAGAGGAACCCAGGCTTTTTCAACTGTTTTTCATGACATCACATCAGAAGGTTCCTCTGCTTCCTTCGGAGGATCCCAATTATGCCGACGTTTCGCGGATCGCGTCCGTGGCTTCCGGTTTGCTCGGTGAGGAAGGAAAGAGAATGTACCGCGAGATGTGGATCTTTGTCCACGGAATCGCTACCATGGTCGTTACGGGTGTCATGGACTTTTGCGAGAAGGAGATCGGTGAGATGTTGACGGATGTATTCCAAGGGTTGAGAGGACGGTTTCAAGAACCAAAAAAAGGAGAAACAATATGAATACGGAATATGCAAAAAAGAATGTATTGGAAATTGAGAATCTTCGCAAGAGCTTTGGGGAAATTCATGCGGTACAGGACATCAGCTTCCGCGTAAAGGAAGGGGAGCTGTTTGCCTTTCTGGGCGTCAACGGAGCAGGAAAGAGTACCACCATCGCTATGATCTGCGGAGAGCTTGGAAGAGACGGAGGAGAGATTCGCATTGACGGATCCGACTGGAAGACGAATCCCGATTCCATCAAGCGTAAGCTGGGCGTTGTGTTCCAACATTCTGTTCTGGATCGCTCGCTGAGCGTACAGGATAATCTGGAGAGCCGTGCCGCTCTTTATGGAATATACGGAGCGGAATTTGAAAAAAGGCTTTCTGAGCTGACGGAGTTGCTTTCCTTGGAGGAGCTTCTGAAACGCCCCTTAGATAAGCTGTCCGGCGGTCAGAGGAGACGAATCGATATTGCCCGGGCATTGCTCCACCGACCAAAAATTCTGATTCTGGATGAACCCACCACGGGATTGGATCCCCAAACCAGAAAAAATGTATGGGAGGTAGTGTCTCATTTACAAAAAACGGAAGCTCTCACGGTGTTTCTTACCACACATTACATGGAGGAAGCGGCAGACGCGGATTATCTCGTGATCCTGGATCACGGTAAAATTGCCGCAGAGGGAACGCCCCATGAGCTAAAAAAGCAGTATATAGACGACTATCTTACCCTATACGGCGTGAGTGAGGCACAGGTGGCTGTTTTGGGCTATCCCTACCGAACCGTCGCCGGCGGATACCGCCTCGCGATCCCAAATCCTTCGGCGGCAACTGCGCTGATCCTGTCGCACCCGGAATTGTTTGTTGATTACGAAATTACGAAGGGAAAGATGGACGACGTATTTCTCAACGTAACGGGAAAAATTTTGAGTGAAGAGAGTGTGCCGAAGCATACCAAAGGAGGAAAAAGAGGATGAAAACTATGGGAATTCTCATTCGACGGAATGTTAAGCTCTTTTTCAAGGACAAGGGATTGTTTTTTACTTCGCTGATTACACCGATGATCCTGTTGGTGTTGTACGCTACGTTCCTTGGCAACGTATACAGGGATTCCTTTTTCATGTCTATTCCCGAGGGAATGACGGTATCTGACCAAGCGATGGAGGGAATGGTGGCGGGTCAACTGTTTTCTTCTCTGCTTGCTGTATGTTGTGTTACCGTTGCTTTTTGCTCGAATATGCTCATGGTGCAGGATAAAATGACGGGTGCTCGGAAGGATATGCTGATTACGCCTGTGAAACCGTCGGCTCTTGCGCTGAGCTACTATGTATCTACGTTGATCTCTACCTTGCTGATTTGCGTGGTTGCCACATTGATGTGTATGCTGTACGTAGCGACGCAGGGGTGGTTTTTGTCTGCGCTGGACGTGGGATTGATCTTTGTGGACGTATTGCTTCTTGTCATGTTCGGCACCGCGTTGTCCTCTCTGGTAAATTTCTTCCTGTCTTCTCAGGGGCAGATATCTGCTGTAGGAACGATTGTTAGCTCCGGATACGGATTTCTTTGCGGAGCTTATATGCCGATCTCCCAATTTCCGGAGGGATTACAGAAGGTGATCGCCTTTTTGCCGGGAACCTACGGAACCTCTTTGTTGCGGCGGCATACCATGCGAGGCAGCTTCCTTGCCATGGAGAAGGAAGGGATTCCGTCGTCTGTGATCAAGGTGATGGAGGACGTGGTGGATTGCAATTTGTACTTTTACGATAAGCCCGTAGAGGAATGGACGATGTTCGTCATCTTAGGCGGAAGCGTGGTGTTTTTGATCGGGGTGTACGTTCTCATTCATATGTTGTCTCAGAAAAGGAAATGAAGTAAAAAGCGCGGGGTGTTGGAACTTAGTGTCCAATACTCCGCGCCTGTTTCATTTTATGTATCTCTGAGAATCACGTAATCGATCAGCAGCGCGCCTCCGAGAAGAAGAGCCAGATCCATGAGGACATACTCCAGATAGGGAGCATATTCATGACAGATCACCTGCGGTGAAACGGAGGGGTCCGTGCTAACGATAAGCAGAAAAATCAACGTAATTTGACATAAAATCGCAAAGCTACCATAATACAGTAAACGGAGAGAAACCGAAGAAGGAAGGAGATGGTTCATAAATTACCTACTTTTTCGTATAATTATTAATTTCAAAAATAATCAATGTATTTTTAAATATTTTAGTTTTTATTTTTATAATCACATTGATTATACAGGAGAAATACAAAAAAATCAAGAGTTAAATTTGTTACAAAAATGGCGGAAGGTGATAAATCCCCCAATATAAAGTCATTTTCTCTGATTAAATCCAATGAAAAAGGCATAGTTATTCGTATAAAAGGAATATTTTGCTTCAAATGGAATAAAAAACTCGTAAAATAGACAAAATACTCGCAAACCGTCAAAAATACTTAATTTTCTGCTTCTTTCTCGAAGGTGTATAATATTGGTGTAACCAATGAAGGAGGCATGACATGAGACATAGTTTGAGAAAAAAGACCTGTGACCGAAAAATGGAAATTAAGAGGGAAGCGCATGGAGAGAGACGAAGCGGCTATCTGCTTCAAATTCAGTTCCATCGAGGAGAAAAATTTGCCATGTACCTGGAGGAGGACGGTCAGTGGGCGTTGGAATTTCTGTGTGAGGAACGATCCCGGGCAGAAATAATGTTTGTACAGGTAATGAAGGGGGAGCTTTCTCCTTTGCATTTGGCGGATTTCTGTCAGGATGAAAAGGGAAAAACAGAAATATTTGGATAAAAACCTTTACTTTTTCTGTTATTTGTGGTATAATGAGGTGATTCTAATCATGAAAGGCTGCAAATGCAGAAAAAGAAACGATGAAATGTCCTGTTTGTGGATTTGCCGATAGCAAAGTAATTGATTCCCGCCCTGTTGAAGAAGGGAACAGCATCCGTCGCAGAAGAGAATGTCTTTCTTGTCAAAAACGGTTTACAACCTTTGAGATTATTGAGACTGTCCAGGTAATTGTGGTTAAAAAGAACGGAAGCAAGGAGCTATTTGATCGCAATAAGCTGCTTGCGGGGTTGCTGAAGGCGTGTCAGAAGAGACCGGTGAGCGCAGAGGAGATCGTTGGGGAGATCGAAAATGAGATTCAGAATTCGCTGACTCCGGAGATCACCACCACGGAGATTGGTGAGCTGGTCATGAAGCATTTGAAGAAAAAGGATGAGGTGGCATACGTTCGCTTTGCCTCGGTTTACCGTGAATTTAAGGATATAGAAACTTTTATGGCGGAGCTGAAGCAGCTTCAACAAAAAGACGAATAAGAAAAGCAGTGGATTTTTCCACTGCTTTTCTTATTCGAGATTTACTTCGCAAGAATTTTGCGGAAGTTTTTCTTTCCTCTGCGGAATACTTTGCCGTCCTTCAAGTCCTCAGGGGTAAATACTGCTTTTACGTCGGTAATCTTTTCATTATCCACAGAAACACCGCCCTGTTCAATGGCACGTCTTGCCTCAGACTTGGAAGTGACCAAGCCTGCTTTTACCAGAATGGTTCCTATGTCGATGGTTCCGTCTGCGAAATCCTCCGCAGTCAGCTCGGTCATGGGGATCTCCGCATCAGCACCGGCACCAAACAGAGCCTTGGCACCTGCCTCGGCTTTTTTTGCCTCCTCTTCACCATGCACCAGCTTGGTCAACTCAAAGGCGAGGATCTCCTTGGCACGGTTCAGCTGCGCGCCCTCCCAATGATCCATGGCGTCGATCTCCTCCAAGGGAAGGAAGGTGAGCATACGAATGCACTTGAGCACGTCAGAGTCCGCAACGTTTCTCCAGTACTGATAGAAGTCGTAGGGGGAAGTCTTAGCGGGATCCAGCCATACAGCACCGGACTGGGTCTTACCCATCTTCTTGCCCTCGGAATTAAGAAGCAGATTGATGGTCATGGCGTAAGCGTCTTTTCCGAGCTTACGGCGGATCAGTTCTGTACCGCCCAGCATATTGGACCACTGGTCGTCACCGCCGAACTGCATATTGCAGCCCATGGTCTGGAACAGGTGGTAGAAGTCGTAGGACTGCATGATCATGTAGTTGAATTCTAGGAAGGAAAGCCCCTTTTCCATTCTTTGCTTATAGCACTCCGCGGAGAGCATACGGTTCACCGAGAAGCACGCGCCAACGTCACGAAGGACCTCAATATAGTTCAGATCCAAGAGCCAGTCCGCATTGTTTACCATAACGGCTTTTCCTTCGGAAAAATCGATAAAGCGGCTCATCTGCTTCTTGAAGCAATCGCAGTTGTGTTGAATGGTTTCCTTGGTCATCATCTGACGCATATCGGTGCGCCCCGAAGGGTCGCCGATCATGGCGGTACCTCCGCCGATGAGAGCAACAGGCTTATTACCTGCCATTTGCAGACGCTTCATCAGACATAATGCCATGAAATGTCCCACGTGGAGGCTGTCTGCCGTGGGGTCAAAGCCAATATAGAAAACGGCTTTTCCGTTGTTGATCAATTCTTTAATTTCAGCTTCATCTGTTACCTGGGCAATAAGCCCTCTGGCAACCAGCTCGTCGTAAATAGTCATACTTCCTCCTGAATATCTGTCAAAATATATTCCTATACATTATACCTTACTTCTTTTCTTTTGTCAACAAAAATTCCCAATAAAAGATTAAAGATTGATAAAAGATTAATCAAGCATTAAATTTGATTCCCGTATTTTGAATAAGGAAAGGGCATTGGCACGTATGCGCCAATGCCCCGTTTTGCCCGAAAGCGGTATAATTTTCGATTGGATCGAAATCGGGCAGCGGAAATCTTGTTTCCGGATCCCTTTCCGCGGGGAAAGGAATTTGTTCGGTTACGATACTCTTCGAAATTTATTTGGTGGTGTTCTTGATGGAGTTCTCGTAACTCTCAACCATTTTCTTCATCGTGACACCCGTACGACCTCTACTCCTTGCACTGAGCTTTTTGAGCCATTTTTCAGTGCTTTTGCCCGTAAATATCTTGATTTCAAGCTTCGCCGTATCATCATCGGTTAATGTGACGAAGAT
>JAFTRY010000023.1 GCA_017462035.1 Clostridia bacterium
AATCTGTACGATTCTCCTTGCAACATCTTCGTTGCAGGCTTTATCGGAACTCCTCAGATGAACTTCATCAACGGTACCCTCGTAAAGAAGGGCGAAGATGTGTTCTTCGACTTCGACGGTGCTTCCGTGAAGTTACCCGCAGAGAAGGCAAATGCTCCCGAGCTTGCTGAGTACATGGGCAAGGAGGTTGTTGTCGGACTTCGTCCCGAGGCAATTTCTGACCTGGCTTCCGCTGTTGAGGCTGCTCCCGAGTCCTCCTTCGAGGTTGACGTTGACGTAACCGAGTTGATGGGTGCTGAAATCTATCTGTACTTGAAGGCAGGCGAGGAGACCAACTTGATCGCGCGTGTTTCCTCTCGTTCTCAGTCCAGAGCCGGCGATAAGATCAAGGTTGCTTTCGATATGACCAGACTCCACGTATTCGACAAGGATACCGAGCGTTGTATTATTCACTAAGAAACATAAAAGAGTAGAAAAAAGCCGGTATGGAGTAACATCCATATCGGCTTTTTTACTGCCCTTAAGCACCCGAGGTGATTGCCTCGGGATTTCTTATAAAGATATCCCGTGTGCCTGAGCACACGGGATCGTTATGTTCTTATAGCAGGTGGCTGGGGAGGACAGAGCGGGTTCTTTTCTTCACGCCGTATTCCCGCTGGATCGCGCGGAAACTTTCCTCACTGAGAATATGTTCCAGCTCACAGGCATCTCGCTCGGCAATAGCGGAGGGTACTCCAATCTGGGTGAGCCAGGCAGACAGAAACTCATGGCGTTCCCGGAGTGCCTCTGCCACCTCCAGACCTTCCTCCGTCAACGTAATCAATCCGGCGGCATCAATGTCGATCCATCCGCCCGCACGAAGATTTTTCATGGCAACGCTGACACTTGGCTTGGTGAAGGAAAGCTCATTGACAATATCAATGGAGCGAACCTGTCCGTTTCTTTGTTGCAACACGAATATAGTTTCCAGATAATTTTCAGCGGATGCCGGTAGTTTGATGCTCATGCGATTGCTCTCCTGTTCTTTTGGCTGTTTGTTTTCTCTATTATATCATGATTGGAGAGGATTTGCAATTCTTTTTTGAAATTTTTTAGAAAACCAATAGAATATAAAAGAATATAAAATCCGCGATTTGGGTTGACAACGGGTGAGGTGTGTGATACAATAGTGATGTAATGTAAAAAAGAAAGGATTGATCCTATGAATTCATCGACCAAGCTTTTTCTTGCTATTTTGTTGTTGTTGAGCCTTTCTCTGACGATGCTTGCTTGCAATTCGGTAATCATTGATTCGGGAAATAACAATCAAAATACCCAGCAAAACGATTCTGCCAATACTGAGACGGGAACCGAGACCGAGACAGAGACCGAAACAGAAACCGGAACAGAAACAGAGACCGAAACAGAAACAGGAACAGAAACAGAAACCCAAACGGAGACTGAGACCGAGAGCAATACGGAGAGTAATACCGAGTCGGGTACGGCGGAGAGTGGTAGTCTGACCGACAAGGGAGATCTGAACACCCCCGAATACGGACCGATCATTCGAGTCTGAGCGATTATTTAACGAGTCCATGCTGTGCATGGGCTCGTTTTGTAGAACGGGCGTATGGAAGGAGAGCTGTGATGAAATATGAAACCGTAAGAGAAGGGATCTTTCAAGATCGTCCCAACCGCTTCATTGCCTACGTACGGTTAGATGGGGAGACCGTGGTTTGTCATGTAAAAAACACGGGGCGGTGCCGTGAACTGCTGATCCCTGGCGTGACGGTCTATTTAGCCGAGGGGAGCAATCCGTCCCGAAAGACAAAGTGGGATCTGGTGGCGGTCAAAAAAGGAAATCGCGTTGTGAATATCGATAGCCAGGCACCTAACAAGGTGGCGGCAGAGGCTCTGCCACAGATTTTTCCTCAGGCAAGCCTGATTCGTCCGGAGACGACCTTTGGCACGTCCCGATTCGATTTCTATCTGGAGACCCCGGAGAGAAGGATATTTCTTGAGGTGAAGGGCGTTACCCTGGAGGAGGACGGCGTTGTCCGTTTTCCCGACGCGCCCACGGAACGGGGCGTGAAGCATATACGGGAGCTGATGGCGTGTATAGATGAAGGATATGAGGCGTATGTGCTGTTCGTGATCCAGATGAAACAGGTTCGTTATTTTACCCCCAATGTTGAGACGCATCCCACTTTTGGAGAGGTACTGCGAGAAGCATCCGCAAAAGGAGTAAAGATTTTGGCGTACGACTGTGAGGTCCTTCCGGGTGAGATGACCTTGAGGGAGCCCGTAGAGGTAAGAATCTTGGAGGAGGAAAGAAGGGCATGACGTACGAAATTCAGCTTGGCGGAAGAACCATTTCTTACTGTTGGACCAAAAAGCCAGTGAAAAATCTCAATTTGCGGATCCGTCGTGACGGTACCGTCGCGGTTTCCTCCCATCCCCGGATCTCTTACGGTGAGATTCAGGCATTTCTCCGTCAGAATGAAGCCTTTATTCTGCGATCACTGAGACGGTGGGAATCGCAACAGGAGACGGTAGGGGTGGAGTTCTCTCTAGAGCATGGCGGGACGTTTCCCCTCCTGGGGAAGCACCTTCGGGTGGAGCTGGAGAGAAGGAAGGAGCCTCCGTTTGGTGTTTTGGTGACGGGGGACACCCTTTGTTTGCGGGCTCCGTCGGACGATCCGGAGACGCTTCGGCAGATCGTCCGTAGATGGATGGGGCGTAGAATGGAGGAGCTGATGCCGCGGTTATGCGAGGAGGCGGCACTTAGCCTGGGGACATATGGGGTGACCCCTCCTGAGCTCCAATACCGATGTATGGTGTCTCGTTGGGGGAGCTGTTGCGCGACCACCCGAACCGTGACCTTTAATAAATTTTTGCTGTGTGCGCCCATGCCTTGTATCGAATACGTGGTGTATCACGAGCTGATCCATTTGATCGTCCCCAATCACTCACCTGCTTTTTACCGTGTTCTGGACGAAGCAATGCCGGATTGGAAAAGCCGTCGGGAGACGCTGTCCCCCTATGGTTCATGGATTCGGCAATTGTAAGAAAAGATTCCCTAAAACTTTTTATTTTTTATCAGTTTTGTCGGTTGACAAGCCTACGGCAAGGGTGTATAATAGACAGGATTTTGGAATTTTAAGGAGTGGGCTTATGACGGGCGCATTGCTGATCGCGGGTCTTACCGTAATTGCTTTTATTCTCAGTATTTTGTTTCTCCCCCAGGTTTGCGTGAAGGGAAGAACCGTAAAGATATATCCCTTTATTCCCCTTCTGGGAGGGATCTTGATGCTTCTTGGCGGAGGTGTAACTGGCAGGGAACTGGCGGTGGCTTTTACAGAGGATTCCTCTGTAAACCCAATTCGTATATTGGTTCTTTTTATATCGATGACGGTTTTTTCACTGATCTTGGAGCAGACGGGCTTTTTTGAGCATATTTCCGGGATCGTTCTGCAAAAATCCGGTCACAGTCAGTACAGGATTTTTCTGTCCCTCTATGCAATCATTTCAATCTTGACGGTCTTTACCTCCAACGATATCGTCATTCTAACATTTACACCCTTTATCTGCCATTTTTGTAAATCCGCAAAGGTGGATCCCGTTCCGTATCTGATTATGGAATTTGTGGCGGCGAATACCTGGAGTCTCTTCTTGCTCATCGGGAATCCCACCAATATTTACATATCCGGTGCTTTTCACATTGGCTTTGGTGAGTATCTTCGTGTAATGGCTCTGCCTACGGTGGCTGCCGGTGTCACTTCGCTGACGGTGATGATGCTGATCTTTCGAAAGAAGCTTCGGGGAGAGGTTCAGACCGCCCATTTTGTGCCTCCTATTACAGACCGTCCCTTGATGTGGGTGGCATTGGTGCATCTGGCAGGCTGTGTCGTGTTGCTGGCGGTATCTCAGACGCTGAACCTTGAAATGTGGCTGATCTCCTGTTTCATGGGAATCTCCGCCTTACTTTCGTCGGTCATCTGTCTTTTGATCCGACGTAGAGACCTTCGCGCGGTTGGTAATGCCATCGCCAAGATCCCTTACGAGATCATCCCTTTTATCGTGGGCATGTTCGTCATGGTCTTGGCACTGGAATCATGCGGATTCACGCAGGGGGCGGCTCGAACTTTGGGTTCCGGGGAGGGAATATTTTCGGTTGGCTTTTTGTCCTTCCTGTCCTCCAACGTGCTCAATAATATTCCCATGAGTGTACTTTTTAGCAAAATTTTGAGTACGGGAGCCAGCAGCGGACAAATTTACGCTACCATTATCGGCTCCAATATCGGTGCTTTTATTACCCCTGTCGGCGCGTTGGCAGGCATCATGTGGATCAATCTGTTGAAGCAGAACCGGGTGAAGCTTACGACCCGCCGGTTCGTTGCTATGGGGTGTACCATCGGAATTCCATCCATGGCGGCATCTCTTGCGGTCCTCTGGCTTTTTGTCTGACCTATGAATTTTAGAAGAAAATCGTAAAAAAGTGAAAATAACTGTTTACAAATAAGAGAAAATGTAGTAAAATATAAGTAGTATGTTTATAACCATATTTTGAAAGGCGATTAACCGTTATGTTAGATTCAAATCCGAAGTATAAGCGTGTGCTTTTAAAGCTTTCCGGCGAGGCGCTGGCGGCAGGAGGCGACGGAATTCTCAATTTTGATTTTATTCACTCCATTGCCGAGGTTCTAAAGAAATGCGTGGAAGCAAAGGTTCAAATCGGGATCATCGTGGGTGCCGGTAATATTTGGCGAGGCAGACAGGGCGGAAAAATGGACCGTGTCCGTGCGGATAGCATGGGAATGCTTGCCACCGCTATTAATGCGTTGGCACTCCAGGATACCTTCATTCAGGCAGGTCTTCCTACCAAGGTAATGACTGCCGTGGAGATGCAGACCTTTGCGGACCGTTACGTGACCCGTGATGCCATCCGCGCCATGGAGGAGGGAAATATCGTGATCTTTGGTTGCGGATTGGGCTCTCCTTACTTTTCTACCGATACGGCTGCCGTGCTTCGCGCGGCGGAGATCGAGGCGGATGTTGTTCTGATGGCAAAGAACATTGACGGCATTTATTCTGCGGACCCCAAGCTGGACCCCAATGCCGTGCGCTTCGACGAGCTGACCTACAAGGAAATTCTTGAAAAGGAGCTGAAGGCGTTGGATCTGTCCGCGACTACTTTCTGCATGGAGAATGACATCCGCGCCTATGCCTTCGAATTGAAGGACCCCATGAATATTTACCGTGTGATCATGGGAGAGAAGATTGGTACCGAGATCCATCGGTGATAGCCATAGGTTCATTTTATTTGACATAATTGATACATAGGGAGGAATATCATGAAGCTGAATACGAAAGATTTTGAAGAAAAAATGAAAAAAGCCATTTCCGTATACGAGGAAAATCTGGCTACCATTCGCGCAGGACAGGCAAGCTCTGCTGTAATTGCCAAGGTGAATTTTGAGTACTGGGGTGCCCCCACTCCGATTACTTCCATGGCTGATATCCGCGTGGCAGACGCAAAGACACTGACGATCACCCCTTACGATGCAACGACCTTGAAGGATATGGAAAAAGCAATTCTGGCATCCGACGTGGGAATTACACCGACCAACGACGGTAAGGTGATCCGTCTGGTGTTCCCCCAGCCTACCGAGGAGAGACGCCGTGAGCTGGTAAAGCAGATCCAGAAGATGGGTGAGGATGCCAAGGTCGCTATCCGAAACATTCGTAGAGATGCCAACGATCTTTGCAAGAAGATGAAGAAGGACGGAGAAATGACCGAGGATGAGCAGAAGGCTTCCGAAAAGTCGGTACAGGATCTGACCGATAAGTACATCAAGGAGATCGACGGTGTAACGTCCAAAAAAGAAAAGGAAATCATGCAGATTTAACCTTGTGGCTCCATGTGTAAAACGACAGGGCGGGTGTATGCCCGTCCTGATTTTTTTAAGAAGGGAATGTAGAAATGGCTGACCAAAAGCAAAAGCCGCAAGCCGAGACCGGCTGTCCTGTCAAGCATATTGCTTTTATTATGGACGGTAACGGACGGTGGGCGAAGAAAAGAGGGATGCCCCGGGAATACGGTCACAAGTTTGGTGCTGAGGCATTTAAAAAGGTTATGCGGCGGTGCAGTGAGCTGGGAATTGAAGCGGCTACTTTTTATGTGTTTTCTACGGAAAACTGGAAGCGCCCCCAAAAAGAGGTGGATTCCATTATGAAGCTTTTGGATGAGTACCTGGATGAGTGTCAGCGTGAGCTGGAGAAAAATGATGTTCGGTTTATTTTCTTGGGCAGCAAGGATCCCTTTCCTCCTTCTCTCAGGCGAAAAATGGAACAGATCGAGGAGCGATCCCGCCATAGCAAAAAAATTGTGAATATGGCGTTGAACTATGGCGGCAGAGACGAGATCGTATACGCAGCCAATCGATTGCTGAAGTGCGGGAAGAGCAAGATCACAGAAGCCGATTTTTCGTCCGCTCTGTACACGTCGGAATCTCCGGAGCTTGATATGATCGTCCGCACCGGAGGGGATCTTCGGATCTCTAATTTTCTTTTGTGGCAGGCGGCTTACGCCGAGCTGTATTTTACCGACAAGCTTTGGCCCGATTTTAAGGAAAAGGACGTAGACGAAGCTGTGGAGAATTTTAAGAACAGAAAGCGCCGATTTGGCGGCGTTTGATGGAAGGAGCCTTACGATGTTAAAACGAATTTTAACCTCTGTCGTCGCCATTTGCGTATTGGTGCCTGCCCTGATTTTTTCAGGAACGATAGTGTTTCCCATTGCCATCGGTGTGGTGACCCTTCTTTGCCTGTATGAAATGTTTAAATGCGCTGGGCTTCAAAAGCGGTGGGCATTGCTTCTGCCGGCATATGTGTTTGGCGCGGTTGCCCCTTTGCTTCTGCGTTACATAGAGAATACGTCTTGGGTAGCGCTTCTCTCCTTTATCGTAGCCGCCCTTTATCTGATCTACGTATTTGCTTTTGTGGTCTGGTCTCACGGCAAGCTTCTGTTTGGAGACACCATGGCGGTGACCCTTATGGCAATGTACATTGTGGCGGCGATGTCCTCTATTTTGTACGTCAGAGACTTCGATGAGGGCGGAAAATATTTGTATCTGCTGATTTTCATTGGTGCCTGGATCACGGATACCTTTGCTTATTTTACCGGCTATTTCTTCGGAAAGCATAAGCTGATCGAGGATGTTAGTCCGAAGAAAACGGTAGAGGGAAGCATTGGCGGAATTTTGTTCTGCGTGGCGGCATTTGCCGTATTCGGTTTGGTGGTGGATACCTGGTTTGATCGGGATGCCAATCTTCTGCTCTTGATGCTTAGCGGATTTGTGATCTCTCTGATCGCTCAGATCGGAGATCTGATCATGTCGGTCATCAAGCGTCACTATCAAATTAAGGATTTTGGTAAGATATTCCCCGGACACGGCGGTATGCTGGATCGTTTTGATTCCATCCTTGCCGTTTCCCTGGGGCTCGGCGCTGTTTGTATGTTCAGTGTTTTGACGGGAATTCGGTTAATCTGAACACCCGAGAAAGAGAGAATGGATGCAAAAGAACGTAGCAATACTGGGCTCTACCGGTTCGGTAGGGGAGCAGGCTTTAGATGCCGCGGAGCAGCTTTCCATGAAGGTCACCGCCATCAGTGCCAACCGCAATTACAAGCGTGTGGAAGAGCAGGCGCGGAAATTTTCCGTGGAAGCGGTGGCAATGGCGGATGAGGCAGCGGCAAAGGAATTAAAAGTGCGGCTCGGTGATACCAATACAAGGGTCTATTCGGGCTCTGAGGGAATCTGCGAGATGATTCGCGCCGAGAAGCGGGATGTGGTGCTGAATTCCATTATCGGAGAGGCGGGTCTGCTTCCGACGCTCGCGGTAATCGATTCGGGTGCCAGATTGGCGCTCGCCAATAAGGAATCCCTGGTGGTTGCCGGAGAAATCGTGACGGAGCGAGCCCAAAAGCGTGGTGTGGAGATCCTGCCGGTGGACAGTGAGCACTGCGCGATCTTTCAGTGCTTGAAATCAGGGGAGCGGAAGGAGGTCAAGCGTTTGCTCTTGACCGCTTCGGGCGGTCCCTTTTTTGGCTACACCAAGGAGCAGCTTCGAGAGATCGGCGTGGAGCAGGCGTTGGCACATCCCACGTGGAAAATGGGCGCGAAAATTACCATTGATTCCGCCACTCTGATGAATAAAGGATTTGAGGTCATTGAAGCGGTTCATTTGTTTGGTGTTCCCGCGGATCGGATCCAGGTCGTGGTTCATCGGGAGAGTATAATCCATTCTATGGTGGAATATATTGATAACAGTGTGATCGCTCAGCTATCGGCTCCCGATATGCGGTTGTGCGCCCAGTATGCCATGACCTATCCGGATCGAGCGGAGGCAGTAATTCCGCAGTTGGACCTATTTGAGGTTGGAAAGCTGACCTTTGCCAAGCCCGATATGGAAACCTTTTCCTTGCTTTCCTGCGCCATGCGTTGTATCGCCAAGGGCGGAGCACTGCCGGCGGTGCTGAATGCCGCCAACGAAGTGGCGGTTGCCGAATTTTTGCGGGGAAGGATCTCCTTCTGTGAAATTGCGGAATCGGTAGGTGCCACCGTGGAGGAGCTTGCCTCGGCATCGGAGTCTCACGATCTGGAGAGTATTCTCGCTTTTGACCGTGAGGCAAGGGAGCGGATCGCTCTGCGACTTCATCGATGAGAAATAACGGACATCTCGGTTGAGTCGAAAATACGGGGAGATTGTTTGAAATGTTTTATCTTTTGGTGATGGTTTTGGTCTTTGGCGTTCTGATCTTTATTCATGAGCTGGGACATTTTCTCACCGCGCGAGCTTGCGGCGTAGCCGTCAAGGAATTTGCCGTGGGCATGGGACCGACCATCTTTTCTTGGAATTCCAAAAAATATGATACAAAATACGGTCTGCGTCTGTTGCCCATCGGCGGATTTGTCAGCATGGAAGGGGAGGACGAGGAGTCAGACCGAGAAAACGCCTTTTGTAATAAAAGCGTATGGAGGAGAATGCTCATTGTGGGAGCGGGACCCCTCATGAATTTGTTGCTTGGCTTTGTGCTGATGACCGTTCTGGTATTTGCTCAGGGAACCCTGGTCTCAACTACCGTGGCACAGTTTCAGGAGGGGGCGACCTCTTCCGCCCAGCTTCAAGTAGGAGATACGATCCTTCGGGTGGACGGAACCAGAGTCCACACGGGAAACGAGCTTGTGTACGAGGTGATGAACAAAGGATACGAGCCCATTGACTTTGAGGTGAAGCGAAACGGAGAGACTATTCTTGTGGAGAACGTGACCTTTCCTACCATGGAGGATTCGGGAGTCACCTTTGGTAACTACGACTTTTTGCTGTACGCTGAGGAGACCACTCTTCCAAATTTAATTAAACACGCCTATTTCCGTTCCGTCTCTACGGTAAAGATGGTCTTTGACTCTTTGATCGGTCTGCTTACAGGGCGCTTTGGCATGAATGCCGTTTCGGGACCCGTTGGGGTTGCCGAGGTAGTGGGTGACGCGGCGAAGAACGGCTACCAGAATCTTCTTTACATCGTAACGGTTCTGTCTATCAATCTGGGTGTGTTTAATTTGATCCCGTTTCCCGCTTTGGACGGCGGAAGGTTTTTGTTCTTGATCGTGGAGGGAATACGAAGAAAGCCGATTAACAGAAACGTGGAGTCCTATATCAATTTTGTGGGACTTATGATCCTGTTTGCTTTTATGATTTTTGTCACGGTAAAGGACGTATTAAATTTGTTTGTATAGGATAAAAAAATGGACTATAACAAAATCAGAAGAAACGCTAAGGAAATCATGATCGGACGGAGGGCAATCGGCGGTAGGAAGCCGATTGCCATTCAGTCTATGACCAATACGGACACGCATGATAAGGAAGGGACTCTGATGCAGATCCGTTCCTTAGAGGCGGCAGGGTGCGATATCGTTCGTATTACCGTTCCCGACCTGGAAGCCGCATCTACCATCCCGTTTTTGAAGGAAGCCGGGGTTGTGATTCCGATCGTTGCCGATATTCATTTTGATTATCGGATCGCGCTTCGTTGTGCTGAGGTAGGTGTGGATAAGATTCGTATCAATCCGGGAAATATTGGAGATGAGGAGCGTGTCCGCGCTGTCTGCAAAATATGTCGGGAAAAGAAGATCCCCATCCGTATTGGGGTAAACAGCGGCTCCTTGGAGAAGGAGATCCTCGCACGTCACGGCTCACCGACTCCCGAGGCTCTTTGTGAGAGTGCTCTGTATCATATGACTCTACTGGAGCAGGCGGATTTTGAGGATATTGTAATTTCCATGAAGGCTTCCAACCCCTACCATATGGTTCGGGCAAACCGGATGTTGGCGAAAAAATGTCCTTATCCGCTCCATCTGGGTGTGACCGAGGCGGGCAGTAAGGAAATGGGCTCTATCAAGAGTGCCGTGGGAATCGGTTCGCTTCTGGTGGACGGAATCGGTGACACCATTCGAGTGTCTTTGACCGATGATCCGGTGGAGGAGATCGGCGCGGCGCGGAAGATCCTGCGCGCCGTGGGACTGGACGGGCAGTGCGGATTGGATCTGGTCAGCTGTCCTACCTGCGGAAGAACAAAAATTGACTTGATTTCCCTGGTTGCCGAGTTCGAGAGACGGGCAGAGGCGGAGGGATTGATGAATATTCCCGTGAAGGTTGCCATGATGGGATGTGTGGTTAACGGTCCCGGCGAGGCAAGAGAAGCCGACGTAGGTATTGCCGGCGGAAAGGGTGAGGCGGTCCTCTTTAAAAAAGGTGAGATTATTCGCAAGATAGGAGAGGACGAGATCGTACCCTGCCTTTTGGAGGAAGTAAAGGCTTTTAGAAAAGAGTAAACAATAAGGAAAGAGACGAGAATGGCGGCAAAAAATCTGAAAGAGCTTTTAAGTAAATATATACCAGAGGGTTCCATCGAGCAGATTCTTTTGTCGGGACTCGTGACCCAGACCAAGGTGGACAGGGAACGGAGAATTCTGGAGGTTCGAGCGGATTTTCCGTATGTCGTGGATAAGGAGACGATCTATGAGATCGAGGAGCAGGCGGCGGCAGTATACCGCTTGAATCACGTCAAGATCCTGCCGCATTATCCGGCGGAGCTGTTCAGCGAGGGGTACATTTCACAGCTTCTCAAGGAGACCGAGCGGATCGGCGTGGTAGCCAGAGGCTTCTTTTCCTCCTATACCTATATCCTCACGGAGGATGCGCTGACCATACGGCTCCCCTTTAACGAGTACGGTGTGGGGCTCTTGGAGGATGCGAAAACTCCCGGGGTAATCGAGGGAATTTTGTTTAGCGAATTTTCCATTCGTCGGAAGGTGACATTAGAGCATGATCCCTATTTTGAGCCTCGGGTTTCCGATTCCTACCGAGAGAAAATGGAGCTTCTTGACCGTCAGATTCGCGCGGCAGAGAAGGAATACGATCAAGGAAGCCGTCAGCACAGAGAGGCAGAGATCCCCGCGGCGGAGGAGGAAAAGCTTCCCCGTCTTTCGTCTATTTACGAGGGCGAGGCGGCGGTGGTGCGTTTGGATGACAGACGGATCAAGATTGGTGCCTCCGTATTTGATATTTCCGCTCCCGATTTTATTGTAGGGGTGAAATTCGCCATGGATCCCGTACCGATCTCCACGATCAACCGTCCCCTCCGGAATATAATCTTCGTAGGCGAGGTGTTTAATTTTACTAAGGAAGCCAACCGATCGGGAGAAAAGTTTAACGTGTCCTTCGGTCTGTTTGACGGAAACGCGTCGATCTACGTGAAGCATTTCGGAATGAGCCCCGAGGAAGCGGGCGAGCTTGCGGGAAGCGTGAAGAACGGTATGGCGGTGGCGGTCCACGGTTATCTGAAAAACGAACGGAACGACGACGAGCTTTATATGAGCTACACGGATATTGCCGTGATAGCCAAGGAGGTCCGAACAGATCGGGCAGAGAAAAAGCGTGTGGAGCTTCACCTGCATACCAATATGTCCAATATGGACGCGCTGATCCCCCCGGACGTGGCGGTGAAAACAGCAAAAAAGTGGGGACATCCTGCCGTGGCAATCACCGATCACGGAAACGTGCAGGGCTTTCCCGAGGCAATGCTGGCGGCGGAAAAGTGCGACATGAAGGTGATCTACGGTTTGGAGGCTTACTTTGTCAACGACACTGCCAGCGCGGTGTACGGTAATTATGAAGGAAGCTTTTCAGACGAGTTTATTGTCTTTGACCTGGAGACTACCGGTCTGTCCGCGCTGAACTGTAAGATCACAGAGATCGGTGCGGTGAAGATCCGAGGCGGCGAGGTACTGGAACGGTATAATACCTTTGTCAATCCCGAATGTTCCATTCCCGAGGAGATCACAAAGCTGACCTCTATTACCGATGAAATGGTAGCGGATGCCCGTACCATTGGGGAGGTTCTCCCTGAATTTTTGGCTTTTGTGGGAGATCGGTTGATGATCGCCCATAATGCGGATTTCGATACCGGATTCCTCCGTGTGGCGGCACAGGAGCAGGGCTTTCCCTTTGAGAATGCCTATCTCGATACAGTGGCACTGTCCCGCTATCTGAACCCCGAGTTGAAGAGCCACAAGCTGAATATTTTGGCTGAACATTATAACCTGGGAGATTTCCATCATCACCGTGCCTGTGACGATGCCGAAATGCTGGCAATGATCTTTTTCGGCATGGCGGATCAGTTGGAAAAATTGGATATTAAAAATTTCTCCGACCTGCAAAATGAAATGAGCACCAAGGCGAATCCCTTGCAGCTAAAAACCTATCACCAAATCATTCTGGTAAAAAATCAGCAAGGCTTGAAAAATCTATACAAGCTTGTTTCCAAGAGCTATCTGGACTATTACCGTAGAAATCCCCGTATTCCCAAGACCGAGCTGGAAAAGCACCGAGAGGGCTTGATCATCGGTTCTGCCTGTGAGGCGGGAGAGCTATTTCAGGCGATTCTGGAGCACAAGCCTGCCCACGAGATTGAAGAGATCGTGAATTTCTATGATTATCTGGAGATCCAGCCTATTTGCAACAATCGATTCCTCCTGGAGGAGGGAAGGGTGGCAAGTGAGGAGGAGCTGCGGCAGTTGAACCGTCAGATCGTGGAGCTTGGCGAGAAATACGGAAAGCCCGTGGTAGCAACCTGTGACGCGCATTTCCTCAATGAGGAGGACGAGGTATACAGAAAGATCCTTCTTGCTGGAATGAAGTTCAAGGATGCGGACAAGGATACACATATTTATTTCCGTACCACCGACGAAATGCTGAAGGAATTCTCCTATTTGGGAGAAGACAAGGCATATGAGGTGGTGGTGGAGAATACCAATTTGATTGCCGACATGGTGGAGCCTGTCCGTCCCATTCCTAAGGGCTCTTACACCCCCAATATGGAGGGTGCCGAGGAGGAGCTCCAGGAAAAGTGCTGGACAAGAGCCCGGGCTATGTACGGCGACCCCGTTCCCGAGCTTGTAAGTAAGCGACTGGAAAAGGAGCTGACCTCCATTATTAAAAACGGCTTTGCGGTGCTTTATATGATCGCGCAACGCCTGGTTTGGTACAGCGAGAGCCAGGGGTACTTAGTAGGCTCCCGTGGATCGGTGGGATCCTCCTTTGTAGCCACTATGGCGGGGATCTCCGAGGTAAATCCTCTACCGCCCCATTATTACTGCCCCAATTGTCAGTATTCCCACTTTTTCACCGACGGCTCGGTGGGCTCAGGATTTGACCTTCCCGATGCCAACTGCCCCAATTGCGGTACGAAAATGAACGTGGACGGACACGATATTCCTTTTGAGACCTTCTTAGGCTTCTATGGAGATAAGTCTCCCGATATCGACCTGAATTTCTCGGGCGACGTGCAGGGCAGGGTACATAAATATACCGAGGAACTCTTTGGCTCGGAGAACGTGTTCCGCGCGGGAACCTTGGGAACTCTTGCGGATAAGACCGCCTATGGCTTTATTGCCAAATATTACGAGACAAAGGGTGTCAGCGTAGGACGTGCTGAGATGGATCGAATCATCCAAAACTGCGTGGGAGTTAAGCGAACCACCGGTCAGCATCCCGGCGGTATTATCGTCGTACCCAGAGAATATGAGGTGTATGACTTCACCCCCGTTCAGCACCCCGCCGACGACCCTCACTCCAATATCGTTACTACTCACTTCGCCTTTTCCTACCTTCACGATACCATTTTGAAGCTGGACGAGCTGGGACACGATATTCCTACCAAGTATAAGTGGTTGGAGAAGTTTTCCGATACCAGTGTCATGGACGTTCCCATGAATGATCCCGAGGTATATGAGCTTTTCCTTTCTACCAAGCCTTTGGGTATTACCCCCGATGACATTGACGCTCCCATCGGAACCTTCGGTTTACCCGAATTCGGTACCAGATTTCTCCAACAGGTGTTGGTGGAGGCAAAGCCAAAGAACTTTGCCGACCTGCTTCAGATCTCTGGCTTGACTCACGGTACCGACGTGTGGCTGGGCAACGCGGAGGAGCTGATCAAGCAGGGTGTATGTGACATTTCCAAGGTGATCGGATGCCGTGACAACATCATGAACGACCTGATCCGTTACGGCGTGGAAAATGCACTGTCCTTCAAGATCATGGAAAGCGTACGAAAGGGAAAGGGACTGACACCGGAATGGGAGGCGGAGATGAAGGCACACGACGTGCCCGATTGGTACATCTGGTCCTGCAAGAAGATCAAATACATGTTTCCCAAAGCCCATGCGGCGGCATATGTGATGTCTGCCATTCGTCTGGGGTGGTATAAGGTTCATATTCCCATTGCCTTCTATTGCGCGATGTTTACCGTGGCACCTGGCGGTTTTGACGCGGAGATCGTTATGAGAGGACGCTCCCACGTGGTGGCAACCATCAAGGATATTGAAAAGCGGGGAAAGGAGGCGTCTCCTAAGGAGCAGGCATCGATCCCCAGCTTACAGCTTGCAAATGAATGTATGGCAAGAAAACTTCGCTTCCTTCCCATCGATATTGAGAAATCCCACGCCTACGCATTTCTGCCAGAGAACGGAGCCATTCGGATGCCCTTCTCGGCGTTGCCGGGACTGGGGGAAAACGCAGCACAGAATATCATCCAAGCCCGAGAGGAGGAGAAATTTTTCTCTGTGGACGATCTGCGGATCCGTGCCAAGCTGACCAAAAGTGTCATCGAGATCCTGCGGAAGAATCACGTGCTGGACAACCTCAGCGAGACCGACCAGCTGACCTTCTTCTAAACAAAATCGTTTTAGGGTCGTTCCCTAAAGGACGGTTCTTAAAGAATACGGCATACCTCTTTCGAGGTATGCCGTATTTTGTGTATTTGTGTCCATAAATTTGGTGTGGTTCTATGTCATTCTTTGGTGAATGGTAAAGTTACTTCGATGTAGGTTTATGCCATTCTTCGCTGAATGGGAAAGCTAATTTGGTATAGATGTATGCCATTCTTTGTTGAACGACAAAGAATGGCGAAGAAAGCGTTTTCAAGGCGTTCCCCCTTGAAAATCCCCCTGCGTCCCCGCCGCTTCATGCGTCGGGGAGGCTTTGCTATGGAGCAAGTCTCACCCGAAGGTTCATACGAACACCTTCGGGTGGTTGGTGTGGGGGGCGGTCTATGATACATAGGACCACATTCCACAAAAATTTCCAAAATCTCTTGTAAAATTCTAAAAAATATGATATAATAAATATGCCAAACAAATTTAATAGTAGAATTAGCGGTATCTTTTCTTTATGGGATAATTATACCCTTTTTTCGCTATAATCATTTTTAGAATTTGGTAAAAACGCAAATTCCTTTTAAATGATTATAGTAGAGATACTCTAATTCTATTTAAATTTGTTTGGCGACAATCGGGGTTTGCGTTTTTCGTGCGCTGGCTTCGGCTGGCGCACTTTTTGTGTTGACATCCGAAAATCTTATTTTAAAACAAGGGAGAACACACATGAAAAGTACATTGGAAGCACTTTGGTTCGGGAATATTTCCCCCTTCACCGATGATCGCAAGCTCACAGAGGCAGAAAAGAGTTGACGGAATTTATCTCCCGTCATCGTGCGGCACTTTGGTCGTCCTTTACCGACGAGCAAAAGGAGATTTTCGAAAAAATATGAGGAATGTACGACCGATCTGACCGAAATTCGTGACCGTGAGTGTTTTGTTGAGGGTTTTCGCCTTGGTGGACGGATAATCTTTGAGGTGATGGGCCTTGATATTGAGTGAGCGGAGACAAATCATCGACGGTTCGAGAATAACCGCAAACCGAAGAAAAACGGGAGGGGAAATCCGAACCCTTCCTTCTATTGAAACAAAGAATATCCCAAAAATCCCCCGACAGATATCGAAATCTGTCGGGGGATTTATTCTTGTGGGAGTCAATCTGTCGGCGTTTTTTTAGGACTGTTCGTCTTCGAACAGGTTGATCTGTTCCGCAGGACGGATAACAGGTTTGGACTCATAGGGAATCCCCAAATGCTCATATGCCAGACGGGTTACACACCGTCCGCGGGGCGTACGGCTGAGGAAGCCGATCTGCAACAGGTAGGGCTCGTATACGTCCTCCAAGGTTATCGCTTCCTCGCCTACGGTTGCCGCCAAGGTCTCAAGTCCCACGGGACCGCCGTCGTAAAACTTAATGATCGTATCCAGCATTTTTCGGTCTGTGTTATCCAGCCCCAATTGGTCGATCTCCAGACGTTGAAGAGCAAGATTGGCAATTTGACTATCGATGCGTTCCTTTCCGTTGACCTGGGCAAAGTCACGCACTCGCTTGAGCAGGCGGTTGGCAATTCGGGGTGTCCCGCGGGAACGGGAGGCAATCTCGTAAGCACCGTCGTCGGTAATGGAGAATCCGAGGATTCCGGCACTTCGGATCACAATGGTGGTCAGCTCCTCGGGGGTGTAAAGCTCCAGCTTCAGCATGACGCCAAAGCGGTCACGGAGGGGTGTGGTAAGCTGTCCCGCACGGGTGGTAGCACCGATCAGCGTAAAGTGGGGGAGGTCGATACGAATGCTTCTTGCCGCAGGACCTTTTCCGATGATGATATCCAGGGCGTTGTCCTCCATGGCGGGATAGAGGATCTCCTCCACCGAGCGGGACAGGCGGTGGATCTCATCGATGAACAGCACGTCTCCTTCGGAAAGATTGGTGAGCAGAGCGGCAAGGTCTCCCTGTTTTTCAATGGCGGGACCGGAGGTCACACGGATGTTCACGCCCATTTCAGCGGCAATGATATTGGAAAGGGTGGTCTTACCTAAGCCGGGAGGTCCGTATAACAGGACGTGATCCAGACTCTCACCCCGCATTTTTGCCGCCTCAATGTAAATTTTCAGATTTTCCTTGGTCTTCTCCTGACCAATATAGTCATCCAGTGCCTTGGGGCGGAGGGAAGGCTCGGTGTTGCTGTCATCCCTTGTATAGGAGGTGGTCATAATGCGGTTTTCAAAATCAAATTCTTCAGACAGTTCCATTTCCGTAGCTCCTCCTTACTTCATGATCTTTTTCAGTGCCAGCCGGATGATATCATCCAGCTCCAAGGCATCGGTGTCGATGGTGCGGAGTACCCCATAGGCTTCGTTTCTGGAATATCCCAGTGCCATGAGAGCATCCTGAGCATCGGCAAGCTTGCTGGAACTTTGGGAGGGTACCTCCGTATCCTCCATAACGGGAATCTCACCTCCCGGCATCAGAACGGTTTTCTTTACCTTATCCTTTAGTTCCAGGACGATTCGAGCCGCCGTTTTGGGACCGATTCCATTGGCTTGAGAAATCGCCTTCTTGTCATCGGCGCAGATGGCGTAAAACAATTTTTGAGGGGTGAGTTGAGAGAGAATGGCAACCGCCGCCTTGGGACCTACTCCGGACACGGTGATTAGAAGCTTGAATGCCTCCAGCTCCTCTGTGGTGCCAAAACCGAAGAGCTCCACGTCGTCTTCCCGCACCGCCATATAGGTAAAGAGCTTCACCTGCGGCAGGGTTTCGGCACCTACCTGATGGGGAAGTGCCGCGTAGGTGGTTTGAGTAATGGTGAGCTTGTATCCCACGCCTCCGGCATCCACCACCGCGTAGCTGAGATCCAGGGCGGCGAGCTCGCCGCGAATATAATAAAACATCAATCTTCTCCTTTAGGGCTGTCGTTTTCTTGGTCGTTTTTCTTTTTTAAGCTCTCTAAAAAGGCCCTCAGTGTCTTTTTCGGTTTGGGCTCCGGGGGCGGCAGAAGCTTCCGTGCCTCCTCGTCCTCGTCCAAATCGTCCAGCGGCCATACCCCGCCCGGTAATAGGTGGCTTTCTTGACAATGCGTCCTCCTTTTCCTACGGCTCCATATCAGGTCAGCCACGCAAATGAAGCCGAAGAGCGTCAAGCCTCCAATCGAAAGGATCATTCCAACCTTATAAATTGTGGGGGAATATTTCATTTCCAGTGTGTGCTTGCCCGCCTCTTCGATATCGAAGGCGATCAGTGCGTCAAGGGTCTTATAGATCTCCACCGGAGTACCGTCCACGTAGATCTGCCATCCTTCATCATAGGGGATGGTGGTTTGGATCATTTGCTTTTCCGCAGTAGTCGTGATGGTACCGATCAAATGATCCTCGGTATACTCCGTGATCTCGTATTGAGGATTGCTTTTCAGCGCGGAGAAGGATTCCTCAAATTCCGTACGGTCAATATACCAGAAATAGTTGAAATGATTGTAGATGGTGAGGGGTTCCTCCAATAGTGTAATGGTGACGTCAATGGTCTCGCCCGCCTCGAACCATCCCAGGGAAACGATGTGTCTGGTATCGGAGCCGAGATATTTGCCCAAAGGGGTGTCGTTTACCGAGATCTTGGTTTCCACCGGCTTACGGCTGGGGGTATAGAAGTAATATTCCGCACTCTCGGCGGCTACGATGGAAAAGGTGACCGAGGCATCTAAATTGTCAACGGTAGCGGAGTAGGTTGTTTCCGCGCCGGATACCCGTTGGGTACAGCCGTCCTCCAAAGCGGAGGCTTGCGTGGAAACAGCATTGAAAATATCGGTTCCTTTTTCGTCGCCAAGCATGGCGCTGACCAGAGCGTTCAGCCGTTCGAAATAGGTGTTGTAATGCTCCAGTGAGAAGTCGGCAAGGGCGGAATCTACGCCATATGCCAGGGAAAGCGCGTAGGGATTATAGTAAGCGGTGTGTGTTTCGTTTTCCGCAAAGGTGTCGTAGTAGTGGATCAGCTTTTCCGAATCCTTCTCATCGATCAAATATTTAATACCCAAGAGGGAATCGTTGACGGGGGTGCCCCCTCGATATTGAGAGAGGTGAGAGCGGGCGGTGTAACCCATCTGGTTAAGGAACCGTATGGTCTCGGAATTCAATGTAGAGGTGGAATTGGAAAGTCCGCGAATACCCAGTGCCATGTTGTCGTTGTATTTCCGATGGAGAAGCTTTTCCATGCGGTAGAAGCCATCGTCCTTTTCCTTGACCTCCTCCACAATGGGACGTAAGCCTCCGATAAACTCATTGTATCCGTCATATTTGGAATAAGAAACGTCTCCGTCGTATTCTACCAGACAGCCAAGGCTGCTGCAAAATACCTCCAGGCAGACCACGGCTGCCAAAATGCCCGCCAGACTCTCCCGGCGCAGAGGATTTTTCTTTCGGATCAGAAGGCAAAGGAGCGCGACTAACGCAATGACGGCAAACACCGTCAGCCATACCGTTTGCAGGTCTCTCAGCTTTTCTCCGCTTTCCACATAGCTCTCAAACTCCAGCTTTTCACATACAGTAGCAAAAAGAATGATCAGCGTACCCACACAGAACACGAATTTCTCACCCACTCGCCGCAGATTGCCAAAGCCCTTATAGGCAAGCACTAAGAGGAAAAAGGTGAGCATGAAGCTGTAACGGTAATTCAGCCAGTTTGGCTTTTGGAAGCCGTGCCAGATCAGGTCCAGTGGACTTGCGATGAAGCTCAGTACAAAGACCGCGATGAACAGAAGGGATGCGACCTTTTCTCTGGAGGTGAACCGGCGGGACATAAAGTAGACGGGAACTAGTAAAAGGGTCAGTACTCCGCAGTATACGAAGGGCAGTCCAGCGGGACGGACCGTATCGTAGGCACCCGGTAAGAACTTAGTAAAGAAATCCAGGAAGCTGAATTTCGCCTTGAACGCCCAACTGGGATCGGTAAAGGTAGATTTGCCAAAGGTGAGGGAGTAGTATGCCCCGAGAATTACGAAAGCGGCAATGGCGAGGGCAATGAGCGAAAAAATACCGATGCGAAAAAGTGCGCGGGTACGGTGAAGGGGCTCTTGGCGCGGATTTCGCTCTTCTTCTGAGGTGGAAAAGCAAAAATAACAAAAGTACAGTGCCACGTAAATACAGGTCATGTATCCGATATAATAGTTGCTCATGACCGTCAGTGCAAGGGAGATCACAAATAACTTGTACTTTTTGTGACGAACCAGCTGTTCAATGGAATAGGTGAGTATGGGGAGCCAGATCAGGGCATCGATCCACATCATGTTGCTCTGATACACTACGGCATAGGCACACAGGGCGTACAGAACAGAAAATGTGACCGATACCATTTTATTGGGATGCTTTGTGCGCTTGTGGAGGTAAAACCCAAAGGTGAAACCGCACAGACCGGTTTTGATCAGAATAATAGCGAGAAGTGCTTCTTGGATCCGAGCTTGGGGAAAGAGGGCGACCAGATAGGACAGGGGGCTTGCCAGATAGTAGGCGTACATTCCCATGAATTCACCGCCCAGCCCGCGGAAAAAGGTATAGAGGAGGCTGCCTTCCCCATAAATTATATTGCGGAGTGCCTCGAAGAAATAGACGTACTGTCCGTTGAGATCCAATACCAAGACCGTTCCGTTTCCAAAGGGGTGGATCTCCATGGCAATATAGAGCAGATACATGAGAATGACGGGAACCAGGAAACAATATACAAGATAGGAGGAGGGGGCGGTTGCCAACCTGCGCTGAAGGGAAAGCAACCTTGCTCTGATCCCCTTGCCCCTTTGATCCGCCGGGGGTATCATCATTTCATTCTCCATGATTGTCTCCTTCCTCGCTCTTTGTAAGAATTTTTTTCGTTGCCTTCTCCAGCTTCAATCGGTTCAGTACCATATCTCTGCCGCAACCCTGGCAGACAATACGAATATCACTGCCGACGCGTAGGATCTTAAAGATTTTTGAACCGCATGGATGCGGCTTTTTCAGTTCGATCAGATCATTTATTTTGAATTTCAGAATTTCCATAAAACCACCAAACATAAATAGATAGATTTATTTTACCACATTATCAATATTTTGTAAATAAGTATTCAAAATTTTACAAAATTAATAAAATCCGTTTGACTTGGAGAGGGGAATGTGATATAATAAGGGGTAAGATATTTTACGGAGGCGAAAATGGTCATATTGGGAATTGACCCCGGACTGGCAATTGTGGGATGGGGCGCGGTGGAATATAGCGGCTCGCATTTTCGCACTCTGGGATACGGTGCCATCGAGACCCCCGCGGGGATGGAGACAGAGCAAAGACTGTCCTTGATCTATGACGGCATTCGAAAGCTGATCGAGACCTATCACCCTCAGCATATAGCGGTGGAGGAGTTGTTTTTTAACACCAATATTACCACGGGTATTCGTGTAGCAGAGGCGAGAGGTGTCATTATCATGTGCGCTTACCGTATGGGGGTTAAGGTGTTTGAATATACCCCCCTTCAGGTCAAGCAGGCAGTGGTGGGATACGGTAGAGCGGAAAAAAAACAGGTGATCAGTATGGTCACAATGTTTTTGGGACTTCCCAAGCCGCCGAAGCCGGACGATACGGCAGACGCGTTGGCAATTGCCGTATGTCATGCTCATTCGGGAACCTCTCGGTTGGCAGATTATTATAACAAAAAGTGAGGCGCAGAGTCATGTGGATAGCAGACGGATGGAAGGATTACGAATTGCTGGATGCCTCCGGCGGAGAACGGTTGGAGCGGTGGGGATCGTATATTCTCAGAAGACCGGATCCTCAGATCATTTGGCAGGGATCCGCTAAGAATCGTTCCTGGAACACTGCCGACGGCATTTATAAACGGTCCTCCAAGGGAGGCGGCGGATGGGTCAAAAACGATCTGCCCGAACAGTGGAGCATCGGATACGGAAATTTAAAATTCGTGTTGAAGCCTATGGGCTTTAAGCATACAGGACTCTTTCCCGAGCAGGCGGCAAACTGGGACTGGTTTTCGGGACTCATCGCTCGAGCGGGACGTCCCATTAAGGTGTTGAATCTCTTCGCCTACACCGGCGGTGCTACCGTAGCGGCAGCGGCGGCAGGTGCTTCGGTGGTTCATGTAGATGCCGCCAAGGGTATGGTAGCCCAGGCAAAGGAGAATGCCGCCCTGTCAGGTCTTGCTGACGCACCCATTCGGTACATCGTGGACGATTGCAAAAAGTTTGTGGAACGGGAACTGCGTCGGGGAAACCGTTACGATGCCGTGATTATGGACCCGCCCTCTTATGGGAGAGGACCCTCGGGTGAGGTGTGGAAGATCGAGGAATGTGTGGACGAGCTGGTGAGACTCACCGCCGGACTCTTATCCGATGAGCCCCTGTTTTTCCTCATTAACTCCTATACCACCGGACTGTCCCCTATGGCAATGCAGTACATACTGGGAATGAAGGTTGCTTCCCGCTTTGGGGGAAAAATGGAATCGGGCGAGCTTGGCTTACCCGTGACCTCCACGGGACTTTGTATTCCTTGCGGTGCCAGTGCTAGATGGTACCAAGCAAAATAAACGAAAGGATCAAGAGGATCCATGAGACAAGAACCCTTTATTAAAGCGGAGCAACTCTCCTATCGGTACGAAGAGGAGGAGGGCGGAAGCCCCGTGCTGCACGATCTTTCCCTGGAAATCCAAGAGGGAGAATTCGTCGCGGTGCTTGGCCACAACGGGTCGGGAAAATCCACCCTGGCAAAGCTTTTGAATATGATTTTGATTCCTACTCGCGGAAAGCTTTTCGTGGCGGGAAAGGATCTGACCGATGAAAATATGACCGAGGAGGAGCTTCTTGCCCTTCGGAAAAATATAGGTATGGTCTTTCAGAACCCTGACAATCAGTTGGTTGCCACCATCGTGGAGGATGACGTGGCGTTTGGCCCCGAAAACCTGGGTGTTGCCCCGGAGGAGATTCGGGAGAGGGTAAACCGCGTGCTGGGTGAAGTGGGGATGCTGGAATACGCCAAGCATGAGCCTCACCGTCTCTCGGGTGGACAAAAGCAGAGAATCGCGATTGCCGGAATTTTGGCAATGCTCCCAAATTGTATAGTCTTTGATGAGTCTACCGCCATGCTGGATCCGGTGGGACGGCGTGAGGTCATGGACGCCATTCTCCGCCTCAATCGGGAAAAGCATATTACCATCGTCATGATCACGCATTACATGGAGGAAGCGGCACTGGCAGACCGTATTATCGTGCTCGATGAGGGACACGTGATCCTGGACGGAACACCCTCCTACGTGTTTGAGCAGGAGGCATTGCTGAAATCCTGCGGTTTAAATATTCCTCAGTGTACCGAGTTGATTCATCGCTTGCGTGAAGCGGGGATCTCACTCCCAGGTGACTGTGTGTCCCCCGAACAGTGCGCTGAGATGATCCTACAGTCTTTGAATTTGTCAAAATAAGGAATTGATTATGTCGGAAATTCAGTTGGAAAACCTTTCTTACTTTCATGGAAAGGATACCCCCTATCAAATCCAAGCGCTAAAGAATATTCATTTGACAATTCCCGGCGGAAAGATCACGGGGCTGATCGGTCACACCGGGTCGGGTAAATCCACTTTGGTGCAAATGCTGAACGGCTTGCTTCGTCCCGATGAGGGAAGGGTCTTGCTGAACGGAGAGGATATCTGGGAAAAGCCGAAGAATATTCGCTCGGTTCGCTTTCGCGTGGGGCTTGTGATGCAATATCCCGAATACCAGTTGTTTGAGGAAACTGTCGCCAAGGACATTGCCTTTGGTCCTAAGAATATGGGACTGGGAGAGGAGGAGATCCGTGACCGTGTAGCAGAGGCGGCTCGCTTCGCCGGTCTTGAGTCCGAGCTACTGGAGAAATCTCCCTTCGATCTGTCCGGCGGACAGAAGAGACGGGCTGCTATCGCGGGAATCATTGCCATGCGCCCTGAGATACTGGTGCTGGATGAGCCAGCAGCAGGCTTGGATCCCAGGGGAAGAGAATCTATTTTTGAAAATATCGTTCAGTATCATCGAGAAAGCAACAGTACGGTTGTAATTGTCAGCCACAGCATGGAGGACATGGCACGGTACTGCGATCATCTGGTCGTGATGAATGAGGGCGAGGTCCTGATGCAAGGGGATCCTAATACGGTTTTCTCTTGCGCGGATCGGTTAGAGGAGATTGGTCTGGACATTCCTCAGATTACCAAAACGATGTTGCTTCTGAAAAGCCGCGGCGTGGAGACCGAGGGCAGTATATACACGGTAGAGCAGGCTCTGGATGCCATGCTGAAATTGTTAAAGAATTGATTGGGTGTTAATTATATGAAAAGTATTGCGCTAGGGCAGTATTATCCGGCTCAGTCGATCCTGCACCGCACCGATCCGAGAATGAAGATTATTCTGACGGTTCTTTATATCGTTTGCTCCTTCCTGAGCAAAAATATTTTGAGCTTTGGTTTGCTTCTTCTTTCCTCGCTTTTGCTGGTGGCAGCGGGAAGAATTCCGCTGAAGATCGTATTGAGGGGATTGCGTCCGGTATTGATCGTGCTGGCATTTACGGCAATTTTGAATATTTTTTGGACGAAGGGAGACCACTTGCTTTTTGGATGGCAGTTTGTCCAGATCTATGCTGAGGGGTTGTACGCGGCGGTGTTTATGATGATTCGTATCACTACGCTGATTATAGGAACCAGTATGCTTTTGACCTATACCACTACACCCATCGCTTTGACGGACGCGCTGGAGGATCTGTTGTCCCCCTTGAAAAAGCTGCACGTTCCCGTTCATGAGTTCGCTATGATGATGACCATTGCTCTCCGGTTTATTCCTCTATTGGTGGAAGAGACCGATAAGATCATGACGGCGCAAAAGGCGAGAGGGGTGGACTTTTCCACGGGTAGCCTGATGGATCGTGCGAAGGCACTGATCCCTGTGCTGATTCCTCTGTTCGTCTCGGCGTTCAACCGAGCGGGCGACCTGGCAACAGCCATGGAATGCCGCTGTTATCACGGCGGAGAAGGGCGGACACGCATGCATGTCCTCAAGCTTCGGGGTGCCGATTTCATTCCGTTTATTCTGGTAGTAGCCTTGGGCGGAGCTCTCGTGGCATTGAACCTTGCCGGAATCGGCTATACCATGAAGTGAGGACCGCAGAGGAACATATGAAAATTTTACTGCATCTTTCGTTTCTAGGTACAAACTATTGTGGATATCAGATTCAGCCAAACGGCGTGACGATCCAGCAGAAGCTGAACGAGGCAACAAGGTCCTTGTTTGGATATGATTGCGATATTGTAGGGTGCAGCCGTACCGATAGCGGTGTGCATGCCAATGAATTTTGTGCCACCGTTGCCAAAAAGGGAATGGGAGCCTTGGAAACGACCATACCCGTGGAGAAAATTCCTTTGGCAATTGCTCAGTATCTTCCCGAGGATATTGCCGTGTTCCGAGCCGAGGCGGTGGAGGATTCCTTTCATCCCAGATATGACGTAAAATATAAGGAATACGTGTATAGGATCTGGGATCACCCTGAACGCAATCCCTTTCTCTGTGACCGAACCTGGCACTATCCCAAAGCTCTCTCGGACGAGGCGATCACCCGCATGAATGAAGCGGCATCCCATTTTCGGGGGACAAAGGATTTTGCCTCGTACATGGCGGCGGATTCCAAAATTACAGACTCGGTTCGTACGGTATACGAGGCGGAGGTCACAAGACAGGGAAACGTAGTGGAGTTCCGCGTGTCAGCCGACGGTTTTTTATACCACATGGTTCGGATCCTTGTGGGAACCTTGATTGCCGTGGCGGAGAGGAAGCTTTCGCCGGAGGATATTGACGGAATCACGGCATCCCGTGACCGAGGGCGTTCGGGAATCACCGCGCCCGCCGAAGGCTTGTTTTTGAATCGAGTTGTTTACTAAATCGCAAATCCGTTTTGCAGAAAGGAGCTGTGGATGAAATTTCCGTTTGGAAAGGGTAGGCATCGAGCAGCCCAAGCGCCTCCTGAGGAAGAGATGAGCTTTACTCAGAAGATCGGACGTTTCTTTAGTGCCGAGCCGCAAAAGGAAAAGGTGCTGCGACAGGAGGATTTCCAGGCAGCGGGTGATACCTATTATGCGACGGTATCCGCCGGTTATAAGATAGCGCAACGGCTTCTTTGGTCTGTCTTTATCGTGTTTTTGATGGTGTCCATTCTTGTGAATCATCGGGAAATTACCTACGATAATTTTTTCTATCTGATAAAGGATTTTTCGGGGGCGGTAGATACGGATCACAGCCGATACGAGACTCTGTCCTACGAATCCGATTCCAGACAGAATTTTGTGCTGTACCGAGGAGGTTTAGCAACCGTCAGTCCCTCTAAAATATCCGTGTTTACAGCAACGGGACGCAGAACCTATCAGGCGACCTCCAGTTTTTCTTCACCCTATGCCATTAGCTCAAACCGATATGTGCTGATCTATGATACCTCGGGAAATACCTTTTCGGTGTATAATTCCTTTGCCCGTGTTTATACCGAAACCCTGGATTATCCGGTGACAGATGCTTGCTTTGCCGAGGACGGATCCTTTGTGATCGTCACACGCTCCTCGGATAACCGTTCCGTGATCCGCGTGTATAACAAGCGCTTTCAGAAGGCAGCGGAGCTTCGTTCGGATGCTTTTGTGTTTGACATAGCGGCAGACAGGGAACGAGATACACTGGTATTTCTTACCTACGATGCCGGAAACGGAAGCGGACAAACTACGCTTTCAGTGAGGGAACTTTCCACTCTGGAGGAAGCTGATCGGATCGTATTGGAGGGAGAATTTCCTTTGGCGTGCGGATTCTTGGAGGGCAACACCCTTGCTCTGATGAGTAGCCGGTATGTCAGGATCTATGACAGCGGCTTTGAGGAAAGGGAGCGAAGTGAGGATTACTCGGGCGGAACGCTGAGCGGCTTCTCTCTGAATGAGGAAGGAGTCGCGGTAGCGACCCTGGATAGCTCGCAAAACAGAATCCTTGCCTATGATCGGACGGGAAAGAAGATCTTCCACGATACCGTAGCTTTTCATGTGTCCGATGTGGGAATTTCCGGTTCCTACCTGTTTTTACAAACCGAGCAGGGGGTGACCCGACTGTATACTGCTGACGGATCTGTGAAGACGCTTACTTCAGGTCACGGAAACTTGTTGATTTACGATGAAAAGACCGCCTTGGTGTGCGGAGAGTCCAAAGCCGAATATTTGGTCTTTTCCTAAGTCGGCTTCGAAGGGTTTGCATAATACGAAACTCCTATGACGAAAATAAAACATTGCGGGAACTCTTTGAATTACCCGCGACGATATCATAAAATGTGAGGATGGTTCAAATGAAACTCAAAAATATTCCCAACATACTGTCAATTGTTCGAATTTGCCTTGTCTTTGTGTTTATTCCTTTGTTCTTTACCGGGCATATTTACGCGGCATTGTTCATATTTTTGCTTGCGGGTGCTACCGACGTGGTAGATGGGTATCTTGCCAGAAGAAATAACTGGATCACGGATCTTGGTAAGATCCTGGACCCCTTTGCCGACAAACTGATGCAGTGTACCGTTCTGGTTTGCCTGTGTGTGAAGAGGTTCATTCCCATCTGGTTTGTAATTCCGTTCTTTGTGAAAGAATTGCTGACGCTTTTGCTTGGTGCCATTGTCATTAAACGCCGGAGTGTTGCGGTGGTGAGTAAATGGTATGGCAAATTGACGGTTTGTCTGTTCTACCTTACGGTCTGCGCGGCAATCGTGTACCGCGACTTCTTTGCTGCCCATGCCGTGGTGGGCGTGATCCTGTTTATGCCTGCCATCGGTTTTGCTTTCTTCTCCATGATCGCGTATATTAAGCACTACGCTTGGTTGAAGCATGCCGAGCATCAGCACGGAAATATTTTAAAATCCCGAAAGGAACAGTAAGGACGGTCTTCGTCTGATTGCTGAAAAAATAAAACTATGGTTATGTGTTCGAAATGTCACAAGCGAGTGGCAGTGGTGTTTGTCAACAAGTTGGAAAACGGAAACAAGCTCAGTGAGGGGCTTTGTATCAAGTGCGCCCGAGAGATGGGAATTCCCGTGGATAATATGCTTGGCAATATGATGAACCAGATGGGAATCTCTCCTGAACAGCTGGAAAGCATGGAGGACGAGGTCAATCAGTTTATGGCAGAGGCGCAGGGGATGTCCCCTGATGATCTGGAGGACGGAGGAGCCCCTGCTATCGACTTGCCGAAGCTTTTCAAGGATGGTGGCGTACCTGCGCCCGCACCTGACCACCGTGAGGGTGCCAAAAAGGGCGGAAAGGACGAGCCAAAGCAGAAGAAATATAAGTTTCTCGATACCTACTGCCGCAATCTGACCAGACGCGCGGCGGCGGGAAAGCTGGACCGTATCATCGGCAGAGAAAAGGAACTGGAACGTATTATTCAGATCCTTTGCCGCAGACAAAAGAACAATCCCTGTTTGATCGGTGAGCCTGGTGTGGGTAAGACCGCCATTGCTGAGGCACTGGCGCAGAGGATCGCTGACGGCAAGGTGCCTTATAAGCTGAAGGGAAAGCAGATCTACCTGGTGGATCTGACGGCACTGGTTGCCGGTACTCAGTTCCGCGGACAGTTTGAATCCCGTATTTTGGGACTTCTGAACGAGGTCAAGGAAGCGGGTAACGTGATCCTGGTCATTGACGAGGTCCACAATATCGTCGGTGCGGGGGATGCGGAGGGAAGCATCAATGCCGCCAATATTCTCAAGCCTGCGCTCTCTCGCGGAGAGGTAAGAATTATCGGTGCTACCACCCTCAATGAATATCGTAAATATATTGAAAAAGACTCTGCACTGGAGCGTCGATTCCAGCCTGTTACCGTGAACGAGCCCTCCATTGAGGAAACGGTGGAAATGCTGGAGGGAATCAAGCATTACTATGAGGAATTTCATTCCATTCGGATCCCTGATTCCGTGATCCGCCGTGCCGCCGTGCTTTCCGAGCGTTATATAACAGATCGTTATCTGCCCGATAAAGCAATCGACCTGTTGGACGAAGCGGCATCCAAGCTGTCTCTTTCCAGTGCCGCCTTGAATGAAACTCAGCAGATCCGCGAGGAGTTGTTGGGAATGAAGGAGGAGCGAGAGCACCTTGAGAGCAATCCTCCCGCAGAGGAAAAGGAAGCAGGAAGATGCTATGAGAGGATCGCTGAGATCAAGGCAAGGGAGATCCAGCTGGCAGATCGTCTCAGAGAACTGGAGCCCGCCTGTGAGGAGGTGGCTCTTTGTGAGGAGGATATTGCCTCGGTGATCGAGATCTGGACGGGGGTGCCCGCCACCGATATTACCGCTAACGAATTTGAACGAATTGACCGCCTGGAGGAACGACTGAAGAAACGGATCATCGGTCAGGACGAAGCCGTTTGCGCCGTTGCCAAGGCGATCAAGAGAAACCGTGCGGGGATCTCTTATAAACGAAAGCCGGTATCCTTTATTTTTGCCGGACCCACCGGTGTAGGAAAGACCGAGCTGGTCAAAACGCTTGCCGCCGATCTGTTTCACTCTCCCGAGACTCTGATCCGCCTGGATATGTCTGAGTTTATGGAGAAGCACGCCGTATCTCGCATCATCGGCGCGCCTCCCGGATACGTGGGGTATGACGAGGCGGGACAGCTTACCGAAAAGATCCGCCGCAGACCCTATTCGGTGGTATTGTTTGACGAGATCGAAAAGGCTCACCCCGACGTTTTAAATATCTTGTTGCAGATTTTGGACGACGGAAGAATTACCGATGCTCACGGAAAGCCCGTAAACTTTGAAAATACGGTGCTGGTCATGACTACCAATGCCGGTTCCGACCAAGCGGCAGCTACCGTAGGCTTTTCCCTTCAAGAGAAGGCGGGGGATTCTGATCGGACCATGAAGGCTCTTTCCGGGTTTCTTCGTCCGGAATTTATTAACCGTGTGGATGAAATTATTACCTTCCGTTCGCTCAGTGAATCGGATTTTGGAAAGATCGCTTGTATTATGCTGGATGAATTGAAGCTGTCGCTGAGCGAAAAAAATATTACGTTCACCTATTCTCAGCCGGCAGTGGATTATATTGCCAAACACTCCTATTCCCACAAATTCGGCGCGAGAAATATCCGTCGGTATATTTGCGGGCATGTAGAGGATCCGATTGCGGAGAAGATGATTGCGGATTATACGCGTACCGTCAGGGGAATCTCACTAAAGTATTCTAAAAAGGAAGATAAATTGGTCGTTGAGTGCGTGTAAATGAAGAACGAAAAATGGTTTGCTAAGGAGCTCGCTCAGGTCGAGCTACAATTAAAGACCAATGCCGCCACGGGACTTTCCCGGAAGGCGGCTCGTTCTCGTGTCAGCAAAAATACGGGACAGCTCTTTTTGCTTCCCACTCGATCACTTCCCAAGCTTCTCTTGGAGCTTTGCTCGGATTTTTCCTGGATCGTACTGTCACTTTTGGCACTGCTGTCCCTGTTTTTTGAGGAATTTCAGAGTGCCGCGATGGTGCTTGTGCTGTCATGGGGAAATCTTTTGTCAGTAGGACTTTTTATTCTCCGTTCGTATAAATCCACGGATGCCTCTGCCTCCTTCTTTCATCCCGTGGTGCGGGTCATACGGGGCGGAAAGCTATTTCGGGTAGGGTTTCGCAACCTGGTGCCGGGAGACGTGATCTTAGTGGAAGAGGGAGACATGCTCTGCTGCGACGCGCGGCTGGTTACCTCTGATGATCTGGAAGTGTCCATGCGAGTGGATCAGAATCGATTCATTACCCGAAAAAAAATGGCATCCGCGCATATTCCTGCCGAGGAACACCGTCCTTGGGAGATGTCCAATATGCTCCATGCGGGTTCAGTGGTTCTCCGAGGCAATGGACGCGCGATTGTAACGGCAGTGGGTCGGTATACCTATCTTGGCGCGCTGACGGGCGGGATCGAGCTACCCGTTTCTCGGCAAATTCCGGAGCCTCTTCTGCGGATGCGTGGAGTCTGCTCCAGGACCAATATGATTTTGTTGATCGCTGTGATCCCCTTCAGTTTAATCAGTTTCTTTGCCAGTCTGTTCGGCGGGGGAACCGTTTTGCTGTCTGCGGCTTTTTTTACCGCATTGTCGCTGGTGGCTACTACCATGTCACAGCTGACGTGCTCTCTTTGCCGTTTATTCTATACCCATCAAATTCGGTGTATGCTGGCGCATCCCTATGGAGGGGTGGTTCGTTCTCCCTACATATTGGATCAGCTGGCTTCCGCGGATTATGTTTTTATGATGGACGGAGGGGCAGTTACCGACGGTGTTCTTCATTTTTCCGCGGCAATGTCCGCAGAGGGAGAGATCCGAAATTACCGCGCAAGCTCTACCGTAGGTTATTTTGCGGAGCTTGCTTCCTTGTATACCACAGCGGCGACTCGAACGGTTACCACAGGTCTCAGCGGATCCGGTAGCTACTTGCGCGGTATCAGGGAATTCATTCAAGCCAGCGGAGTGGACGAGGGAGCCCTAACGATCCGGTGCTCCATTTTATCCTATGCTCCCGGGAATCTGAGCGATGGGGCGGAAAGAGTGTCCTTTTGTGACCGTGGAAATCGGTTTTTCTTGCAGGTATCCTATTCCTCCCGCCTCATTGATGAATGTAGTCAGATTATGTTGGGCGGTGTCAAGCAGCCTATGGGAGAGGAAGGGAAGCAATCCTTGTTGCGGGCGAGAGATCGATATGTGGTGAATCACCGATTGCCCCTTATTTTCACGGTTACCTCAGAGTGCTGTCCCAATGAGCATTGCTTCGTTGGTATGGTTGTACTGCGTGAGGGCGTGGATCCTCAGTGGAAAAAGCACTTAGGTGAGCTGAACCGAGCTGGCTGCCGTGTCATTACCTTTGTTCCATCCGATGAAAAGGCACCCAAGATCCCTGAGCAAATCACTCAGGGACGGTGTGTGGCAAAAGAGGAATTCATAAAGCGTAAGCTGCCCGTCACCGAAAATTTCGGACGCTTTGCCTGTTACTCTGGCATGAGCGAGGAGGACGTGCTCTCCTTGATCCGCCTGGTTCATGATCAAAAGCGAAAAGTATGGATTATGGGAATGACCGATGCCGTGATTCCGCTTGCGGACGAGGCGGACGGTGTGATCAGCTACGCTCCTGTTTATCATCGAAAATCAGCGGATTCAGACGAGGAGATCTTGACTCGGGAAACAGCGGGACAGCGAAGCAGTACCTCGTGTTCACAGGTAGTCAAGGATCGTGCCGATCTTCTGATTCCGCGTCCCTCCCCCGGGAAAGGCGGACTCGCCTCTCTGGCTTACGCTCTGCGGGGCGCGCAGTTGCTTCAAAAAAAGCTCGCGATGTTCTGGCGGTATTTGATTTGGATCCAATGGATCCGAGTGATCGTTGTGGGCTTTCCCATGCTGCTGGGACGGACGGTTTTGGACGCGAGACACGTACTGCTTCTGTGTTGCGTGTTGGACGGTTTCGCCCTTGCCGCGATCCTTCTGGGCAGGGAATCCCAATTTCCGAGAAAGAAGAGCGGGGAACGAGTTCGGTTTGAACCCGGATGGGCGGAATTTCGGAACAATCGAGCGCTTTTGTTAGCATCCGCTCTTGCCGCCGTTTCAATCCTTCTTCTTCCCGAGTGGGTCGGTCTGCTCGGATGGATCGGACGGTATTTGTATCCTACTGAGTTTTGTGTGACCGCGTTGCTGTTTTTGCATCTGACCGTGTTGATTTGGCTCCGATACGAAGGGGGGGATGGAAGGTTGAAAACGGTGTTCCAAGATGTTCCATTGATAGCATCGGCAGGCTTTGTTCTTTTGTTCTTGGTCCTTTGCGGTCTGTGGGAACCCTTTGGCACCCTCTTTGGCTTTGAAAAAAATCCTATTCCATATATTTTTGTGGCACTGATTCCTTCCGCTGTATTCGCCACGGTTAGTTGGATTCTTACAAAAAAACGATGATCAAGAAAATATTTAAAAAAGTGTAAACAAAGTGTAAATATATTAAATTTCTCTTGTTAATCTTATAGAAATATGGTATAATTTTTAGGCTTGTGTGGTGGTATGAGAGCCACACAAAATATAAAATACACACACATCCGCGGGATGCGATGCGGTGTTGTCTATGAGGCAATAAAATCGCGAAGCCGATGTGGTGGAAAAAACCGAAGGAGGACATATTCATGTCTATTATCTCAATCAAACAGCTTCTCGAAGCAGGTGTTCACTTTGGACACAACACCAGAAGATGGAACCCCAAGATGCAGGAGTACATCTTCACCGAAAGAAACGGCATTTACATCATCGACCTTCAGAAGACCGTTAAGAAGTTTGATGAAGCCTACGCTTTCGTACGCGACGTTGCCGCACAGGGCGGTTCCATTTTGTTCGTTGGTACCAAGAAGCAGGCTGCTGATGCCATCAAGGAAGAGGCTACCCGTTGCGGAATGTACTACGTAAACGTTCGTTGGCCCGGCGGTATGATGACCAACTTCAAGACCATCAAGCGTTCTATCGGTCGTCTGAACGCTCTGGAGAAGATGCAGGAGGACGGAACCTTCGATCTGCTGCCCAAGAAGGAAGTTGCCGGCAAGCAGAAGGAGATCTTCGACCTGGAGAAGAACTACGGCGGTATCAAGAACATGGAAGAGTTGCCCGCAGCAATCTTCATTGTTGACCCCAAGAAGGAAAGAAACGCAGTGCTTGAGGCTAAGAAGCTGGGTATTCCGGTTGTTGCAATCGTTGACACCAACTGTGATCCTGACGACGCTGACTACATCATTCCCGGTAACGATGACGCTATCCGTGCCATCAAGCTGATCTCCGCTTCTTTGGCTGATGCCGTAATCGAAGGCAGACAGGGTGAGCAGGTCGTTGAGGAGGCAGCTGAGGAAGCCGCTGAAGAGACCGTTGCTGACGCTGAATAATCCGGAATCATAAATAATTTCTGAAAGGACGATAGAACCATGGCAAATATCACTGCAAAAGACGTTGCCGCTCTGCGCGCAAAGACCGGTATCGGTATGATGGAGTGCAAGAAGGCGCTGGTAGAGGCGAATGGCGACGTAGAAGAGGCAATCAAGATTCTCCGTAAGAGAGGCGAGTTGAAGGCAGAGGCTAAGGCAGCTACCAGAATCGCCGCTGACGGTATCGTTGATATTATGAAGGAAGGCGACGTAACCGCAATGATCGAGGTTAACTCTGAGACCGACTTCGTTGCTAAGAACGCTTCTTTCCAGGAGTTCGTTAAGAACCTTCTGAAGACGATTATCGCAAACAAGCCTGCCGATGTGGACGCTCTTCTGGCATCCAAATACATTGACGGCTCCGCAACCGTTGACGCAAAGCTCAAGGAAATGATCTTCGTGATTGGCGAAAAGATCAGCATCCGTCGTTTTGTTGTGGCAGAGGGCTTGGCAAGCACCTACATTCACGGAAACGGAACCATCGGTGTTATCGTTACCTTTGACGCTGACGAGGCTGTTGCCGCTAAGGACGAGTTTGCTGCGTTTGCTAAGAACGTTGCCCTCCAGGTTGGCGCATATCCCACTCCCTACCTGAACAAGGAATCCGTTCCCGCTTCTGTGATCGAGGAAGAGAAGGCTATTCTGATGGCTCAGATCGCAAACGATCCCGCCAACGCAAAGAAGCCTGCCCAGATCATCGAGAAGATGGTAACCGGAAGAATCAGCAAGTTCTACGACAACAACTGTCTGTTGGATATGGCTTATGTCAAGGACGACGACATGAAGGTTGGCCAGTACGTAGATGCTACCGCTAAGGAGCTGGGCGGTGCTATCACCGTGACCGGTTTCTATCGCTTTGAAAAGGGAGAGGGTATCCAGAAGAGAGAAGAGAACTTTGCTGACGAGATCGCAAAACTCACCAACAAGTAAAAAGCAAATTCAACAAGGCACCTATTTAGGGTGCCTTTTTTTTTGTGAAATTCTGCTATGCTGTTTTGGCAAAAAAATATTGAAAAAAGTAGGAAAATGTGATATAATAGACCCATTATTTCGCAGACCAAAACGGAGATTGATCATGTATAGAATTGTAAAAAAGGAACCATTAAATCCGACGGTTACCCGGATGGAGATTGAAGCACCCTACGTTGCCGCGAAGGCGGAGCCGGGGCAGTTCATTATTCTCCGCGTCCATGAAGAGGGGGAGAGAATTCCGCTGACCGTGGCGGGGTATGACCGTCAACGAGGAACGGTTACGATTATTTTTCAGATCGTGGGCGCAACTACAGAGCAATTGAATCATTTGAATGAAGGGGACTTTCTCTGTGATTTTGTGGGTCCTCTCGGCTGTAAGACGAAGGTAGAAGGGCTGAGGAAGGTGTGTATTGTCGGAGGCGGTGTCGGATGCGCCATTGCGCTTCCCGTGGCGCAAAAGCTTCATGAGCTTGGTTGTTCCGTCACCTCGGTCATCGGCTTCCGATCCAAGGATCTTCTGATTTTGGAGAAGGAATTCACGGAGGTATCCGATCGCCTGTTTGTTATGACTGACGACGGCTCTTACGGCAGACAGGGAAACGTATGTGTACCCTTGAAGGAAATGCTGGAGGGCGGAGAATCCTTTGATGAGGTGATCACCATTGGTCCTCTTATCATGATGAAGTTTGTTGTTGACACGGTTCGTCCCACCGGGATCCCCTGCACGGTATCCATGAATCCCATTATGATCGACGGAACGGGTATGTGCGGTGGTTGTCGTTTGACGCTTCACCGTGACGGAAAACGGATAACGGAGTTTGCCTGTGTCAACGGTCCCGATTTCAACGGCTATGAGGTGGATTTCGACGAGGCAATGTCCAGGGGTACTATGTACCGTGATTTTGAGCGTCACGCATATGAAGAGACCTGTAATTTGTTCCAAAAGGAGGCGGAGTGAGATGCCAAATATGAGTCTGAAAAAGAATCCCATGCCGTCTCAGGCTCCGGAGGTGCGGGCACATAATTTTGACGAGGTGGCACTGGGCTACACGGAAGAGATGGCAATTGACGAGGCTCTTCGCTGTTTGAACTGTAAGCATATGCCCTGTGTTTCCGGATGTCCTGTTAATGTCCATATCCCCGAATTTATCGCAAAAATTCGGGAAGGAGACTTTGAAGGGGCATATCAGATCATTCATCAATCCTCCAGCCTTCCCGCTGTATGCGGACGGGTTTGCCCCCAGGAGGTTCAGTGTGAAAGTAAGTGCGTGCGAGGAATCAAGGGTGAGCCGGTTGGCATCGGCAGACTGGAGCGATTTGTAGCGGATTGGCACAACGCTCATGCTGAGGAATCCCCGGTGGTCGCTCCGTCCAACGGACATAAGGTTGCCGTGGTAGGCGCGGGACCCTCCGGATTGACATGTGCCGGAGATCTGGCAAAGAAGGGATACGCTGTGACGGTATTTGAAGCGCTTCATGCGCCGGGCGGTGTTTTAGTCTATGGAATTCCCGAGTTTCGTCTACCGAAGGCTATCGTGAGAAAAGAAGTGGAAAACCTGGTGGCTATGGGCGTGGATATGAAGACCAACATGGTGATTGGCAAAACACTGACGGTAGATGAGCTGTTTGAGTCAGGATATGAAGCCGTGTTTATTGGTTCCGGCGCGGGATTACCGAATTTCATGGGAATTCCCGGTGAATCCTACAAGGGCGTGTATTCCGCCAATGAGTTTTTGACTCGTTCCAATCTGATGAAGGCATATCAGGACAATCCCATTACTCCTATTATGAAAGGCGGTAACGTGGCGGTGATTGGCGGCGGCAACGTGGCAATGGATGCCGCAAGAACCGCCTTGAGACTGGGAGCCGATCACGTGTATATTGTCTACCGCCGGTCCATGGACGAGCTTCCTGCCCGCCGTGAGGAGGTCGAGCACGCTATGGAGGAGGGGATTGAGTTTAAGCTGTTGCATAATCCGGTAGAAATCTTGGGCTATGAGAATCCGGATGACAGACGAGACCCCAAAAATGGGTTCGTTACCGGTATGAAATGCATCCGTATGGAATTGGGCGAGCCCGATGAGCGTGGACGCCGCCGTCCCATTCCCGTGGAGGAAAGTGAATTTGTTCTGGACGTGGATACGGTAATCATGTCGATTGGTACGTCTCCCAATCCCCTGATTAAAATGACCACCGCCGGTCTTGAGGTGAACGGAAGAGGCGGTATCATTGTGGAGGAAGCCACCGGCGCTACGACCAAAGAGGGCGTATATGCCGGAGGAGACGCTGTTACAGGAGCGGCTACAGTGATTTCTGCTATGGGCGCGGGCAAGATTGCCGCAAAAGCCATTGACGAATATCTTTCAAAATAATTAATAATATAAAATAAAAATACCGCATGGAACAGGGCGTTCCATGCGGTATTTTTATCGATGGTACATTTTTTTACTTTCGTAAACTGGCTCGCAGGTTAGATCCATGCCCAGCTTGCGGTACACCGTTTTATCTACGGCAGATACGATCACACTGACGTGGGCTTGGCAACCTCTCAGCTTGGGAAGCTGTTCCATGGCGTGCGCCGCCATGGGATTGGTTGTGGCGGAGATCGCTAATGCCAATAGAATTTCATCGGCGTGGAGTCTCGGGTTGTGGTTACCCAAATTCTCGGTTTTAAGCTTTTGAATAGGTTCAATAACTACGGGAGGAAGAAGGAGAAATTCGTCGTTGATCCCCCCCAGCTTTTTCAGGGCATTCAGTAGAACAGCCGCAGAGGCACCCATCAGATTGGATGTTTTTCCGGTGACGATCGAGCCGTCCGGCAACTCTATGGAGGCGGCTGGCTTTCCGGTCTCCTCCGCCTTTTCCATGGCATATTTGACCACCTGGCGGAATCCAACGTCCACGCCAACTTGATTCATGATCAGCTCTGCCTTGTATACCTCTTCCATGTCAGCCGTTCCGTTTCTTCTGCGGTTGAGGGTGTCATAGTAGCGGCGAACGATCTCCATTTTCGACGCGCGGCAGACCGCTTCGTCGTTGGTAATGCAATATCCCGCCATGTTGACTCCCATGTCGGTGGGAGACTTGTAGGGACATTCGCCGTAAATTTTTTCAAAGATCGCTTTCAAAACGGGGAATACTTCAATGTCTCGGTTGTAGTTGACCGTAGTGATTCCGGTTGCTTCCAGGTGGAATGGGTCGATCATGTTGACATCGTTGAGATCAATAGTGGCTGCCTCATACGCCATGTTTACCGGATGCTTCAGGGGAAGATTCCAGACGGGGAAGGTCTCGAACTTGGCATATCCCGCCTTGATCCCACGCATATGATCATGATAGAGCTGAGAGAGACAGGTCGCCATTTTTCCGCTGCCGGGACCGGGAGCGGTGACGATCACCAAGGGCTTGGTGGTCTCCATATAGTCGTTCTTTCCAAAGCCCTGATCGCTGACGATCCTACGGACGTTGGTGGGGTATCCCTCGATGGGGTAGTGGCGGAATACCTTGACTCCCAGGTTGTCCAACCGCTTGATAAAGGCATCGACCGAGGGCTGTTGCATATACTGAGTAATGACCACGCCGCCTACCAGCATACCGATATCCCCAAAGGTATCAATGAGACGGAGGGCATCCATGTCGTAAGAAATTCCCAGGTCGCCGCGCATCTTGTTTTGCTCGATGGCAGTGGCGGAAACCACGATCATGACCTCCGCATCCTCCTTCATTTTCAGAAGCATGCGGATCTTGCTGTCGGGTTGAAAGCCGGGAAGGACACGGGATGCGTGATAATCGTCAAATAGCTTTCCGCCGAATTCCAGATAGAGCTTACCTCCAAAGCTTGAGATTCGCTCCTGAATTTTTTTTGATTGAAGTTGAATATATTGATCGTTGTCGAAGCCAATTTGGTTCATATTATCCTCACATAAAACAAAAACATTGCAAAAACAAAATACATATATATTTTAAACTATTTTCCCCTTTTTTTCAAGGGGTTGAGCAAAACTATTTTATTATTTTTTTATTTTCAGTAACAACAGAGGCAGATTTGAAACCTCTCGCATATGCTAATAGAGAAGAGAAGCCTTTGGCTTTGATTATTGATTCAGGAGGACTTATCATATCATGTCAGATAACAGATTTTCTTGCGGTTCCTCTGATCGTGGCGGAAGATCGGAAATGGTCTGTATCGAGACCAATCGGATCCTGGATTCCTGCCGGGATAGAGACTGCTTTGAGGACGTAAAAGTGTTGTTGACCGATTTCGGGAATGATATTCTGGAGCACACTACCAATATTCGTGCCAAGAACGCTTGCATTGCCTGGACATATATCGGAATTGACCCGGTAAAATTCAATCGAGGCTTTTACTCGGTTACTATTAAGTTCTACGTTAAGATTACTTTTGAAGCCTGCTTGTGTGGAGGAAGAAGTCAGGAATTTGACGGGGTCGCTGTCTTGGAAAAAAAGGTGATTCTGTATGGCAGTGAGAGTAATGTGAGTATGTTCAAGAGCAACCCTGATGCTTCGGATTACTGCTCTGTTCCCGAGCCCTGCTGTTCCTCTAAGAATGTCCCCATTGCTATCGTAGAAGTGGTAGATCCCATGGTTCTGAACGTGAAGGTTCGTGAGCCTGAGGAGTGCTGCGGCTGCTGTTGCTGCTGTAACGATATTCCCGAGGGCGTGTCTTCCCGTATGAATGGAACGCTCCGCGACACAGAGGGTCGGTATCTTACCGTTTCCTTGGGAATCTTCTCAGTCGTTCGGATCGTTCGCCCCGCTCAGTATTTAATCAACGCTACCGAATACTGTGTGCCGGATAAGGAGTGCGTCTCTAACGAAGAGGATAATCCCTGCGCGATCTTCCGAACCATGGCGTTTCCCACCGCGGAATTTTGTCCGCCCGGTTATCATCCGCCCAAGGGTGACCACAACGGAAAATGCGGCTGCGGCAGTTGAGCCGTTGTCCCGTTGGCTGACTCGAAAGAGTCAGCCTTTTTTGTTCTCGTAAAGTTTTATCAAGCCATTTTGGAAAAAGCCTTGCAAAGGATGCCAAAAAGGTGTATAATAATAGGGTATATAGAAATCATACGAAATACCCATAAGAAAGAAGGAATAAAAATGGCACAGGAATGTACCCATAACTGCTCCACCTGTAGCAGCGGTTGCGATTCAAAAGAAAAGAAAAGTCTGTTGGAACAGCCCCACGCATTGAGTAGCGTTAAGCATATTATCGCGGTGGTCAGCGGCAAGGGAGGTGTGGGAAAGTCTCTCGTGACTTCCATGTTGGCAGTCAGTATGCAACGGTTGGGTTATAAGACCGCAATTTTGGATGCTGACGTAACCGGACCCTCTATCCCTAAGGCGTTTGGTGTAAAGGGCGGCGTTGACGGAGATGATAACGGCATGATCCCCGCCACTACCACCTCGGGAATTGATATTATGTCGGTGAATCTGATGCTGGATGACGAGACCAGACCTGTGGTATGGAGGGGACCTGTGATTGCCGGTGCCGTAAAGCAGTTTTGGACCAATACCATCTGGAACGATATTGACTATATGTTTATTGATTGCCCTCCCGGAACGGGTGACGTGCCCTTGACCGTGTTTCAGTCCATTCCTGTGGATGGAATTGTGATTGTGAGCAGTCCCCAGGAGCTGGTTTCCATGATCGTTGCTAAGGCGGCAAATATGGCGCAGATGATGAATATTCCCGTATATGGCTTAATTGAAAACATGAGCTATGTCGAATGTCCCGATTGTGGCAAGGAGATCAAGGTCTTTGGAGATAGCCATATTGACCAGATCGCTGACAAATTTGGATATGACCTGCTGGCTCAGATCCCCATGGATCCGAAGCTTTCCGCATTGGTGGATAAAGGTTGGATCGAAATGATGGAAAATAACTATTTGGAGAACGCGGCGGAGGTTCTTGTGAACCGAACTGCCCGGGATTGACAATGAAACGTCGAGCGCGAAGCATATGCAGACGGTGCGCCCTCCTTCTTCTCCTCATCCTACTTTTTGCGGGGATTGGAATGGCAGGAGTGAATTCTTTGATTCTCCATCGGGGAAATGAATACCTACGTACCGAGGAATTTGCGGGAAATAGCTATGACGGAATTTTAGTATTGGGTGCCGGCTTGCGTAGCGACGGCACCCCTTCGGATATGTTGCGGGATCGCCTTCAGGTCGCCGTTGATCTGTATCGTAAAGGGGTGGCACCCTATATCATTCTCAGCGGAGATTGCTCCGGCGAGGACTATGACGAGGTAAGTGCCATGGAGAAATATTGTCTCGCTCAAGGAATTCCCTCGGAGGCTCTGCGGAGAGATGACAGCGGTTTTTCTACTTATGAAAGCATGTTCAATCTCCGTCAGAACGGTGGAGGGAGGATCTTGGTGGTTACTCAGCGGTATCACCTCTACCGCGCTTTGTTTATTGCCAGAGAAATGGGGATGGAGGCAGACGGGTGTCCTTCGGATCCCCGGAGTTATCGAGGGCAGTTCTTGAGAGATATCCGAGAGATCGGTGCAAGGGTAAAGGATTATTTTAAGGTTACCCTATTTTTTTAAATGCTATGAATTGAGGGACTATGAGTATCAACATCGGAACCATAACACTGACACATGGCTTGATGCTGGCACCTATGGCGGGGGTCACGGACCGTACCTTTCGCCGCCTTTGTAAGCGCTATGGCGCAGAATATCTGGTTAGCGAGATGGTGTCGGCAAAGGCACTTTGCTATGAACAGAGGGGGAAAAGGAAAAGCCTTTCGCCCTCGGGTACAGCACCCTTGGCGGCAATTACCCGCGAAGAAACACCGATGGCAATTCAGTTGTTTGGCAGTGAGCCGAAATTTATGGCTGAGGCGGCAAAGCTTTTGGAGGAGTCCTCCTATCGAGGGTGTCAATCGGAAATTCCTCCCGTGGCAATCGATATCAATATGGGATGTCCGGTCCGCAAGATCACGGGAAACGGAGAGGGCAGTGCCCTCATGAGGAATCCTCAGTTAGCGGGCGAGATCGTCCATGCTGTCTCCCGGGTGGTTACGCTGCCCGTTACCGTAAAAATACGGGCAGGCTGGGACGCGTCTTCGATCAACGCGCCGGAAATGGCGAAGATTCTGGAAGAGGCGGGGGCAAGTCTGATCTGCGTTCACGCGAGAACCAGGGAACAGCTTTACGCTCCCGGCGCGGATTGGCAGGTAATCACTGATACCAAACGAGCCGTGTCTATTCCCGTGGTGGGAAACGGAGACGTAAATTCAGCGGAGGACGCGATTCGTTTGTTTGCGCAAACTAATTGTGACGGTGTGATGGTAGGAAGAGGTGCCATGGGGAATCCGTGGATCTTTTCTGAAATCATTGCTCGACTGGAAGGAAAGACGTTTGCATATCCCTCGGTGGCAGAGCGCTTGCGGGTTGCGTCGGAGCATTTGGAGCAAATGATACTGCATAAGGGTGAACGAGTGGGTCTTGCCGAGGCAAAGAAGCATATTGCCTGGTATTTGACCGGATTGCATGGAGCGGCATCGGCTCGCGCTCGTATTATGACCGCCGAAAAACAAGAGGACGTTGTCCGCGTTCTCGACCAAATGGTAATAGAATCAGAAGAAAAGCATCCGTTTTGAGATCGGATCCGTGAGAGGAGAACCCCCATGAATCAGGAATATAGTGCTAAGATCGCCATTGTACTTGGACATCCGGAGATTGTCTCCTTCTTTGAACTGGAAGCAATTTCTTGTGGGTGTGATCCTCAGGTGCTATCCGAGCCACCGACAGATCCCTCCTTTTACGACCTTGTTTTGATAGATCCTCGGGTGGGGTACTGTGTTTCCGATTCTCCCTCCTGTCGGGTGATTGCGGTTACTGACGGAGACATCAAAAATTCTTTTTCCTGGGCAGATGAAGCGTGGGAGTGGCCTGTTCCTGCCGATACGGTTCGAGAGACGTATGAACACTTAAAATTCAGTTCTGAGCCAAGTGATCAAAGAAGTGCCCCCAAGACAGATCCGTTTCGGAGGGATTCGGTTCTCTATCTGATCTCCCGTGAAGAAAACAAGATCCTTTATTGCAATCGGACGATTTCCCTGACCCAGTGCGAGGGAAGGGTTCTGTACTGCCTGGCAGAATCATCCGGGCAGACGGTAAGTAGAGAAGAACTGCAAAAGAGGCTGGAAGGCGGGCAGGGAAATAACGTGGACGTTCACGTCTGCAATCTTCGTAGGAAGCTGGACATTTCCTTTGGCAATGGGATTATCGAAACCCGTCGGGGAAAGGGCTACGTTTTAAATGCAAGGCTGGAGGCTTTGCCATAAGCGGATCTGAACATAAAGAATCCCTCAGTTCACTGTGACTGAGGGATTTTTTGTAAGTGAATGATACAAAAATCTCCCCCGTTCCCAATGGAACGGGGGATTTTGATCTCTTTCGTGAGAGAATTACTTGTTCTGAATTGTAGCCTGTTCGGAGAGGACGAATTCTATGAGGGGACCCATGTTTTCCTTGACGATTCCGTTTGAAAAAGCTCGAAATTTTAAGAAAAGAAGCGGACAATATTTGCGGGAGAGCCAATATCATGAACTGACCATCGATCTGTATCTTAAAAAAGCTTTCTATATCATAAAAAATGTACATTTTCTGAAAAATATGCTATAATAAAAAAATGTAAGATTTTCTTTTCTTCGGAGTCTTATAAGTGAAGGAGGTGATAGAGTGACGGATTTTGAGCA
>JAFTRY010000024.1 GCA_017462035.1 Clostridia bacterium
GGAGCTGTTAAGGCAGCAACCGAGGCAGGAAGCACCGCCGCATCCAGACTGGGCGAGATCGTGGCAGTACACGTAATTCCTCGTCCTCATGCAGACGTTGAGAAGATCCTTCCCACTCTGAAGTAAGAAACCGCGGGGCAAAAGCCCCGCCTCACCGAAAGAAAAATAAATATGGAGGTAAATAGAGATGGCATTGGAAGCATTGGGAATGGTAGAGACCAGAGGTCTGGTAGCCGCAATTGAGGCAGCAGATGCAATGGTAAAGGCTGCAAACGTAGAGCTGATCGGCACCGAGAAGATCGGATCCGGATTGGTATCCGTAATGGTAAGAGGCGACGTAGGAGCTGTAAAGGCTGCTACCGAGGCAGGAAGCACCGCCGCATCCAGACTGGGTGAGATCGTGGCAGTACACGTAATTCCCCGTCCTCATGCAGACGTTGAGAAGATCCTTCCTTCTCTGAACTAATTCCGGGGGCTGATCTGTCGGTCCCTGAATGACGGAAAATAATTCGTGTTTTTTGAATACGATTTATTTTCCGTGCGGTGCGCTTGGTCTTGCGACGGAGCGTAGCGCTCGGAAAATAAATACAATAAGAGATATAAACAAAAGCTAATAGGCTTGAGGAGAGAGCTATGTTGATCGGAAAGATTGTGGGAAGTGTTGTTTCCACCAGGAAAAATGAGAAGCTGGTGGGAAGTAAATTTATGATCGTGGAGACCTGTGCCGGAACAGGCGACACCAAGCGTGTAGTGGCTGTGGATAACGTAGGCGCGGGAATCGGAGAGATGGTGCTGGTGGCAACCGGCAGTGCGGCGAGAATCGGATGTGATCAGGAAAACGCACCCATTGACGCGGCTATTGTGGGAATCATTGACAGTGGCAGCGGTCTGCCGGAATTGGACCGTGCATGAGCATCACAAAGTAAGTGGTGAAAGACTATGAAGCTGAATGAAATGAAAACACTTCTTCGGGAGAAGGGCGTGGTAGGAGCTGGCGGAGCCGGATTTCCCAGCTATGCGAAGCTTACCGATCAAGTGGATACAATTATTTTAAACTGCGCGGAGTGTGAGCCCCTTTTGAAGGTACACCGCCAGGTTCTGGAGGCACATACCATAGAGGTGTTGTCGGCAATGACCGAGATCCTCCACATTTCCGGTGCGAAACAGGGCGTTATCGCCATTAAAGAGCACTATAAGTCGGCACTCCAGGCACTGGAGGCAGAGATTGGGGACTTCCCCGGATTGACCATTCATAAGCTGGCATCGGTGTATCCCGCGGGTGACGAGCTGATCTTGATCAAAGAGGTGACAGGACGGGTGGTACAACCCGGAAAGCTCCCTGTGTCCGTGGGAGTGACCGTATGTAACGTGGAATCGGTGTATAATATCCATCGAGCCATGGAGGGTCATAGCGTTACCGATAAGTATGTTACCGTTGCCGGCGAGGTCAAGCATCCGATCACACTGTTGGTTCCGTTGGGAACCAAGGTGTCTGAGCTGATTGATGCCGCCGGAGGATTGACTTATGAAAATGTGGAGTATATCTCTGGCGGTCCCATGATGGGACGGAAGATCACTCCTCATGACGTGGTGACAAAAACCACTAATGCCATTTTGGTGTTGCCTGAGGATCATACCGTAGTCCTCAATAAAAACAGAAACGCCAAGATCAGCCTACGGCGTGCCATGTCGGTCTGCTGTCAGTGCAGAAGCTGTACCGAGCTCTGCTCCCGTCATGTGATGGGATATCCGGTGGAGCCTCACATGGTCATGCGCGTTTTGTCTAACGGAGGACGGGGAGATGCCGAGGCTTTGGCAGGCTCTATGTTCTGCTCGGGATGCGGCTTGTGTGAAACCTACTCCTGTCCCCAGGATTTGTCCCCTCGGGTCCTAATTGATGCCTTGAAGGCAATGGCGAGAGAGAAGGGGGTAAAGCCGCCTCAGGATATGAAGGCGGATCCCAACGTGAAGGATGCCGATCTGAAAAAGGTGTCGGTAGAGCGGCTTACCATGCGCCTCGGATTGAAAAAATACGACGTGCAGGCACCCCTGTGTGAGGAGTTTTCCACAAAGTCGGTGAGAATTCTCCTGTCCCAGCATTTAGGTGCTCCGGCAGAGCCTGTGGTTGCCGTGGGAGATACCGTGAAGAAGGGCGACGTGGTCGCCTTGGCAAAGGAAGGGGCCCTGAGTGTGAATATCCACGCTTCGATTGATGGAACTGTGAAGTCGGTTCAATCCAAATACATACAGATTAACGGATAAAACGTCTCGGATGAACGGGAATGAAGGAAGAACGTAATATGAAAAAAGCACTTGGAATGATTGAATTCAAAACGGTTGCCTCGGGCATTACGGCTACCGACCTGATGCTGAAGACGGCAGAGGTGGAGGTCGTACAGGCGAGTCCCGTCTGCCCGGGTAAATATCTGGCAACCATCGCCGGCGAGCTTAGCTCGGTGAGAGCGGCGATTGACGCTGCAGAAAAGTACAATTCTGCTATGCTCATCGATAAGTTTATTCTGGGTAACCCCCATGAAACGGTCCAGCCCGCTATTTGCGGAGCACTGGAGGTAACGAATAAGGGAGCCATTGGTATTTTGGAGACCTTTACAGCGGCATCCGCAGTGGTGGCGGCGGATACCGCGGCGAAAACCGCGCTGATCGACTTGGTGGAGATCCGTTTGGCAAAGGGAATGTGCGGAAAATCTTATATTATTCTTACCGGCAGCGTTTCCTCCGTAACCGCGGCAGTGGAGCGCGCCAAGGCAGCCATGGAGGACGGAGTATTCTTGGATAGTTCCGTCATCGCTGGACCCGATGAGCGTCTGTGGGAGAGCATCCTGTAACCAGAAAGAACGGAGGACGATTTCGTGCTTGCCATTGAACGAAGAAGAGAAATTTTAACCAGACTGATGGCGGACGGCAAGGTGATCGTGGCAGAGTTGGCACGAGACTTCGGTGTCACGGAGGAGACGATCCGACGGGACCTGGAACGAATGGATAAGGAAGGTCTGGTGTCCAAAACCTACGGCGGAGCCGTATCCAAACAGAATTCCGGTTTAGATCTTCCCTATAACGTGCGGGAAAGCGTGAACGTGCCGGAAAAAAAGGAAATTGCCGAAAAAATTGCGGAATTGGTTCACGATAGAGAACGGGTCATGCTGGATTCCAGCTCTACCTCGCTCTATGTAGTGAAGCAACTGAAAAATAAGAAGAATCTCACCATTATCACGAACTCCGTGAAGATCCTCGTTGAGGTTGCGGATATGGCGGATTGGACAGTTCTTTCCACGGGAGGTCTGCTGAAAAAGGATGCGTTGTCCTTGACCGGCTCCTCTGCGGAAAAGATGATTAATTCCTATCACGTGGACACAGCCATTTGTTCTTGTAAGGGACTGGACATGGAGCTTGGGGTAACCGATTCCAATGAGGGGGATAGCCTCATTAAGCAGGCGATCTTCGCGGCGGCGGAGAAACGAATCCTTGCCTTGGATTCAGAAAAGTTTGATAAGAAATCCTTTGTGAAAGTGTGCGGATTGGGAGAGATCAACGTTCTGGTAACTGATACCGAGCCATCTCCCCAGTGGGTCAGCTTTTGCAATGAAAAAGAGATCGACTTGGTATACTGAGGCGGTCAAGCAAATAGAGGAAAGAAGGAAGCATTGATGAAAATACTTGTTTTGAATGCGGGAAGCTCTTCGCTGAAATATCAGTTGTTCGACATGGACAACGGGGATGTGCTGGCAAAGGGAAATTGTGAGAGAATTGCCGCAGGCGGAAGCATTACCCATAAGCGTCCTGACGCGGAAAACTTTTATGAGGAGCTTGACCTACCGGATCATGGAGCGGCTCTGGAAAGAGTTCTGTCACTGTTGACTTCGAAGGAATACGGTGTCATTGAATCAATCAAAGAGATCGACGCTGTGGGACACAGAGTGGCGCACGGCGGTGAAACAATCAAGGAATCTACACGGATCACGGAGAGTACCATCCGATATTTGGAGGAGATCGTTCCCATCAATCCTCTCCACGGACCTCCCGCTATCGCCGGTATGAAGGCTTGCATGAAGCTGATGCCGGAAATACCTCAGGTAGGCGTGTTTGATACCTCCTTCTATTCTGAGATTGAGGATTTCCGCTACATATACCCCATTCCTTACGAATATTACGAAAAGGATCACATTCGTCGTTACGGCTTTCACGGAACCTCTCACCGCTATGTCAGCGGAGAGCTGGCTAAGGCATTGGGAAAACCCATTGAGGAGCTGAAGATCATCACCTGTCACCTTGGGAACGGTTCTTCGATTACCGCGGTAGACGGCGGCAAGGCAATCGATACGTCTATGGGCTTCACCCCCCAGGAGGGAATTGCTATGGGAACCCGTTCGGGAAGTATCGACCCTACAGTAGTTACCTATCTGATGAAGACCCACGGCTATACGGCACAAGAGGTAGAGGATATCATTAATAAAAAGAGCGGTCTGCTGGGTGTCTCTGGACTTTCCAACGACTGCCGTAACATCAGCGAGGCGGCAGAGGCTGGCAACTACCGTGCGGATCTCGCGATGAAGATCATGATCAACGGCATCAAGAAGCATATCGGTGCCTATACCGCTGAAATGAACGGATTGGACGCGTTGGTGTTTACTGCCGGAATCGGTGAGAACCAGGCAAGCACCCGTGCGGCAGTTTGTGAAAATATGAGCTACCTCGGTATCGAGATCGATCCCGAGAAGAACGAGAATTTTACTCGCGGCGTACCCTTTGACATTACCAAGGAAGGAGCGTCGGTGGCAACCTGGATTATTCCTACCAATGAGGAGTATATGATTGCTATCGATACTCAGAGACTTGCTAAAAACTGAAATAAAAACGAGAAAAGGAAGGTGTGATTTCCATGGCAAACATTACCGAGGCTGAAATCAGAAAAATTGTTGAAAACATCATCAAGGGAACCAATGGCGGTACCGCCGCCAAGTGGACATCTACCGAATACAACGGCAGAAAATTGATCGGTATCTATGCGGATATGAACGAAGCGATTGATATGGCAGAAAAGGGCTATCGCGCTGTTCGCGGTATGACGGTAGAGCAGAGAGAAAAGATTATTGCTGAGATTCGCCGCCTGACCGTGGCTGAGGCACCCATTATGGCGGAGATCGGCGTTGCCGAAACCGGCATGGGTAGAGTAGAGCATAAGAGATTGAAGCACATTTTGGTCGCCGAGAAAACTCCCGGAACCGAGGATATCGTATCTGAGGCAAAGACGGGTGACAACGGACTGACCTTAACCGAAATGGCTCCCTTTGGCGTGGTTGGCTCGATTACTCCCAGTACCAATCCCTCCGAGACAGTGATTTGTAACTCCATCGGTATGATTGCCGCAGGCAATGGCGTGGTGTTTAATCCTCACCCCAACGCGATCTGTACCTCGAACTATGCGGTTGACCTAGTAAACCGTGCCTCTGCCGCCGCAGGCGGTCCCGAGATTCTGGTATGCTCCATGGTTAAGCCCACTATGGAAACAGCGGCAATTATGCAGAGTCATCCCAAGATCCGTCTGCTGGTCTGCACCGGTGGTCCCGGCGTTGTACGCGCGGTGCTGTCCTCCGGTAAGAAGGCAATCGGTGCTGGCGCGGGTAATCCCCCTGTCATCGTGGATGATACCGCCGATATCAAGAAGGCAGGTAAGGATATCATCGATGGATGCTCCTTCGATAACAATCTGCCCTGTATCGCGGAAAAGGAAGTATTTGCTTTCAGAAACATCGCAGACGAGTTGATCGCTGAAATGCAGAAGAACGGCGCATACCTGATTACTAAGGAGCAGGCAGACCAGCTGGTGCCTATTGTCCTGGAGGAAAAGACCAATAAGGCAGGAAAGACGGTCAAGACCGTCAGCCGTCATTGTGTTGGTCGCGACGCAGATGTTCTCCTGGCAAAGATCGGCGTGAACGTAGGTAAGGATGTCCGTTGCATTATTTGCGAGACTGATTTTATGCACGATTTCGTTCAGCATGAGCTGATGATGCCCATTCTTCCTATTGTAAGAGTGGATAGTATTGAGGAAGCCATCGAGTTGGCAGTAAAGGCAGAGCATGGCAACCGTCACACCGCGCATATGCACTCTAAGAATATTGACCACTTGTCTGCTTTCGCAAAGGCAGTTGAGACCACCATCTTCGTAAAGAACGCACCCTCCTATGCGGGTATCGGCTTCGGCGGTGAGGGACATACCACCTTTACCATTGCAGGACCTACCGGCGAGGGTATTACGTCTGCCAGATCCTTTACCAGAAAGCGCAGATGCGTAATGGCGGATAGCTTTAGAATCATCTGACGGAGGAACGACTATGAAATATAGCGAACAGGAATTGAAAGCACTGGTAGAAAAGGTCATTGAGTCTGTAAAGGACGGAAAAGGCGAGGAGGGAGATATTCCCGTAGGAATTTCCAACCGCCATATTCACCTGACCCGTGAGCATGTAGAGACCCTGTTTGGTAAGGGCTATCAGCTCACCAAAATGAAGGATCTGTCCCAGCCCGGTCAGTATGCCTGCAAGGAGCAGTTGACCATCGTAGGTCCTTCCATGAGAGCCATTGAGGGTGTTCGTGTGCTGGGACCGGAGCGCAAGAATTCCCAGGTGGAAATTTCTCGAACCGATAGCTTCGTGCTGAAGGTAAAGCCACCCGTGAGAGAGTCGGGGGATATTGCCGGATCGGCTCCCGTAACCATCATCGGACCGAAGGGAATCGTAACCTTAAAGGAAGGGTGCATTATTGCCAACCGCCACATTCATATGAGCGAGGAAGAGGGTGCGCGCTTCGGCGTGAAGGACGGCGAGTATGTAGACGTGGAAATGAACGGCGAGAGAAAGAGCCTGTTCTATGATGTCCAGATCCGTGTCCATAAGGACTTCCGCCTGGAAATGCACATTGATACCGACGATGCCAATGCCGCAGGTGTTGGAAACGGCTTCAAGGCTAAATTGCTAAAGAGATAAGAAAATGAAAAAACGCCCCGAAGGCTTCGTCCTTCGGGGCGTTTTTTCATTTATGATACGTTGTAACCAAGTGTACGCATGTAGCTAAGGATTACATCCACAGCCTTCTCAAAGCCGATCTGGCTGGTGTTGATGCAGAGATCGTAGTTGTTGACATCCGCCCAGCTCTTCTGGGTGTAATATTTGTAGTAGGCGGCACGGGCTTTGTCAATAGATTCAATGCGAGCCGCCGCCTCTTTGGGAAGAACACCGTACATGTTGGTGACTGTCTTAATACAGGTTTCCTTGTCCGCGTAGATAAAGAGGCGGATGGCGTTGGGATGATCCTTCAGAATGTAGTCGCCGCAACGTCCGATGATAATGCAATTCTGTTTGTCGGCAAGACCGCGGATGATCTTCGCCTGGTAGTTAAATAGGTTGTCATCCGATATGAACTCATCACTGTCCGGAGGAATGAGCTTTTCACCGTAGCTTCGGTTGTAGCGCTTGAAGAGATTCGTTTTGACACGTTCGTCTGCCTTTCCGAATAGCTCAATGTTGATGCCGCTTTCCTCAGAGGCAAGGCGAATGAGATCGTTGTCATAGTAGTCAATATCCAGACGCTGAGCCAATAGGCGTCCAATCGTTTTTCCTCCGCTCCCAAATCCTCTGGCAATGGTAATTACAAATTCCGGCATGTTCCGTTCTCCTTTTTGAATGTAGGTTTTTGTCTTTATCGAATGGTAGCAATGAAACGAAGGAATGCAAGCTGTCCGCCTTCTGTGCGGCGGTACACGCCGGCATCCTCCAAAACGCGCTGGAAGGTTTTGCCGATCTCGTTTTTAAGAATCTGTTCGGTGTTGTCGAGGGTAAAGGTGTAGCAATCGCGAAAGCGTTCAAACCACTCTTTGTGCTTGGCAATCTGTTCGTTTTCCCCGAAGTCTTTCCCCTCGGTAATGTATTGGCACATCAGCGCCATCTCGTCCTTCAATCGGGCAGGGAGGACAGCCAGACCCATGACCTCGATCAAGCCGATGTTTTCCTTTTTGATATTATGTACGTCAGCGTGGGGATGATAAACTCCAAGAGGATGCTCCTCGGTGGTAATGTTGTTGCGAAGTACCAGATCCAACTCGTATTTCCCGTCTCTCATCCGGGCGATGGGGGTAATGGTATTGTGGGGTTCTCCGTCGGTGTTGGCAAAAATAAAGGCATCGGGATCGGAGTAATTTCTCCAGGAGATTAAAATCTTTTCCGCAAGAGAAATCAGATTTTGACGGTTGGAGGAGCGAAGGCGGATCACCGACATGGGCCACTTTACGATACCCGCTTCCACGTCATCGAAGCAGGCGAAATGGATCTCGGTCTCAATGGGAGCCTTCGCCATGGCAAAGGTGTAGTTTCCGCCCTGCATATGATCGTGGGAAAGAATGGATCCGCCAACAATGGGAAGATCTGCGTTGGAGCCCAAGAAATAGTGAGGATACTGTCCCACGAAATCCAGCATACGAACAAAGGTGGTACGGTCTATTTTCATGGGGGCGTGCTCCGAGGATAAAACAATGCAGTGCTCGTTGTAATATACATAGGGAGAATATTGAAAATACCATTTCTTTCCGCCAAGGATAGTGGGGATCAGACGAAGGGTCTGACGGGCAGGCTTTCCTGCGTTCCCCGCATATCCCTCATTTTCCGGGCAGAGAAGGCACTTGGGATAGCCGCTTTGAGGCAAAAGCTTTGCCGCCGCAATGGCACGGGGATCCTTCTCAGGCTTGGACAGATTGATGGTGATATCCAGATCTCCGTAGTTGCCCCGATATTCCCACTTCATGTCCTTGGCAACGCGGTAGGTTCTGATGTAATCGCTGTCTCGGCACAGCTTGTAAAAATAGTCCGTGGCAGCCTTGGGGGACAGAGCGTAAAGAGCGGTAAAGGTGCGTATGACCTCACTGGGACGAGGGGTTAAAAGTCCCATCAGCTTTGTATCAAACAGATCCCGATAAACAACGCTGTCGCTTTCCAATAGACCGTTTTCGGCTGCGTAGTCGCATAGATCGGATAAGATGCTTTCCAGCTTTTCCTCCTTATCTACCGGTTCGGAGGGACACTCAGAAAGTCCCAGGGCAGCAAGTAACAGATTGGTGCAGTATATGCGGTCCTCTTCGCAGATGAGCTTGCGTTCTGCGGCATAATCGACCAGCTGTCGAATACGTACAGTAACATCCATGGATATCAACTCCTTTAAATACTTGTAATGAGGATTCATGTTCATTCACCCTCATTATACCATTAATTTCCGGGTTTGTCAAAGGGATTGGAAAGATTTATCCGAGAAATATAAAAAATTAAAATCTTTTTTCGGTTTCCTCCCTGAGTGAGTTGACAGGGATAGAGAAAAATGTTAAAATATAGCTATTGAAGTAATTAATTTGAGAGGAAGTTCTTTGGTGTCTCTTTGGGACGGCGGAGAAGAGGAAATGAACGATGCAAGCGGAAGTAAGAATCAGACTCAGATCGATTCGCTACGAGGTGGAAGAGGCCATATTCTCCGTGTTGGATATGGATCAAGAGGATTGGGTCAATGTGGATGAATCGGCAGAACCGGAGGTAATTGAAATTAATACGCTGGGAACGATGAAGGAAGAAGAGGGAAGAATAGAGATTTCCTATGAGGAGACACAGGCAACGGGAATGGAGGGATCCTCCACCGCGGTCTCCTACCTTTCCGAGCAATCGGGCGTGATCAGTATGATCCGTGAAGGTGCTGTTTCTACCGTGTTGGTGTTTGAGAATGGCAAACGGCACCATTGTGTCTACCATACTCCCTTTATGCCCTTCGAGGTTTGTGTGCATACAAAAAAGGTGGAGAATCGCTTGATGGACGAGGGATATCTGGAGCTGGATTATATAATCGAGATCAGAGGAGCCAGAGCGGAACGCACCAAATTCCGAATGGAACTGCTGTAAGGAGCGGGGATATGAAGCTCTTGTTGGAATATCTGAAACCCTATCGATGGTATATTGCTCTGACCCTGACGATTAAAACACTGGGAACTTTGGTGGAGCTGGTGATACCTTATATTCTCAGTCATATTCTGGATTCCGTGGTACCGACAGGACAGGTGCGGAATATTGTTTGGTGGGGTGTGGCAATGCTGGTTTGCGCCGCCCTTGCCTGCGTGGGGAATGTGGTGGCAAACCGTATGGCGGCAAGAGTGGCGAGACAGTCTACTCAGCAGATCCGTCATGCGCTTTTCGAAAGAGTGATGACGCTGAGTCCCAGACAATTGGATTCCTTCACGATTCCCAGCCTGGAATCCCGTCTGACCTCCGATACCTACCACGTGCATCACGTGGTGGGGATGAGTATGCGAATGGGTGTTCGAGCACCGATGCTGTTGCTGGGAGGGATTATTATTACCGCAACGCTGGATCCCGTTCTGACGTTGGTCATGGTGCTGGTATTGCCCATGATCTCCGTATCTGTGCTGTTCATTAGTAAAAAAGGCATCCCCCTATTTCAGACAACACAGCGGTCAGTAGATTCTATGATTCGTGTGGTGAGAGAGGACGCGCAAGGAATTCGGGTGATTAAGGCACTGTCGAAAACCGATTACGAGCGAAGAAAGTATGATCGCGCAAACCGCCGATTGGTGGAGGACGAGACACGTGCCAGTACCACAATGGCGGCATCCAATCCCCTGGTTACCTTCTTTCTCAATTTTGGATTGGTGACGGTGATGCTGGTGGGCGCGGTGCGTGTGAATGGAGCGTTGACTCAACCGGGCAAAATTATTGCCTTTATCCAATATTTTACCCTGATCTCCAACGCAATGATTGGTCTTGCCCGTATTTTCGTGAATTATTCCAAGGGTGCCGCTTCGGCACAAAGAATCGAAGAGGTGGTGCGAACCGAGCCGGATCTGATTGTAGCTGACGAGAGTCGTTATCCCTCGATGAGGAAAGAGGAAGGGATCGTGTTTGAGGATGTGTCTTTTTCCTATATGGGCAAAAAGGATAACCTGTCGCATGTTTCCTTTTCGTTGCCCACAGGCGGGACCCTTGGCTTGATCGGTGCTACGGGAAGCGGAAAGACTACCTTGATCCGATTGCTGATGCGATCCTATGATGTGGGATCAGGAAGCGTGCGGATCGAGGGCAGAGACGTTCGTACAATTCCTCATGAGGAGCTGAACGGAATGTTCGGCGTGGTGATGCAGAACGATTTTATTTTTGCCGATACCATTGCTGAAAATATTCGTTTTGGACGGGAGCTCTCCGACGAGGAGATCCGCCATGCCGCCAGGCTCGCCCAGGCAAGTGAGTTTATCGAGCAGTATGAGGACGGTTACGAGCATCTCCTTCAATCGAAAGGAACGAATATCAGCGGCGGGCAAAAGCAGAGAATACTCATTGCCAGAGCACTGGCAGGGAATCCCCGTATTCTTTTGTTGGACGATGCCTCATCCGCGCTGGATTACCGTACCGATGCGGCACTTCGCCGAAGCATCCGAGAGAATATGAGGAACGTGACTACTGTGGTGGTAGCTCAGCGTGTCAGCTCGGTGATGAATTCCGATCTCATCCTGGTTCTGGATGAGGGAAGGATCATCGGTGCCGGTACTCACGAGGAGCTCCTTGCTACCTGCGAGGTATACCGGGAGATCAGCGACTCTCAGATTGGAGGTGCCATCCTTGAATAAGTCTGGAATCAAAGCCCCCCGTTCCACGCGAGGCGCAGGTGCTCCGAAGATGAGCCGAGACGCGAAGGCGGCAGTGGTTCGCCGTATTTCCAAATATCTGGTTCAGCATAAAGGAACGGTTCTCATCTGTTTTGTTATGATGGTTTGTTCTAACGTATTAGCCCTGGCGGCACCCAAGCTGTCTCAGCGAGCCATCGATGCCATTGAACCAGGGGTAGGTAAAGTAGATTTTCGGAGTGTGATCTTTTATTGCGCTCTCATGCTGGTATTCTATATCCTGTCAGCACTTTTGTCCTACTTGCTGGCGGTAACCATGGTCAAGCTCAGCCAGAAAATTATTTATACCATGCGGAGGGAGCTGTTCAACCATTTGACAGAATTGCCGGTTGGCTATTTTGATACCCATGCCACGGGAGAGATTATCAGCCGGATTTCCTATGACATAGACACGGTAAATACCTCCCTGTCTCACGATCTGTTGCAGATTGGAGCCAGCATGATCACCGTGGCGGGCTCTCTTGTGATGATGGCATCTATTTCTCCCGTTTTGCTGTTGGTATTTGCCTTTACCGTACCCATGTCGATCCTGTATACCAAATACCGCTCGGGAAGAGTCAGACCCCTGTTTCGTAAGCGTTCTCAAAAGCTGGGAGAGCTGAACGGATATGCAGAGGAGATGCTTTCGGGACAAAAGACCATCCGTGCGTATGGCAGAGAAAAGGTAATTTCTTCTCGGTTTGACGAAAAGAACGAGGAAGCGGTGGAAGCCTATTATCGTTCCGAGTATTATAGTGCTACCGTGGGACCAACGGTGAATTTTATCAATAACCTGTCACTTTCTTTGGTGACCATGCTTGGCGGTATTTTTTATCTGTTTTACTTAATGAATGAGACGGGAAGCACCAATATACTTCCCCTTTTCACCATCTCCCTGGGCGGCGTTTCGGCGTTTGTTCAGTATTCGAGAAAATTTGCGGGTCCCATTAATGAGTTTGCCAATATTGTAAGTGATCTGCAATCGGCGGCGGCAGCGGCGGAAAAGGTGTTTGCCGTCATGGATGAGGCCCCCGAATTGGCTGACGTGCCAAATGCCGAAACACTCTCCCATGTGAAAGGAGAGGTGGAGCTGTCCCATGTGCGTTTTGGATATGTACCGGAGAGAGTGATCTTGAGGGACCTGTCTCTAAAGGCTCAGCCGGGAAATACCATCGCTATCGTAGGGCCTACCGGCGCGGGAAAAACTACCATTATCAACCTCCTCATGCGCTTTTACGATGTGAATTCCGGAAAAATTCTGGTAGAGGGCAGGGAGATCCGCGGATTGACAAGAGAAAGTCTGCGGCAGGCATATACCATGGTGCTACAGGAAACCTGGCTGTTCCACGGTACTATCTATGAAAATATTACTTACGGCAGGGAGGGCGCAAGTCGGGAAGAGGTAGAGAAAGCGGCGAAAATGGCGCATATCCACTCCTATATCGACGCACTGCCCGATGGCTATGATACCGTCCTCTCCGATGACGGTGTGAATATATCCAAGGGTCATAAGCAGTTAATTACTATAGCCCGCGCTATGCTTGCCGACTCTCCCATGCTGATTCTGGATGAGGCGACCTCCAACGTAGACTCCCGTACCGAGCAAAAGATCCAAGCGGCGATGCAAACGCTGATGGCGGGGCGTACCTGCTTTGTGATTGCGCACCGGTTGTCTACCGTTCAAAACGCGAATCTGATTTTGGTGGTAAAGGATGGAAACGTGATTGAGCTGGGAACTCACGACACCCTCATGAATCAAAAGGGCTTCTATTACTCTCTCTACCACTCTCAGTTTGATCACTAAGATCGTAAAGAAAGTGACCGCAAACCGAAAGGCTTGCGGTCACTTTTGATATTGATTACGTTCTGTTGGAAAGACTTAGGTGAATGAGACAGTAGTCGTCATTCCAGTGGGTTCCGTCGGTTTTCACCCGGAGATTGAAAACACACTTTTCCTTGTAGAAGTTGGCGGGACTCACTCGGGGGCTCTCTCCGTCGCTCAAATGGAAGGGACCCTGCATATTTCGCAGATTGCCCACCAGGGTCAGGGTGAGCTCGTTCTCACCCTCCAGGATCCAGGGAGAAAGATCCGCACGATAGGGCTCATACAGGAATTTTCCGATCTCTGTCCCGTTAATCTTGGCACGTACGACGTTGATTCCCTTCTTTTCAAAATCCAGCATCAGATTCTTGTCTGCGGCGGTGAATTTCTTGGATAGAGTCAGCTCGCCGGCGAAGAACAGGAAGCCCTGTTGCTCAATGTTTTTGAGAGTAACGGATTTTCTGGGAGCGGCAATGATAGGCACTCCGGTAAAGCGGAAAGCATCACGCTCCAGCTCCTCGAAGGATCCCTTGCCCTCCACAGCAAAGTCACCGATAAGGTAGATCTGCTCCAGCTCGCAGTCGAAAGTCAGCTTGTTTTTCTCGGACTCAAACTGCATGGCTTTTGCGAGGTTGTCGTATACCTGCTGAGATTGCTCGAAATCAATATCCAGAACGATCTTGTTTTCACCGACTCGGAAGTGCTTGGAAATATCCAGCTTGCGGAAGGATTTATCACGGAAATATCCGCAGTCGGTCTTGTCAACCGTCTCTCCGTTGACGGTGATGTCAAAGAGTTGGGGAAGCTCAACACCAAGGTAAAGCGTTTCCGGCTTGTAGGTCGCCTCCACGGTGTAAACCATGGTAATATGAGTCTTCTTCTCCCGGGCAATGGCGCGGTACATGGCGTTCAAAATGTAGCCGTGTGCCTCTTCCAGCTCGCCGTCGAAATAGTAGTCACAGTAATCCAAGGTCAGGGAGTTTTCGCTGCTTCCGAGAATTTTCCACTCACCACTCAGATCCACAGGTGCTAAGGTCTTGGCGGGAGCCGCTGGAACTCTTCCCTTGCGGTCGTCAATGAGAACGAGGGATTCGTACTTTTTGAACTCGTAGGTGCCCGCGAAATCCGAAAGCTCACCGGTTACGGGATCCAATACACGGTTTCCTACCGTAATGCCGGCAAGATAGGTATCCTCGGTGCTGTTTACAAAGTAATAAACATCGTAGTCCTCGTAGCTTCGCTGACAGTAGGTGATTTGAGGAATGTCAATAATGGGATTGGAGGGCAGGGCAGAAACCGCTTTCGCCTCCACGATCTCACCGCCAGCGGCACGGAATTCCTCAAGAAGCCGCTCGGTATTCTCAAAGAAGATCTCATGCTCGGGGAGAATGACACGACGGTAAGATTTTTTACCGATGACAAAGTGACCGTCCTCAATCCGTCCGTAACGCTCCATCATGATCTCGTCACCCAAATGGAAGTTGATGTGCTTTTGCTCCAGGGCAAGGAGCAGAGCTTGTAGCGCATGGCTGTACGAATTCACTCTCTCGGTAGCCTCGTTGCTGGACTGCCCCTCCGGAGCGTCGATATTTCCGTTGTAGGTAATCCAGGCAGTGGTCTGGGGATGGATCACCAGAGTGTCTACTCCGTCGTCTCCCCCGGAGAGAAGCATGCCGATGCGGCTCATGGCATCGTTGAAGACCTTGTAATCCTTCCACCAGGGCTGCTGAATGTACATTGCGGGGGGGTAATCTCTCTTGCGGAGTCCCCGGTTGGAATAACCCTCCAGATGCTGACAAAGGAGATTGATCCCGCGAACCATCTGATACTCATAGATCCATTTCAACTGGTCGTGTCCCACGCTGTGACCGCAGCAAGCGTAGGTCTCAGAGAGTACCTGAGATTTGCCGGTCTGCCGTGCCACAGAGCCTACCTGATAGGGGGTAAGGGAGGGATTGTTGTGGCGCCCCAGCCAGTCCATACCCGGGATGTGGAAGTACTCGTAGTGAGGCATGCAAGCACCGTTGCACTCTAACTGAGAAAGAAGGGTTTCCTCCAATAGCAGATGCCCTGTTAGCTTTAAACCTCTTGCCTCACACCAGTCGTAGATCTGCTTCATATAGTTCTTGGAGAAGAGCTCGGTGATGAGCTTCCAATAACGCAAACGGGTACGCTTGTAGTTGCCGATCTCGTAAAAGAGCTCGGGTAAGAGAGGGATCAGATCCACACCATATGCCTTTTGGTATTCCTCGGGAAGAATGAAACTCCACGGGATGCCGTTGCGGGAGATCTGGGGCTCGTCGGTAAAGAAGCCGTCAATCTCGTTTTTGTATTTCTCATAGTAGACCTCGTAGACTTGGTCAATAAAACACTTGATGACTTTGCCGTCCAAGGTGTCCACATAGAAGGGATTGACGTCGAAATAGAGATGATATTCGCCTACGTTGGCAATGGTTCGCTCGGTGTGCCCCTCGCCCGCCTCAATGCGCAGATACTTCTGTTGATAGGCAACACCCTTTGCGTTGATCATGCCGTTGCCAAAGCCGCTGGGCCATCCGTTCTCGTCGTAAGCCCAAGCATGCATACCTCGTTTTTTTGCTTCGTCTACGGAGGCACCTACGTTTTCAAACCATTCCTCACCCATGTACTCGGTCTGTAAGCCGCCTCTGGCGTGCATGAAGAAGCCGCCGATCCCGACTTCCTGCATCTGAGCGATCTGCTCGCGGGTCTCGGCAGTGTCCAGCTTTTCGTTCCAGGACCAGAAGGGAACAGGTCGGTATTGATTCGGCACGTGTTTAAAATCCATAATCGTATTCCTCACTTTTCAGTCGTTGGGATTCTTGAGTTCATTATACTATTTTTTGGGGAAAATTGCAACGGTTTTCATGAAAAACTTTTCTGACAATTCAATGATAGGGTAAAATAATGCCCCTCCGACAGAAGGTACCTGTCGAGGGGCAGATCATATCATTGTCGTTACTCTTGAAAATACTCCAGAGCCCGACGGTATCCCTCAAAGCCAAGCCCGCAGATGGTCTTGACAGCCACCATGGAAACGTAGGAGTGCTGACGGAAGGCTTCCCTTGATTGAATATCCGATAGGTGAACCTCCACCGTGGGAATTCCCACAGCCTTTAAGGCATCCAGAATGGCAACGCTGGTGTGGGTGTAGGCGGCTGGGTTGATTACAATACCCTCGTAGACTCCGTAGGCAGATTGAATGATGTCAACGATCTCCCCTTCGTGGTTTGACTGAAATAGGGTGACCGTGTGTCCGAGCTCCTCAGCAGCCGAACGGATGTACGCTTGAAGAGAGGAAAAATCCTGCTTACCGTAAATATCCGGTTCTCGAATGCCAAGCATATTCAAATTGGGGCCGTTGATGACCAAAATCTTCATCTCGTAGTTTCCTTTCTTCATTCCGGGAAGCGCGCCAGAGCAGCTAACATGGCATCTACGGTCTTCTCGGGAATTTCTGTGTTCTGAATCTGAAGGTCGGCAAAGCGCTCATATCCCTCCTTGCGTGCCGCAAACAGCGCCTCCACTGAGGTTTTCTGAGATAGAGGTCTGCCGTCGGTAGCAAGGCGAGATAGCTCGCGTTTTAGATAAAGAATGACTCCGTTTTGGTGAAGAGGGGCATAATTGTACTCCCTGGTGATGACACCGCCGCCGCAAGCGATCACCGTGCCGCTCTTCTTGCCAAGCTCGCAGAGAACCAGATGCTCCATCTGACGGAACCGATCCTCCCCCAATTCCCGAATGGCTTGAGCGGGGGTCATATCGTGCATAGCGGTAAATTCGTCATCCGCGTCATAGAAGGGACGATCCATCTGATCGGCTAATAGCCGACCCGCCGTACTCTTACCACACCCGGGCATGCCGATGAGAATGATGTTTCTGGTTTGATCCTCGATCTGTTTGGTAATTACGTCGATGATACCTTCCTCCGCAGGGTCGCCTGTGAAAAATTCAAATGCCTTTACCGCCTGGGCAACCAACATATACAAACCGTTAATATAGGGGATTTTCCGTTCCTCCGCTTCCAGAATAAGAGCGGTGCGCGCCGGGTTGTAGATTACGTCCAGAACAGCGAGGCACTGGGGGAAAAGAGAAAGGGAAACGGGAGTCTTTCCCGTGTGAGGATACATTCCAACGGGGGTGGCATTGACAATAATTTCCGTGTCACTGTGTAGAGCAAGATTTTCTGGGGTATTGTCCTCAATTCCGATCACTACCAGCTCACGGACACCCCTGTCACTGAGAACGGTGCGAGCAGTGAGGGAAGCACCTCCTGTGCCAAGCACCATGGCTTTCTTTCCTCTCACGTCAATTCCCAGTCGGTCAATCATATAGCTGAAGCCGAAATAGTCGGTGTTGTAGCCGTGAACGGTTCCGTCAGAGTGACGGACAACGGTGTTGACCGCGCCGATCCGATCTGCCTCGGGAGAGACGGTATTCAGAAAGGGAATGACCGTTTGCTTGTAGGGAATGGTCACGTTAAAGGCATCGTAACCGCCGTGCTTGACAAACTCTCCTACCTGCTCTTGGGGCAGTTCCACCAAATCGTAGCCGTAATCCGCAATGGCGGCGTGAATCTGCGGGGAGAAGCTGTGTCCCAGGTGTTCGCCCAGAAGTCCGCATCGCATCTGCTTGTATCCTGTTTTCATCAGATCACCTCCGAGTAAGAGCCGAGATAGGAGAATTCGTCACATTCCGCCTCCAGCTCCGCAAGAAGCTGAGCAAGCTTTTCGGAATAGACCGATGCCTCCAGGTCAAAGTAGAACATGAATTCAAAATCACGGTCGGGAATGGGTCTGGATTCCAGCTTCAACAGGTTGATCCCCAGCGCGTTGAAGCGGGAAAGCATCCGATAAAGGGCACCCGGCTTGTGTGGGGTAACCACCATCAGACTAGTTCGGTCAGCACCGGGATAGATTTCTGTGTGATTGGTAATGCAGATAAAGCGGGTGTGGTTGTTGCCGTTATCCTGGACGGCAGAAGCAAGAACCTGTAAGCCGTACTGTGCGGCGCAGGAGCGAGAGGAGAGAGAGGCAACGTCGAGGCGAGAGGATTCCGATACCATCTCAGCGGCTTTTGCGGTGTTTTCCACACGGGTGATCTTTACGCCGGGACCGAGAGAGGCAAGAAAAGAGGCGCATTGACTGATTGCCTGCTCGTGGGAATAGATCTCCCGAATCTCAGACAGTGCTACACCGGGCTTGGCAAGTACGTTGTGATCGATCTTGACGCGAACGGTGCGAACGATCCGGAACTTTCGGCTAATCATCAAATCGTAGACACGCTTTACCGAGCCGGCAGTGCTGTTTTCAATCGGGATCACACCGTAGCGGCACATGCCCGACTCAATGGCATCAAATACTTTTTCCCAGTTGGAGAAAAAGCAAATGTTCGGTGCCTTAAACAGACGTTCAGCGGCAATTTGGGAATAAGCACCCTCCACACCCTGACAGGCAACGGAGGCGCGGTCCGGGAAAATCCTTGGGGTGTTCTCCAAAGCATCGGTAATTTCCCGATAAAGAGGAGATTCCGTACCCAGCCGTTTGTATTGATACGAACGGGAAAGATCGAGAATGGTGGAATAGAGAATACGGGAGTATTCCTCGAAATCCTCGCCCGAAAGCTGGGAGATTTTTTCGAGAAGAGCCCGTTCTCTGGAGGGATCCAGTACCCGCATTTGATTTTCTCGCTTGTATTCTGCCACCTGGGCGGAAACGTTCATTCTGCGAAGAAACAGGGGAACCAATTCTCGGTCAATGATGTCAATTTCTTTTCTGAGTTCATTTAAATCCATACGTTGTTACCTTCTGTTGTAGATTCTTAGGGGGACTTCTTTTTTCGAAAGCCCAAATAGATCATGAGGAGTATTAGAACGGGGAAGATGATGGAGAGAAGAAAGGAAATCTTCAAATCGTTGCCGCAGGCTTCCGCGATCCAGCCGGCAGCTGTAGGGCCGACCAGACAGCCAATGTCTCCCGCCATGGCAAGGAGGGCAAACATTCGCACGCCGCCCCAAGGCATCCTGGCAGTGGCAAGACTGTAGGTGCCGGGCCACATGATCCCCACGGATAGACCGCAAAGAGCGCAACCAACCAGGGATAGCATGGGAAGGGGCGCGAGAGCGGCAAGAAAATAAGAAATCATGCAGAGGACAGAGGAAATTACCATAAATCGAACCAGATTGATCCGTCCTCCGGATTTTCCATATATTACACGGGCACTTCCCATGAGAACGGCAAAGGAGCAGGGACCCAGGAGATCCCCTAAAGCCTTGGAAACACCAAGACCGGACTCGGCAAAGCTGGATGCCCATTGACTCATGGCTTGTTCTGCCGCACCCGAACAAAACATCATAATGAAGAAGATCCAAAAGATCCCGGAACGGAACAGGGAGGGCGGAGCGCTCTCAGCAGGAATGTCAAGGGGCTTCTCCAGCGGGTAAATGGGAACAAGGCAAAAGGAAATGGCACCAATGGCGGGAATGATTGCCCAAAGACAAGCAAGGATCCGCCAGTGCTCCAGACCTACGAAGGTGAAAAATAAAGTAGAAAGAAGCACCACACCCGCTAATCCCCAGCTGTAAAAGGAGTGCAGAAGGCTCATGGCGGAGCTTTTTTCATCGGTAGGACAAGCTTCTACGATCGGGCTGATCAGTACCTCAATGATTCCTCCGCCCACGGCAGCGATCATGACTGATAGGACAAGACCGAGATAGGGAGAAGGAAGAACCTGAGGAAGCCAGGCAAAGCCGGTCATGCCGATGACGGCGCAAATGTGAGCCAGTACCGTGCAGATACGCGGATGAAACAGGCTTGGAAATTTGGCAGCTAAGGCATCGGCAGATAGCTGAGTTAGAAAGCTGATGGCAATGAGAAGACTGATCTTGCCCAGAGAGATATCATAGGTTTTCTCAAAGGTAATAAAAAGCAGAGGGGCAAAATTGATGGTGATGGCTTGGGTCAGATATCCTACGTAGCTGGCAAGAATGGTGTGCTTTTGGTTGAGCTTCATAGAGGACCTCTCAGACTGAGGTGAGGGGAGCGTTGTCCGCCAACAGGTCGCATATAGCGATGGCGGCGGCAGCCTCAAAAACAGGTACGGCGCGAAGGGCAATACAGGGATCGTGCCGCCCCTTAATGGAAAGCTTGACCGGGGTCATGGATACCATGTCCACACTGTCCTGCTCACGGAAGATGGAAGGGGTGGGCTTCATGGCAGCGCGGAAGATCACGGGCATTCCCGTGGTCATACCGCCGAGAATCCCCCCCGCATGGTTCGTACGGGTACGGATGGCTCCATTCTCTACCGTAAAGGGATCGTTGTTCTCAGAGCCGCGCAGAGCCGCAGAGCCAAAACCTAAGCCAAATTCCACCCCCTTTACTCCGGGAATTCCGAAGAGAATAGCGGCAAGACGGTTCTCCACACCATCGTACATGTGTTCTCCCAGACCTGCGGGGAGACCTACGATGGCACATTCCACTACGGCACCTATCGAATCACCCTCGGCGCGAACCTCCTCGATCCGATGCTTCATGGCTTCTCCTGCCTTTTCATCCAAAACGGGGAAATCCGCATGGAGCTGTAAATACTCAAAATCCGATCCGCCTACCGCAACAGGATCAAAGAGACGGTCACAGATCCCTCCCACGGAAGCCAGATGGGCACCGATGCGGATCCCACGCTGTGCCAGATATTGAAGACAAATACCGCCCACAATACATAAAGGCGCGGTAAGACGCCCTGAAAAATGTCCACCGCCTCGGAGATCAACACCTTCCCCGTATTTCATCCGAGCGGCAAAATCCGCGTGAGAAGGACGGGGAACGAAGGAGAGATTGGAGTAATCGGAGGAGCGCTGATTGGTGTTTCGAATCACTGCGTGAAGCTCGTCTCCTGTCAGACGAAAGTCGTCCTCCACGCCTGAGAGAAATTCAGGGATATCTGCTTCCTTGCGAGGAGTGGACAAAGAGTTTTGTCCCGGTGCCCGACGCTTGAGAAAGGCGGAGAGCTCCGAAGGGTCAAAGCGAAATCCTCGGGGAAGTCCCGTCGCCCGAATACCGATTTCGGAATCGTGAGAACCGCCGTATATTGAAATATGAATGTTTTTTCCGTATGTGGTTGACATGTTTGAATCCTTTTATGAAACCCTTTCAAGTAAATAACAGAGTGGAAACGACACAATGGGGGACTGACTTAGCCCCCCGATCGTTTTCATTGCGGATGTAGCTCATCCAGATTATTTTAGTTGTCTTCCCATCAGAACACCCATGACAGAGGCCATCATAAGACCTCTGGTCCACCCGCTGGAGTCACCCAAGCAGTGAAGCCCTTGAATATTGGTGTTCAAATTTTCATCCATTTTTACCCGATTGGAGTAGAACTTTAGCTCAGGGGAGTAGAGCAGAGTCTCCTGGGAAGCGAATCCGGGAACCACCTCGTCTACCGCCTGAATGAAGTTGATAATATTGGTCATGGCGCGGTAAGGCATGGCAGCCGTTATATCTCCCGCCACTGCGTCGGGCAGAGTGGGACGGAGATTGGACTGGGATAGCTCCTTGGGCCAGGTGCGCTTTCCGTCCAGAATATCTCCAAATCTCTGAACCAGAATGTGCCCCGCCCCCAGCATGTTGGTCAGTTCTCCTACCTTTTGCGCGTAGGCAATGGGTTGATTGAAGGGAACGCTGAAATTGTGGGAGCAAAGAATGGCGAGATTGGTGTTGGAGGATTTCAGATTCTTGTAGGAGTGTCCGTTTACAACGGCAAGATCGTTGTCGTAGTTTTCCTGGCTTACAAAGCCTCCGGGATTCTGGCAGAAGGTGCGAACCTTGTTTTTGAAGGGCTTAGGGTAACCGATGAGCTTAGATTCGTAGAGTACCTCGTTTACCTTCTCAATAATTTCGTTGCGAACCTCCACGCGAACGCCAATGTCAACCGTTCCGGGAAGGTGCGCGATGTTGTGCTCCTCACAGATCTTTTCCAGCCAGTCGGCACCCCGCCGTCCAGTGGCGACTACGGTGTGATCGGCAAAGAGCTCCCGCTCACTGCCGTTTTCACGAAGAGTAATGCCCAAGCAACTGCTGTTCCTCAGGATGAGATCGACACACTCACAGCCAAAACGGATCTCCACACCGTTTTGGAGCAGGTGTTGCTCAATGGCATAGTAAATATCCTGTGCCTTCTCGGTCCCCAAATGACGGATGGGACAGTCCACAAGCTTCAAACCCGCCTTAATGGCGCGCTTGCGAATATTTTTTACTTCTTCGGAATTGCTGATTCCCTCAATATGGGTGTCCGCACCGAAGTCCAGATAGATCTTGTCGGTGTAGTCGATGAGATCCTGCGCGGTATTCTCGCCAATGAGAGTGGGGAGATCCCCTCCTACCTCGTAGGACAGAGATAGCTTTCCGTCAGAAAAAGCACCGGCACCGGAAAAACCGGTGGTGATATGGCAGAAGGGCTTGCAGGATACGCATTGCTTGGTTTGGTTCTTGGGACAGCGGCGGTTTTCAATTGCCTTTCCCTTTTCCACAATGAGGATTTTCTTTTTGCTTCCAAGCTTCAGCATTTCCAGAGCGGTAAAGATGCCCGCAGGACCGGCACCAACGATAATGACATCATACTTTTGCATGTCGGTATCAACCTTTCTGTGGTTTATTCTATGTCTATACGTATATGGTAATATATTTTTTCCGTTTTTGCAAGAGGGCAGACGAAATGTTAAACAAAATTTAAACTTTTGCCCAATTCAGGAAATCGTTTCAAACGGGTTTACAGCTCCGAGGAGATCAGCCCCAGAGAAGTAACGTCCTGCCAGAAACCGGGGTAGGACTTGGCGGTGGCATCTGCGCCGTGAAGAATCACCGTGTCTTTACAACACACAGAAGCGATGGCAACGCTCATGGCAATCCGATGGTCGCCAAAGGAGTCTGCCTCACCGCCCTGCAAAAAGGGAACTCCCTCGATGATCAATCCGTCATCGGTCTCCGTTACGGAGGCTCCCAGCGCGTTTAGTACGGAGGATACGGCACGAAGCCGGTCACTCTCCTTGAGTCGGAGGCGAGAGGCGTGATGGATCACCGTTTGCCCTCTCGCTATGGAAGCGACAGTTGCCAGAACGGGAACGAGATCAGGAATTTGAGAGGCATCAATGGATATTCCATGTAACGAAGAGGGGGAAGCGGTAACGGAATCCCCATTTTCAAAAATCCGAGCGCCAAATTCCCGCAGAAGGGAAAGCACGGCGCGGTCTCCTTGCCGGGAAGAGGGGGAAATGCCAAACACAGTAACCGGTTCTTTACCAATTACTCCCAGACAGAGAGGGAATGCCGCGTTTGACCAGTCGCCCTCTACCGATACCTCACCGGGAGAATGAAGTCCGCGGTTGGTTCGGATTTCCAAGCGACTCTCATGGCGGATCACCTCAATTCCAAATTGATTGAGAGCGTTAGCGGTAAGATCCAAATAAGGGGCAGATTCCAAGGAACCCTCGATCCAAATGTTACCGGTCTTGCCGGAGACGGCAATGGCAAAAAGAAGTCCGCTGATAAATTGGGAGGACACGTTTCCCGCAATGTGAAAGTCTGTGGCTTGAAGGGCACCGCGGACCGTCAGGGGATTGGAGTCCTGAGGGGACAGAGTCACTCCGTTTCGCTCCAATTCCTCCCGCAAAGGAGAGAGCGGACGGAGGGGAAGCCTTCCCGCCATTTGGAAGGAAGCGTCGAGCCCCAGCATACAAGCAACGGGGACCAGAAAACGCAAGGTAGATCCGCTTTCCCCGCAGTCCAGCGTAGCGCCTGTTTGCGGCTTACGGATAGGGGTAATTTTGTAAAAGGGTCCGTCCCGGCGTATGGAAGCGCCGATGGCTTCCAGACAACGTACGGTGGCGGCAATATCCTCGTTGATTTCCTCACAGCGGATCACGCTTTCCTCTTGGGCAAAAGCGGCGCAGATCAGAAGCCTATGGGCAACCGACTTGGACGCAATAGCTTTGATCGTTCCTCCGGTCAGAGAGGGGAAGAGAGAACGCTTCATGACGTTAGTCCTTTCTGAATCCAGGAGGCAAGATCTGTCACAGGAATCTTTACAAGACGGCTGTCACCGATTCCATGGGGGACAACCAGGGTAATAGAGCCTCCGGTTCTCTTTTTATCGGCGGATGCCGCCTCGGCAAGCTCTTCCGCGCCAAAAGGACATTCGGTGGGGAGATTTGCCTTGCGTAATATAGCAATCAGCTCTCGAAGATCTTCCTCAGGACAAAGCCCCATAGCGACGGCGGCACGGGTCACAATTACCATGCCCATGGCGACAGCACTGCCATGAGAGATCTCCAAATGGGAGCATAGCTCAATGGCATGTCCCACGGTATGTCCCAGATTCAGTAGCTGTCGGCTGCCTCGGTCAAATTCATCTTCCTCTACCACTGCCGCCTTGTTTCGGACGCAAAGAGCAATGACCTCTTCGATGTTGTCACGGATGCCGCTCTTCAAAAGCTCAAAGAAGGGACGGTCGTTGATCACACCGTATTTGATTACCTCGGCGCAGCCGTCGGCGAAGACCTCGGGCTTCAGAGTGTCCAGGGTGTTGCAATCACAGAGCACCAAAGAGGGCTGGTGAAAGGCACCGGCAAGATTTTTTCCCGCCCTCAGATCTACTGCGGTCTTTCCTCCCACGGAGGAGTCTACCGCCGCCAAAAGGGTGGTGGGGATCTGAATAAAAGGAATTCCTCTTAAATAAATAGCGGCGCAAAAGCCGGTGAGATCTCCCACAACACCCCCTCCAAGGGCTACAAGCGCGTCGGAACGAGTCAGGGGGCGCTCAGCCAAAAATTCCAATAACGCCACAAGAGACTCCGTGCTCTTGGATTCCTCACCGTGAGGAATCACAAAAGAATGCACACGGTGTCCCGCGCTCTCTAAGGAACGTACAACCGTTTCCAGATAAAGAGGGGCTACGTTGTCGTCGGAGACAACACACAGGGTGCAGACCTTCCCTAAGGTCTCGGTTACGTAGCTACCCGAGGCGGCAAGAAGATCTTCTCCGATCAGAATATCATAATCACGAGACGCGTGAACGGTCAGTCGTTTCATAAAACTCCATCCTTTTTGTTTTTTATCCGTCGATTTCTTCCTTGGCAAGACGCCCTTCTCTCAGAAGCCGACGCAGAGTATCTCCATTACCCCCGGCAAGAGCAGTGCGGTATTCACCAAGAGAATGAAGGATCTGATCCAGTTCAAAAAGAAGAGGCTCCCGATTTTCTAAGAACAGCTCGGTCCACATTTGCTCGTTCAGCCATGCCACGCGTGTCATGTCCTTGTAGCTGCCCGCTGAAAAACCCTTGTGTCCCCGAGCGGAGGGACTCTTTACGTAGGCATTTGAGACGAGGTGCGCGAGCTGAGAAGTAAAGGCGATCATTTCGTCATGCGCTTCCGCCGTGGTTACCGAAAAGCGACCAAAGCCGGCGGGAGCCAGTAGCTTTTGAATACGATCCAAGAACGAAATATCATCGTAGACAGGGGGAACCAATACCATGGGAGCACCTCGGAACAAGGTTGCCTTGGCGTATTTAATGCCCGAATACTGCGTGCCCGCCATGGGATGTCCCCCTACGAAGGTAAAGCCGTACTGCTTGGCAAGGGCGAAGCCGCACTCACAAATATTCTTTTTGGTTCCGCATAGATCGATCACGACCGTGTCAGAGCCGATCAGGGGGGAGATCTGTTCCAGATACTCTGCCGCCTTTTGAGGGTAAAGGGCAATGAGGATCAACTGACACTGAGGAATGGTTTCCTCGTTCAGAACTCCGTCAATGATTCCGGCAAGCTGGGCATACTGTAGGGTTGGCTCGTCAATGTCAAAACCCAGAACCGTGTGCTCACTTGCCCGATATGCTTTTGCTATGGAGCCTCCGATCAGACCCAAGCCGCAAATTCCAACCTTCATTTTGATTCCTCCAGAGCACCGCGAACCTTCGCCACAGCGGCACTGACCTGAGCAAACGCGTCAGGGGTCAGGGACTGAGCACCGTCGCAAAGAGCGTGGTCAGGATCGTTGTGCACCTCGATCATCAAGCCGTTGGCACCGCAAGCGACAGCTGCCATAGCCATGGGCTTGACCAGCCGGGCAACACCGGTGGCGTGGGAGGGATCGACGATCACGGGCAGATGGCTCAGCTCGTGAAGGAGCGGAACGGCGGAGAGGTCCAGGGTGTTTCTGGTATAGGTCTCAAAGGTCCGGATTCCTCTCTCACAGAGGATGACGTTTTCATTTCCCCCTGCCATAATATACTCGGCGGACATGAGAAGTTCTTTGAGGGTGTTGGCAAGACCGCGCTTGAGCAAAATCGGCTTTCTGGTTCTTCCCAATTCCTTGAGCAATTCAAAGTTCTGCATATTTCTGGCACCAACCTGGATCACGTCTACCTCCTCAAAGAGAGAAAGATGGTTGGCGTTCATGATTTCGGTTACAATGGGAAGTCCCGTTTCCTTTTTCGCTTTCAGCAGGATCTCAATACCGTCTGCCTTCAGCCCTTGGAAATCGTAGGGAGAGGTGCGTGGCTTGAACGCGCCGCCCCGAAGCATGGTGGCACCTGCTGCCTTGACAGCCTTGGCAATCTCCATGACCTGTTCCTCACTTTCGACAGAGCAGGGACCCGCCATAATGGTAAAGTCCTTTCCGCCCACTGTGGTGTTGCCTACAGAAATCACGGAGTCGTCGGGATGAAATTTACGGTTTGCGCTCTTGAAGGGCTCGCTGATGCGCTTTACGGAGTCCACAATGGCAAGGCTTTCCACCAGTTCCTCATCGATTTTTGAGGTGTCCCCAACTAAACCGATAACGGTGTGAACGCTTCCGCGAGAAATATGGACGTCCAGACCTTGGGATCTCAACCAATTAGAAAGATTTTCAATTTGCTGTTCTGTGGTTCCCGGTTTCAGTACTGCGATCATAAGTTTGTTCCTCTTTTTTCTTAAAATTCTCTGTGTATGGGTGAGACGGACGCTCCACCACACAGAAAAAATGAAGCCTCCTCGGTGTTTTTCACCGGAAAGGCTTCAAAAGTTTTTTAGTCATTGAATGGAAAACAATTTTTAAAACCGTTGAAACGAAAATCCGCAACAAAAAGCACCTTTATTTTTTACCTCAGCTGAAAGTAATAAAAATAAAGGGAATAGAACTTGTTAGCGAAAGAACGGTTCATGTCCTTTGTCTCCTTCGTCATTACGATAGAATTAGTTTAGCACGCGAGAGCAGGTTTGTCAAGGCTTTTTGTAAAAAAAGTTCCGCCGAGAGGAAATTTTTATCGGCGGAACGGAGATGTGGCTTATTCTGTGGTGTAATTGTCAAAATATCCCTGGATGAAGACGATGGGGGTGCCCTTGTCACCCGAACCGGAGGTCAGGTCACAGAGAGAGCCGATCAAGTCGGTGAGCCGCCTGGGGGTGGTACCCTCGGAGGCCATCTTACCGAACAGATTGCCATCCTTCTCCTGAATCTTCTCCTTGATCGCCTGCTTCAGCGCATCGCCCGACAAATCAGAAAAGTCGTTGTCGGCGAGGTACTTCAGCTTCAGCTCGTTGGGCGTGCCCTCCAAGCCCTTGGTGTAAGCAGGAGCTACAACCGGGTCAGCAAGCTCCCAGATCTTTCCAACAGGATCCTTGAAAGCACCGTCGCCGTATACCATAACCTCAATGGTCTTGCCGGTAACCTCAAAGAGACGTTTTTGAATGGCGTCTACAACAGGCTGACAGTCCCTGGGGAAGAGCTTGACCTGGTCCTCGGTTGCCTTGTTGGAGCCGAGAAGACCGTAGTCAGCATTGTATCCGCTACCATTGACAGGAGCGGAGAGAATATCGTCCAGACCCAGAACGATCTCACCGCCGGCAGCCCGGAGCAACCTCTTGGTGCGGGCACGGGAGTGGATATCGCAACAAAGGACGTTCTTGGTATAGTCCAAGATCGCCTTGGGATTGTTGGCGAAAATGATCTCAGCCTCAGCGCCGCATTCGCGAATGAGAGACTCGTAGTATTCCACGTAATCCACACCGGTAAAGGTGTGCTTCTCATAACCAAAGAGCTCACGGTACCTCTCCAAGGAGAGAACGTCCCGATAGGGGTCGACACCCTTCTCGTCCAGAGCGTCCAGACTGATCAGATGGTTGCCTACTTCGTCGGAGGGATAGGAGAGCATGAGAACGATCTTTTTCGCGCCCTTGGCAATCCCGCGCAAGCAGATGGCAAAACGGTTGCGGCTCAGGATGGGGAAGATCACCCCCACGGTTTCGCCGCCGAACTTCTTTCGAATATCCTCAGCAATATCGTCAACAGTAGCGTAGTTGCCCTGAGCTCTGGCGACAATGGCTTCTGTCATGGCAACGATGTCACGGTCATGAAACTCAAAGCCTGCATCCTTGGATGCCTCTAAAACCGAATCCGACACGATCTCAACGATATCGTCTCCGTTTCGGATAATGGGAGCTCTGACTCCACGAGATACGGTTCCAATCATACGACTCATAAAAATTAACTCCTTTTGGAAGATTTATTGTCCCACGGAAGGGTCCGTCATAGCGGATCACCATACAACAGTTTATTATAACACGGTTTTCAGGGTTTTTCAATATCATTTTGAGATTTTTTCATACTTTTTTTACAGAAAATGGAGTCCTTGCGGCAATCGGTGCGAATACAAGACTTAAAGTAATTCCTTGATCAGTGTCTCCCGGGTCTTGGGACTAAGGTAAGCGGGAGGAACGTCAAAGACGGTTTTGCAACCTACCATACCCTCACGGTGCATTCGAAGGGTGGCACGGGCGTAGGCAACAATGACGGAGGCGGTAAACTCGGGGTTGGAATCCAGCTTGAGACTGTATTCGATCACATGGTTGTGCTCCAAAGAGCGACCGGTCTTGCCCGTCCGGATCACAAAGCCGCCGTGGGGAATCCCGCTGTGGTTCCGCTTTAGCTCTTCGGCGGAGATGAAATGAACGGTAGTGTCGTAGTCGGCAAAATAGTTGGGCATTTCCTTGATCTCTTTCTCAATACGAGAGAGATCAGCACCTTCGGCGGCAACCACAAAGCATTCTCTCGTGTGCTTTTGACGAGCGGTTAGCTCTGGACAGACACCGCTGCGTACCGCCTCCAGAGCGGCATCCACGGGAATGGTGTATTGCTTGGCATCCAGTACACCCTCAATGCGTCGGATGGCATCGGAATGTCCCTGGCTTACCCCCTTGCCCCAGAACGTATAATCCTTGCCGTCGGGCAGTACCGCACCGGCGTACAGACGGTTCAGAGAAAACATGCCGGGATCCCATCCAACGGAGATCATAGCAACCTTTCCTCCTTCTCTGGCGGCAGCATCGACTCGGGCAATGTGCTCCGGGATCCTCGCGTGGGTGTCAAAGCTGTCAACGACACAGAAGTTTTTCGCTAACTCAGGGGTCTGCTCCGGCAGATCTGTGGCACTACCGCCGCAAAGGATCATGACATCGATCCTGTTCTTATATTGTTCGACCTCGCTTGCGTGACAAACGGCGACGTTGGGCGTTCCAATGGATAGGGTGGAGGGATCACGGCGGGTAAACACGGCGACAAGCTCCATGTCCGGATTTTGCCGTAGAGCGCACTCAATGCCTCGCCCCAAATTTCCGTAACCGAAAATACCAACTCTGATTTTCATATAGCTTCTTACCTTTCAGTGGGAGAACCGATCGACGGCACTCCCCAAAATTACGGGGATATTATAGCACAACTTGTTTTTCATTGCAAGAGTCAAGGAAAAAATTTACACGATTCGGTTGAAAATTTTTTCTTCGTAAAAGGCGGCAATGTTGTCCGCGATTATTTTGACACAGCGGGCTCGGGCTTCGGAGGAGCCCCACGCCATGTGAGGGGTCAGACATACGTTGTCTCGATGGAATAAACGGCAGAAGGGGTGGTCAGCGTCAAAGGGCTCTTTGGAGTAAACGTCGACTCCCAGACCTCCCAAATGCCCCTCCTCCAACGCGCGTGCCACGGCAGCCTCGTCGGTGACAGCACCTCGCGCCATGTTGATGAGGATGGTGTGAGGCTTCATGAGAGAAAGCTCCTTTTCTCCGATCATGCCGCGAGTGGTGTTGCTGAGAGGAACGTGAAGAGAGATCACGTCGGAACGTCTGCATAGCTCTTCCAGATCTACCTGCTCATATCGGGACTCCCTCTGACGGCGGCAAACCAGAATACGGCTTCCGAGGGCGGATGCCAGTTCAGCCACCCGGGAACCAATAGCACCTCCGCCCACGATTCCCCAAGTGAGGGAGGATAGCTCGTGGTAAACGGGAGTCAGACGGTTGGCAACACCCGATTCGGAATAGGCACCGGAATGAACGTATTCCCGATAGGAGGTCAGACGGTTTACGAGACACAGTCCCACGGAAAGGGTCAGCTGGGCTACGCTGTCAGTGGAGTAGCCCGGTACGTTGCAAAGAGCAATTCCTCTTTTGCGGCAGTAGTCGGTGTCAATGTTGTCATAGCCGGTAGCGGTCACGCAAATCAGCTTTAAATTTTTAGCCTCAGAAAGATTGCTTTCGTTCAGCTTTAGCTTGTTGACAATGACCACCTCCGCGTCTCTTACGCGAACCGCGATTTCCTCGGGGGCGGTGGTTCCATATTCTATGGTGTCTCCCAATTGGCGGATAGGGTCCAGAACAATATCCTCGCCCAAGGTGGCAATATCCAGGATGACAATCTTCATGATCCATTCTCCTTCGTCAGATCTTTTTTTCTATGTAGTTCTATTATAGCATAGATTCGGAAAAAAATCAAATCCTAATGTGGGAAGGAAAAACTCTTTTGCGAATTTCCCTCTTTAAATTGGAGGATTTTGTTGCTTTTTCAAAAGTTTTGTGCTAAGATATAGGATGGACAGAAAAAGGGGGATACCATGCAAAAGAGGATAAAAAATATTGTTTTTGATATGGGACGGGTGCTCCTGGATTTTTCTCCTCAGGAGGTGATTGCGCCCTACTTCTCAGAGCCGAAGGAGCAGACTCTGATCCATGATGTCGTGTTCGACTCGGGGGATTGGTTCGCTTTGGATGAGGGAAATATAACGGAAGAGGAAGCACTGGCGAAGTGGTGTGCCTGTGTTCCCGAGCATATGAGAGGTCCCTTGACGGAAATGTTCCGAAACTGGTATCGGGCGCTAAGCCCCATTGACGGAATGGAGGAGCTGATCGCCCAGCTAAAGGCTCATGGATATCGGTGCTACCTCCTCTCCAATACCAGCGTTCGTTTTTCGGCCTATTGGCAGGAATTTGCGGTGCTGCGTATGCTGGACGGACACTACGCTTCCGCTTTTTACCACCTGGTAAAGCCCGATTCCCGGGCATATCTTAAAATGACCGAGCTGTTTTCTCTTGACCCGGAGGAGTGCTTCTTTGTGGATGATCGAGAGGAAAATGTGGCGGGAGCGGAGCGCGTTGGAATGAGGGGCTATACCTTCTCCCCACCCTCCGTACAGAAGCTGATCCGAACGCTTCGGGAGAATGGTGTCAACATATAAAAAAGAACGGTAGAAAGAGGAAATCAAAATGCCCATGACAGTCAATCTTCATACCCATACCTTCCGTTGTAGCCACGCCAAGGGGACGGAACGGGATTATATCGAACGCGCGTTGGCAAACGGGATCACACGGATGGGATTTGCCGATCATGCCCCCTTTGCCTTTCCCGACGGCTCGGAGGAATGGTATCGGGTCCCGATGGCGCAGGCGACGGAATATGTCAGTACCTTGCGGGCACTGAGAGAGGAATATCGGGACAGAATCGAGATTCTTATCGGCTTTGAAATGGAGTACTACCCTACGTACTTTGCCGATATGCGTCGGATAGCGGCAGATGTGGGCGCGGAATACCTGATCCTGGGTCAACATCATGTAGAATATCAAGAAAACGGGGAAGTGAAGCTGTTTTACAGCGGTAAGGCTACGGATTCGGCGGCACTGTTAAAAGGGTATGTAGATGAAGCACTGGAGGCAATGGGAACAGGAGCCTTCACTTATATGGCACACCCCGAGTTGATTCGTTATGAGGGGGATGAGGCGATCTACGAGAGGGAAATGCGTCGGCTTTGCCAAGGTGCGTCTGAGATGGATATTCCTCTTGAGATCAATTTTCTCGGACTTCGGGAAAACCGTCATTATCCGATCCGCCGATTCTGGCAGTGGGCAAAGGAGTATAACTGCCGTGTCGTCTTCGGATGCGACGCGCACGATCCTATGAGTGCATACGACGCAGAGTCTCTTGCCGTTGCGGAAAGCTGGGTGAAGGAGCTGGCACTTCGCTTGGAGCCCAATCCCCCAATACGCTCCATTTATTGAGGGAGAAATACCCTTCGGAGAGATCATACGGAATCACGGCTCCTCCGAGCGGAAACGGAAAAAGAAAGAAAAGCGAAAAGATCTGGGAAAACGAATAAATCGACAAAAAAGGCTTGATTTTAAAAGGAAGATATGATACAATAAGGGGGCACGAGAACCGAGAAAGGAGTGGGATGTATGGCAGAAAAAAAGCAGACGTCAAGAGTTATTGCCCAAAACCGCAAGGCGTGGCATGACTATTTTGTGGATGAGAAATATGAAGCCGGCATCGCACTGTACGGAACCGAGGTGAAAAGCATCCGAAACGGGGCAGTGAATCTGAAGGATTCGTATTGCTCCCTGAAAAACGGGGAGCTGTTCGTCATCGGTATGCATATCAGTCCCTATGAAAAGGGAAACATTTTCAATCGGGAACCGCTGAGGGATCGAAAGCTTTTGATGCATAAGCGGGAGATCATGAAGCTGGGAGGATTGATGACACAGAAGGGCTATACGCTGGTTCCCCTTTCGCTGTATTTCTCGGGCAAAAACGTGAAGGTAGAGATCGGGCTTTGCCGAGGGAAGAAGCTGTATGATAAGAGAGACGCGGCGGCAGAGAAGCAAGCCAATCGGGAAATGGACCGACACATGAAGGACCGTTCCCGATACGACTAATCCCTTCTTCACTTTTCACTATTACTTCTTACTTCCAATATGGGTCCGTAAAGGTTTCGACGGGGATTTTGAGGTATAATAAGCGGGTAGAGCCGGGCAATCTCTGAAAAGGTCCAACTTAAAATTAAACGCTAACGATAGAAACGTTGCATTGGCTGCCTAAGGGCAGTGCTGCGGCATAAGCCGCCCGTTCCTCCGGAGAGTATCGCGGCTCCGGACTGAGCGTCAAATGAGCGATGCCCGTGCATCGGTGGTTCGCCATTGAACTGATCACGCAAAAAATGGCTACCGGAGAAGAAAGTCTGTCTGTTGACGTTCCTCAAAGGGAATCCTAAATAACAGAATGCACCCGGAGAAGGTTATATCAAGAGGTTTTCGGACAGGGGTTCGACTCCCCTCGGGTCCACCAAAAATCGACAAGTTTCGACAGAAGCTTGTCGATTTTTACTTTTTCACTCTTCGCTTTTCACTCTTCTCTCGAAACTTGTCAATTAGGTAATAGGTAAA
>JAFTRY010000025.1 GCA_017462035.1 Clostridia bacterium
CTGTGTAAGGGGAGCTGTCCTACGAAGCGAAGCGGAGTAATGAAGCTTGACTGAGGGGTTGTATGAGAGCATTTTTTACAATCCCTCCGTCAGCCTTCGGCTGCCACCTCAGAGTTGCTTGCAACTCGTGCCGCTTGCGGCGTCCCTTTTGCACAAGGGAGGCGAAATAGTAACCACATCTGTGGCGGTAGGGCGAGCTTGCAAGTGTCAAATGCTTCAGTGGGCTTTCAGCCCCGCCAGTAACATGCCCTTATAGGGCTGAGCAAGCCGCCGGCTTAGCCGGTGGTTATAACTGCGCTGTACGTATCGTTTCAGCACTTGCCACATGTATCATCATGTCGACTCTACCGTTCTTTGCTTTTCAGGCGCTCCGCACGCAGGGCAAGGCGATGACGTTGAGGGGTCGTTCCTTTGTATTTCTTGAACACCTTCGTAAAATAACCGCTCTCCCAAAAGCCGCAGTCCGTCGCGATTTGAGTGATGGAGAGATCTGTGAATTCAAGCAAAAAGGTCGCTTGCTCAATGCGATAGGAATTCACGTAATTCATAGGCGTCGTGTGTGTAAGCGAATAGAATATCTTGCAAAAATATCGTGCATTCATTCCGATCACACCGGCAAGTATATCAAGCGAGAGCTCCTCGTTATAGTGCGCCTCGATGTACTCCAGCACGGGTTTTATGCGGGAGGACCATCGACTTTCGTCGGATGCTTTTTGATAACGCCCCTCTTTGATCAGCCATGAGAAAAGATTTGCGATCGCAGACAGCGTCTCAAGGGAGAGGCAGGGGGATCCACTTGCATTTGAAAAAATATCCAAAACATCTGCCGGCGCCTTATCCTCCTCGGTAAAAAAGCGGGTGGGCACAAAATCCATGCAAAAAAACGGGCGCAGATGCGTTTTGGCGGCTTCGGTCTTGCCAAACAGGCCGTAAAGATCAAAAACAAGACACTCGTATACGCAATCCATCGGCTCGCCGCCGTGCAGCGTTTCTCCCGGGATCAGTACGATATCGCCCTTTTTGATCAGATGCTGCTCTTCGTCAAGGGTCAGCGACAGCTCACCTTCCATCACGCGCAGCAGCTCCCACTCGTTGTGCCAATGGAATGCCATTCGGTAACGCGGATGTGTGCTGTTCACATAGTAATACTCAACGGGGAATTCAGCAGAACCGTGCTGTTTTTTATCAAGATAATCGATTTTTTGCAAGTATATCCCTCCCAAAAGTGACGATTTTACCATTTGTGCTGATTATACCACAAGAAATGCTTGCTTGTCAATGCTATAATTGTGATAAAGGAGGTGTTATCCTATGAGCTACGGAAAAAAAGTATGGGTTTTTCCCGATGCCGAGCTTCCGCCCGTGGGCGAAAACGAAATACCGGGACACGAATCCGTCATCATCACAAACGTGACCGATCAATGCGCACACGTCAGATTTACGCTGATATATACTGACCGTGAGCCCGTTTGCTTTGACGCCAAGGTAGAGGCTAAGCGCGTTCGCTGCCTGCGTTCAAACAACACCGACGATTTTTGCGGTCACACGGCGACGGAGGGTGAGCAGTATGCGATTATGCTTGAGAGCGACGTCCCGATCGTTGCGCAGTACGGACGGGCAGAACCGAGAAAGGTCAATTTCTACACGACTCCCGGCTATTGTGAGTAATAAAATTAAAGAAGGAGAAAAAACAATGTCAAGAATTTGTATTCCGGATCACGAGTATAAAGAAAGAGTGAAGAAGGCTGCTGCCATTCTTCAGCGCGAGGGTCTTGATGCCCTTATCGTGAACGGTAACGAGGCTGATTACGCCAATCCCAGGTATTTTTCCGGCTTCTGGCCGCTTTTTGAGCGTGCAGGTGTAGCGATCTCGGCCACCGGTGAGGCAGCCCTTATGGTGGGACCCGAGTCCGCCATCTTTGGCGCGGACAGAAACAAGCTTGAAAAAACCTTTGTTCTGACCGCTTATCGTGAGGGTGCAGACCCCGCGTATCCCGAGCTCAAGCCCGATACCTTTGCGGATGTGTTCAAGTATCTCAAGGTCACCGGCAAAAAGATCCGCATCGGAATTGCATCCTTCCTCGACACCTCGGTTGTCATTTTCAATGCTATCCGCGATGCATTTCCCGAGGCCGAAATCGTGGATGCGGGTAAAATCATGGTGGAGCTTCGCTCTATCAAGAGCGAAAATGAGCTCAACTGTCTGCGAGAGGGCTACCGCATTGCAAGCATTGCCACAGAAGAGGTCATCAAGGCCATCCGTCCCGGCATGACTGAGCTTCAGATGGTAGGCGTTGCGCAGCGTGCAGTTTATGAAAACGGCGCGGAATACGAGGGACTTCCCATGTACGTATTCTCCGAGGCTTCTACGCGCCATGCGATCTCCCGTTCCTCCTACCGTGAATTTAAGAAGGGGGATATCGTTCAGCTGAACCTGTCTGCCAAGATAGACGGCTATTCTGCCGCTATCGGTTATCCCATTTGCCTCGGCAAGCTGGAGGGACAGCGCAAGGAGATCGTTCAGTTCTGCCGTGACGCTCACAAGTGGAGCGAGGAGCAGATCAAGGCGGGCGTTTTTGCCGCAGATATCGCAAAGGGCTCCTATCAGTATTACGTTGACCACGGCTATGAGAAGAATTACGTTTACGGTCCTCTTCACGGCACGGGTATTATCGAGGTGGAGGCTCCTTGGTGCGAAACCAGCTCCGATTATTATCTGAAGCCCAATATGTGCTATCAGGTTGACACCTTCATATCCGCAGATACCTTCGGCGTACGCTGGGAAAAGGGCATTGTGGTAAAAGAAAACGGCTTTGAAAAGCTGAGCCCCGAAATTCCCGCATTCTGCCCCGAAAAACTCTTCTGATAACAAGGAGGCAATTCTATGCAATTGCTGGAAATGCTGTATGACGAAATCCAGGACGCAGTAGACAGAAACGTTCCGTTTATCATCCCGATCGGGACGATGGAATATCATGCGCGGCACGCTTCCTGCGGAACCGACACCTTGGTGGTAACGGGTTGCCTTCGCGAGCTTGAAAAGGAAAAGGAGATCGTCGTCTGCCCTCCCATTTGGTACGGAGTGGCTTCTTATGCCGTATGTGATGCAAAGCCTTCGCATTTTCACGTCGATGAGGATGTGTATGCCGATTACATTTACTGTGTGTTGAAGTCCATGATTCATGCAGGGCACAAGAACGTGTATCTGATCCCTCACCATCAGACCGAGGGCGCAGGCTTGATGCCCATGACGATCGCATGTCATAAGGCGGCGAAAAAGGTCACCATGGAATATATGGAGGAAAAGCTGGGCAGAGGCTGGTGGGGCAGCGATGCTTACGCCACCTACTATGAGGATCTGGGCGGAGGAGAGGATCCCTTTTCCTATATCAAGGTGATCCCCTTGATCGGAGCGGAGGCTCAGAAGAAGTGCGGCGGCTTTGACCACGCGGGCAAATGGGAGACCTCCTTGCTGATGGGAACGTATCCCGATCTGGTGGATCTTTCGCGCTGTGAACGCAATACCGAGTGGTTTGCGCAAAGCGCAAAAGAAGCAAGCGAAGCGCTCGGCAAGCATATGGTTGCTTGCACGCTGGAATGGCTTCGTGAGGCAATCGTATGAGCAAAAGTATTCAAGCATTTTAAGCTTTTTCATCGCAAAAATCATCCCTTTATGTAAAAAAACATTGGACACATCACTAAGGAAAACCCTTAAAATGATGTGTCCAACTTTTTTATTGTTAATTTTCGCGTTGCTTTTTGTTCAGTATCTTGACGCCCGTCAGGATAACCGTGGCGCAGTCGTCCTCGTTTGCGGTGTACGAAAGCAAGGTGATGCGCTTTTCAGGGTGAGGATTTTCCCATATATAGGCGGTCAGCAGTACGTCCTCGCCGTGGAATTTTTCCTCCAACGTGGGGTCGGAAAACCAAGTGCCGACGTAACCGTTATGGCGGTGGTAAGCACCCTGAAGCGGATCGCCGTATTTGCGGTTATAATGCTGCACGTTTCCAAAATGCTCTGCGGGAACGGTTACCTTTTCGCCGTCCTCATAGGTCGCGGTGTAGGTGCCGCACACATAGTTGGGAGCCCATTCAATGTGAGGGGGGGCCTGCAACGTGGTGTGCTCGATAGCAAGGCGATCGGCCTTGGCCTGTATCTGCACCTCGCACCCATCTGCTACGATGGCCTGCGGACGGTAAGCAAGCAGTGCCTCCGGCAAGGAACTGTTGCCTCGGGGCAAGGGGATCTCTGTGCTTGCATATCCCGCGGGGCAGTATTTGCCGCGCATCTCGTCGCGCTGTACGGGCTGAAGACGTTTGGAGATCAGATGTGCGTAAATTTCGCGCAGAGAGGGATCGTATTGCTCGGTGTTCCAAAGCATTTGGGCGGTGTAGGTCAGATCAAATATTTTGCCCCGGCGACCGAAGTTGGCTTCCTTGGTCAGTGCCCACATAGAAACTTGACCGCCCACCATACCGTCCTGCATCATGCGTTGACGGTATCTGGGGTAGTGAGAGGAATAAAGATTGCCCACAGCCACGCGGAAGCCTAACGGCAGCAGATTATTTTCAAGATCCTTATCGAAATGGAAATACCAAATGAAATCCAGGCAAAGGATATCCTTGGGGATCAGATTGGCGGCATTGGCGGTCTGGTATTTCGTGCATGGCTGCAGCATATCCGACCACATAATCGTGCCGAGTCCCTTTTGCTTGAGGTAATCGTAAAGGCGGTTGATATGGCGTGCCAACAGCACGTCGTGGGGCGTGTTTTTGCATTTTGGGCAAAGACCCAGATGATATACCTCATCGTGGCCTATATGCACGTAGCGTTGGGGCTTGGTGACCTCCACAATTTCGTCGATAATATCAAAAATGATCTCGTAGCTCTTTTCGTTGGAGGGGCAATAGCAGTGGGTATAGAAATTTTCCGGTCTCGCGTCCTCGTTGCGCGTGTCGGTCACATCCTTGTCTGCCTCAGCACGCTCTGCGATTTCGGGATGTGCGTAGGTGATATACTGCACATGTCCAAGGCTTTGAATTTCGGGAATGGGTTCGATGCCGAACTCCTTGATATAGTCAAACAGCTCAGCTACCTGCCATTTTTCAAGCAGCTCGCCCTCAGCCACTTCGCTGTGGGGAAAATAGGGCTGCAATCCCGCCTTGGCGCGTGCCACGCCGCAAAGCCATCCCTCCGAGATCTCGGGGTGTCGGTCAAAGCGCATGGCACCCGCAAATTCAATAAACATGGTATTATAGCCGAGGGGCAATAGAACATAGCGCACCAAACGCTTGAAAAACTCGATTTCCCGCACGGCGGGAAGGTACAAATGAATGCCGCGCAGAGGCTTGGTGGGCCAATCCTCTACGTGCACGATGGGACAGGCACCGTTCCGACAAATATCAAGAAGCTTGCAGACGGCATACATCAGCATAAAGCGAGAGCCCGCCGTCAATACGATGCCGTTTTTGGTGCAATCAACGGTATAGCGCTCTCCGTCGTAGCCGTCGGAGGCAAGCACCAGCGTGGCACAAACACCGCCCTCGTTAAGCTGTCCAAAGCGCTCCGTCAGGCGCTCGCGCAGAAAGTTTGCGGCGGCTTTTTCGTCCTCGTGCGCGGTTGCAGTTTTGATATCGGAAATACGAACAAGCTCTTCTCCCGCCGTCAGCGTTTTTGCCATCGGCCAGGTAAAGGGACTGTCCTCGCGGCGGCAAACGGCAATTTCGGGTGCTGTGAAGGAGAGGTCGTGCAGGACGGTGTGGATACGCAAGATCAAGGCGCTTGCGTATGCACCCACACCGACCGTCAGCGTTCCACAGGCAGTTTTGCCCGTTTCGGCCGTGTATTTCGCTACCGTGCGCCCGTCTGCCAATACCTCAAAGCCACGGATTTGAGAACCCTCTTCAAGCGGGAGCGTAACAGAGCCGACAAACATATGCTCCTGCAGGTCGATTTGAATATCAACACCCGTGTAGTAAAGCTGCTTCCAGCTGAACGTAGTAACGCCGTTTTCAACGCTCGTCGGCGCGCAGGGGAGGCTCGTGCCGATTTTGGTATAGGTGAACGGCGTGTTGCTCTCAAAATAACCAATATACATTTTTGTTCTCCTTGTTCGATCATATTCAATTTCGGTTAATTTTACTGATCCTTAAATACTTTCTTCACTGCTTCAAGATAGCCGTAACCGTAAAGATTGTCCGGCTGAAGATAGCTCGTCTCCGTCCACTCATTCCAGCTGTTTATCGTAATCAGCGGTGCCGGCAGATTATGGGTATCAACGTATTCCTTTGCTTGAATGAATGCTTTTTGGATATTTTCGGGTGTGTTATTCGTTATTATGCAGGGCTGAAACTTGCGGAATCTGGGATTGGCATCCCAACCGAGAGATACTTGCGGAAAATACCTAATACCCCTTTCGTCCATTTCATCATAATTCTTCTTGTGGATCTTGATCATTTCGCCATAATCGTTATCGCGTTCTTGTCGCGTTCCCATATTGTAATGCGTAACACTGTCAAAATCAAGCATCCCGTAGACATCTAATACACTTGCGCCAAATTTCCCGTCGAAATCAAACATCTCAAAGGCGTTATAAATTAACTGCAGGTGAAGCCCCGGGAACCCGGCGCGCTTTACCTCTTCTCTGAAATAGGCAATAGCCTCCTTTGCGCCGTCAAATCCGCCAAAGCTTTTTAGAAAGTTTTTAATGCTATATATGGAAAGCACCGGCTTGCCGTCTATCCTATAGTAAGATGGGTGGGAGAAATACTTTTCTATCCAGCGCTTGACTATAGTTTTGAAGGTATCAAAGGAAACATCGCCGCGCCAGATAATCTCGTTGCCGCATTCATCGGAATGATCAATACTCCAAACGTGATTTGCATTATGATTCGCCCACATTATGTAAAACTTTACAAGATTATTATTTGTTGCCCTGAGATATCCATCGGTAAGACAATTTTCAAGAAACGGCCTGCCGTCATACCAATACCAGTCATAAATGAATACGTTGACACCATGCTTGTAAGCACAGTTGATTTGCATCTCCATAATGTCGGGATTCGCCTCGTTTACATAACCCCAAAGGGGGCGTCTGTCCCAAACGTAATTCTTTGGCTTGCCCACGCTGTTCTTTTTTACGTTGTGAACCGTTTGCCACTCTCCGTAACCCTCACTCCAAAACAGTCGGGCTCTCATATCATCGCCTGTATAAGACGGCCATACATATGCCGCAATATCATATTTCTGCATCATTCTCTCTCCGAATTATTCTAATATTTTGATTTGCATGTCAAAAGTCTATTGCATTGTTTACGTGTACATGTTATAATTATAGCACACTTTTTTCATACATACTATAAGAAAGGTACGCATATATCATGCAAAAACGAGCATATCAGCAACTTTCATACTATAATACGTACTTTTCGCCGCTCCCTGCTGAACAAAACGAGCCCGTATACTTCAGCGGCATTTATACCAAGCTTCCGTACGCAGACGATTTCACGTTTCTTCATTATCATGACCGTTACGAAATAGGGATCTGTGAAAGTGGAGAGGGTCTGTTTTTGTCCGAAGGTGTTTTTTCATCGGTATCCAAAGGCGATCTCATATTCATTGCCCCGTCACGACGTCACTACTCAAGATCATTAAGCCGTGAGAGCCCATGTGTTTGCCGTTTTGCCTATTTACATGCATCAACCGTGGAGCAGCTGATTTCTTTATCCGCATCGGAAGGCAAAAAGGAACTCATCACCTCCTGCGCACAAAGCATTCCATCTGTTATTCATCCCACGGAAGATCCCAAGTCGGCAGAGCTGCTTGCGCGCATTATGGAAGCATGTGCAAAGAAGACGCATGAAGGCGATATGGTGGCGGCACTTCTCATATCCGCGTTTATGATCGAGTCCTGCGAGGTATATCCCCCCTTTTCTCCGCCTCATATCATGAGTAACACCAATGACGCAATTTCACAAATCTCGGAGTACCTTTATCTTCATTACTCCGATTCGGATACTTCAAAATTTTTAGCGCAAAAGTGTCATTTGAGCGAAAGTCAGCTTCGCAGACGTTTTGTGTCGGTATACGGAATGCCACCTATCGCCTACCGTAACCTTTTGCGATGTCGGATCGCCGCCGAGCTGCTGACGAGAACAGATATGCCTGTTTCCGAAATCTCGGGCAGGATAGGATTTCATACCACCTCGGACTTTTATCGATCCTTTACAAAAATATACGACACCTCTCCCTCTCATTACAGAACCTCGCATAGATAGCCGGCACTATAAAAATATTGGACACATCACCAAGGAAAATCCTTAAAATGATGTGTCCAACTTTTTTATTTGATTTTGATGAATTGCAATCTGCGATTGCATGAATTGAAGCCTGCGGCTTCATGATTTCTCGTCGGCGCGCCGACTCCATAAATTGAATTGCCCATGCGCGCACTGCGCATGATGCGCCGGCAGGCGCAATTCATGGCGAAGCCAATTCATGATTGCAAAGCAATCAATTCATGCCCGCAAGGGCAATTCATTGTCATTCGCTTTGCGAATTACTTGTAGCTCTCCTCAATAGCTACTGCTACTGCAACCGTCATACCAACCATGGGGTTGTTACCTGCGCCGATGAGGCCCATCATCTCAACGTGTGCGGGCACGGAGGAGGAGCCTGCGAACTGGGCGTCGGAGTGCATACGGCCCATGGTGTCGGTCATACCGTAAGAGGAGGGACCTGCGGCCATGTTATCGGGGTGCAGGGTACGACCCGTGCCACCGCCGGAGGCAACGGAGAAGTACTGCTTGCCGTTCTCCTGGCACCACTTCTTGTAGGTGCCGGCAACGGGATGCTGGAAGCGGGTGGGGTTGGTGGAGTTACCGGTGATGGAAACGCCAACGTTCTCCAGCTTCATGATCGCAACACCCTCGGGCACGTTGTCAGCGCCGTAGCAGTTGACCTTTGCGCGGGGACCGTTGGAGAAGGATTTCTTCTCAACCACCTTTACTGTCTCGGTGTAGGGGTCAAACTCGGTGCGGCAGTAGGTAAAGCCGTTGATACGGGAAATGATGTAAGCTGCGTCCTTGCCCAAACCGTTCAGAATGACGCGCAGGGGATTGGTGCGAACCTTGTTTGCGTTCAACGCGATCTTAATCGCGCCCTCTGCAGCTGCAAAGGACTCGTGTCCTGCCAGGAAGCAGAAGCACTCGGTCTCCTCGGAGAGGAGCATTGCGCCCAGGTTTCCGTGACCAAGACCTACCTTACGGTTCTCGGCAACAGAACCGGGAATGCAGAATGCCTGCAAACCGATACCGATTGCGGCAGCAGCATCAGCCGCCTTGGTGCAACCCTTCTTGATCGCGATTGCGGCGCCAACGGTATACGCCCACTTTGCGTTTTCAAAGCAAATAGGCTGAGTTTCTTCGGTAATCTTATAGGGATCGATTCCCTTTGCGGCGCAAATCTCCTTGCACTCATCGATGGAGGAGATGCCGTATTCCTTCAGGACGCCCAGGATCTTCGCCTCGCGTCTCTCGTAACCTTCAAAATGTGCCATTTATGTGTACCTCCTGATTATTCCTTACGGGGATCGATGTACTTCACAGCATCAGCAAATCTGCCGTATGTACCCTTGGATTTCTCGTATGCTTCGTTAGGCTCCATACCCTTCTTGATGAAGTCGGTCATCTTGCCCAGAGAAACAAACTCGTATCCAATCACCTGGTCATCTGCGTCCAGAGCCATTCTGGTGCAGTAACCCTCGGTCATTTCCAGGTAACGAACGCCCTTTGCCTTAGTTCCATACATGGTACCAACCATGGATCTTTCGCCCTTACCCAGGTCCTCCATACCGGCACCGATCACCAAACCGCCCTCAGAGAACGCGGACTGGGAACGACCGTAAACGATCTGGAGGAAAAGCTCTCTCATAGCGGTGTTGATGGCATCACATACCAAGTCGGTATTGAGCGCCTCCAAGAGAGTCTTGCCGGGCAGGATCTCAGCAGCCATTGCCGCAGAGTGGGTCATACCCGAGCATCCGATGGTCTCAACGAGAGCTTCCTCAATGATGCCGTTCTTTACGTTCAGGGACAGCTTGCAGGCGCCCTGCTGAGGTGCGCACCAGCCCACTCCGTGAGTGTACGCAGAGATGTCGGTGATCTCCTTTACCTGTACCCACTTGCCCTCTTCCGGAATGGGGGCGGGACCGTGGTTGGGTCCTTTTGCTACCGTACACATCTTCTGAACTTCAGTGCTCATTGCGTACTCGCAAGAAAATTCTTTGCTCATTGTTTTATCTCCTTTGATAAAAATTATAAACTTTCAATCAGAGGCTTGACCGCCTCGATATAGAGCTCCCCGATAAAGGCGGCTCCGTTGGCATTGGGGTGAATCCCATCTGCTGAATAATACTTAGGCTCCGGTTGAGTCTTCAAAGCCTCGGCAAAACGCTCGTCCAAAGGAATATACACATCGGCAAATTCCTTCGCGAGGTCTCGAATGATTGGAAGAATCGTTTTCATATCCTCCCGAATCTCCTCTTTGTCTTCCGCGTCCAGCAAATACGGAGCAATCATCACGATCTTAGCCCCGGTCTCGTGCTTCAAGCGGTTCAAAATGGACCGATAATTCAATGCGAATTGCTCGTCGGAGGTCAAAATCTTATGGGTGTGGCGATGCCACATATCATTGATCCCAACCATCACCGAAACCACGTCAGGTTGAAACTTAATCGCGTCCGCGTAAAGGCGGTCAAACAGTTGACTCGTGCGGTTCCCGGCAATTCCCAAATTAATAAATTCCAGCTCCGCATCGGGATACGCTACCCGCAGCTTTTCCGCGGCATAATTGGCATATCCGTGCCCAAGCTCATGATAATTTCTTTTATCACGACCCGCGTCCGTTATGCTGTCTCCCTGAAACAGTATTCTCATGGAAGCCTCCTTATTTTACGATCTCGCCGTACACCGTACCAAATGCGCAAGCGGCGTTGGACTCGTCGGTATCAATATGCATTGCCAAGGCAAAATTCTTATTGACTCTGACCACCACGTCGTCAAAAATCAGAGGACGGGCTGTATCCAGCTTGACCTTTACGATTTCCTTATCGGAAACACCCAGCTCCTCTGCGTCAGCGGGAGTCATGTGGATGTGTCGCTTGGCGGCAATGACACCCTCAGCAATATCGATTGAGCCGCAGGGACCTTCGATCTTACAACCGACGCTTCCTGCCACGTCACCCGACTCACGAACTGGAACACCCGCGACACCAATGGTACGCGCGTCAGTCAGAGAAAGCTCCACTTGATTTGCGGGGCGGGTCGGTCCCAAAATACTCGCCTTCAAGGATCCCTTCGGTCCGATTACCGTAACCTTTTCCTCACAAGCGAACTGACCGGGCTGACTCAGATTCTTTTTGTTTGTCAGCTCATGTCCCTTACCGAACAGAATCTCCACCGCCTCGGCGGTCAGATGAACATGTCTGGCAGAAGTTTCAACCAAAATTTTGTTTGCCATCTTTTTTCCCTCTCTCATAGATCTGCTTACTTGCGGGCACATGCACCCACAATACTCATTATATCATATGGAAAATTATTTGTCAATCCGAAAATGAAAAACCGGAAGGGTCTTTTGGCAAAAAACGCCTTTTTTGACCAAATTTCCGCCTTTTCTTTCTTCTTACGTCTTCTGAGGAAAAAAGAGCTTTTTCCTTTTTTCGGAGTGAACTTCCCATATTTGGAGCATACTACCCAACAAGAGAGTTTTTTTCAAGGAGGATTTCATGGAGGAAGAACGCAAGGAAGAACACCCCTCGGACAAGGAACCGGATGGTGGTGTAAGGATATCGGGCAGAACGGGAACCATTCACTGTCTGTCCATTATCGGGCAGATCGAGGGACATTACATGCTCCCAGACGGACAGAAGGCAACCAAATACGAGCATATCATTCCCCTGCTGGTCTCCCTGGAGGAGGACCCCGAGGTAGAGGGGGTTTTGGTGGTACTAAACACCATGGGCGGCGACGTAGAGGCAGGGCTCGCCATCGGCGAGATGATCGCTTCCCTAAGAAAGCCCACCGTATCCCTGGTATTGGGGGGAGGACATTCCATCGGTGTCCCTCTCGCCACGGCTGCGCGCCGCTCCTTTATCGTCCCCTCAGCGACCATGACCATTCATCCCGTACGGATCAACGGTCTGGTAGTAGGAGTACCTCAGACCTTTCATTACTTCAACGAGATGCAGAAGCGGATCATTCGGTTTATCTGCCAACACTCGGGAGCCGATCCCGATCAGATCCGAGATCTCATGATGCGTCCCGACGAATTGGCAACCGATATCGGCTCCATTATCGACGGCGACGAGGCGGTAAAGTACGGAATCATCGACCAGGTGGGAGGACTTTCCGACGCTTTGGATGCCCTTCGGGCTATGATCCGCGAAGAACGGGGGTAAAAGAAACATGCCGAAGGCGGTTTTCCCGCCCTCGGCATGTTTCTTTATAGGCAATATTTGTATCATTCGCTTCCGCTGTTATTTCATTTTTGCGTGAGCACGTTTTTCTCTCACCGTACGGGCAATTTCCCGAAGCTGCTTACGGGTAGCGGGAGGACGCTTGACAAAGCTCCACTCTCCCAACGGAGATTGGATGCTAAATTGAACCGAGCGCACGTTGCGCAGGATCATCCAAACCGCCAGCAATACGCTGAGAAATCGAAGTAACAGCTTCATGGAAATTCCTCCTTCTTGGTGGGATCTTTACTTGTATTGTAACACGTTTCGGAGAAAATGTCAATCCCGATTATCCAAGCTTTCGCAGCAGAGCGACGAATTCCTGCTTTTCGGAATCATTTGTCAGATCCAGCTCAGCAAGCTCGGCGAGGATCCCCTGCACCGTCACGTCCTTCTGTAAATACTCACTTCTATGAAGGAGCATAGCAACCCGGATCACCGCCGACACGAAGCAAGTATCCTTCGTGGGAGTATCGGTGAGGATCGATCCCGAAAGAGGAATCTCCCTAAGAGTACTGTCTCCGCCGGCTGGGGGCTGATATCGCATAGCAAGTGTAGCAAGAACCGCCGTTTTTCCTTCGTCGGTTGCCGCCGCCTGAGTCAGCTTCAGCTCATAACAAACGGTCAAGCTATGCCCTGCTCCCACCTCGCCTCCATCCTTGGCATCATCGTCAAAATCTTCAGTATTCAGCATTCGGTTTTCGTACCCGATCAAACGGTATTCAGTGACGTACTCAGGAACGAAGGTCACTTGAAGCTTTACGTCCTTTGCCACGGTATACAGGGTTGACAGCAAATCGGTTCCCATGACCCTTTCCGCCTCAGCAGCGCAGTCGATATAGTAATACACGCCGTTGCCGTTTTGTGCCAGAGCACTCATGGTATCATCCCGATAATTTCCCGTTCCGAAGCCCATGACGGAGAGGTAGATCCCCTCATTCCGCTTGGTGGAAATATAGCTCTTCAGCTCTTCGGGAGAAGAAATACCCACGTTCAGATCTCCGTCGGACGCTAGGATGATGCGATTGTTTCCCTCGGCAAGGTAATGCTTGGCTGCAAGCTCATATGCCTTTTGCAGACCCGACTGTCCGTTGGTAGCACCGCTTGCCTGTAAGCGATTCACCGCGGAAAGGATCTCCTCATCCCGATTTCCCGATACGCCATCCAGAATAACCTCCTCCTTACCCGAATAGGTAACGATGGACACGGTATCCCGTTCGTCCAGGGAAGAAATCAGACAGGAAAAAGCATTTTTCAACAGAGGAAGTTTATCGGCAGATGCCATAGAACCGGAAACGTCGATGAGGAAAACCAAGTTATTCTGTCCCTTTTCCCGGATCGCCTCGGTGGTCAGTCCCAATACCATGAGATAGGTATCATCATTCCAGGGAGATCGGATCATACTTGCCGTCTGCCCGAACACCTCACCCTCCTCGGGCAGGGGATAGTCATATTTAAAGTAATTCACCATCTCCTCCGTGCGGAAGGACTTCCCTTGCTCCTGGAGCTGGGTCAGAGTATAATCGTTGTTGACCAGCTTGCGGAACAAGCCGTAGGACGCGGTATCCACATCGGCGGAGAAGGTAGAGATCGGTTGCTCCGCGGTGGACATAAAGGGGTTTTCAAAGAACTGGCTCTGATCCGCCAGTGCTCCTGCGGAGGAGGTGGATTCCATAATGATATCTCCCAACATGTTTTCTCCGTCCTCCGCTCCCATGTCCTCGCTTTTGCTGCATCCCATCAAGGGACTCAGCGTCAGACAGATAAGCAGCAGGGTAGAAATCCCCTTGTATAACCATTTGTTTTTCATCGTTTTCATATTGCTCCATCCTTTCTTTCCATTCAGAACCGTCAAGAAATGATACCGCAAAGAGTGTCGGCGAAGGCAACAGAGGGTTCCAGCTCGGGCTCATAGGAGAAAAGCGTACCGTACGCCGTATTACCCGGTGCCTGCCTCAGACAGGGAGATATTACGGTGCCGTCTCCAAGGGCAATCCAGATTCCCTCCAACTCACCCGGATCGGCACTTTCCGTGGTTGAAAGGGAGCGCCCGGGATCCCGAGTCATCATTCGGGTCAGCTCAGTTTGTTCCGAGCGGCTGACCTGCTTGACACGGTAGCCCGACTCGTCACTGAACTTCCAGATCACCTGCGCTTTGCCACTAAATAGATCCAGCTCCTCACGAGGAACGCGCAGGGATGCCGTCTCGGCTCTGAGAGCACTCAGCCTGTCGGACAGAGAGCCAACGGTACCGGTGGCTTCGTCATTTAGTATGTCTCCCGTTTCCATTTCAACGGCATGATCCTCCTTGTCCGTAACCTGCTGAGCAATAAGCAATCCCAAGGAGGACACCAGAACCAGTGACAGGGTCAGGGCAAGGATCAGACTGCGGCGGAGACGCAAACCTTTGCCTGCGCGGACGTAGGGCGTTGCCGCCTCGGCAACAAAGCGGTCCTCGATCTGACCAATGGCATCAAAGAGAAGGTCTGTTGCCCGTTGTTGATCTTTCGCTCTCATAGACAAATCCTCTCCTCTTCCAACCGTCGCTTCAAATCCCCTCGGATGCGGTACAGAGTGGTTTTCACCTTTGCCTGACTCACCTTCATTCGTTCCGCCACGTCGGCAATGCTGTCCGAGTAAAAATACCGACGGACAAACATTCTCCTCTTTTCCTCCTCCAATCCTTCAAGGAAGTCGTTGATGACCCTGGAAAGCTCCCGATTTTCATATGCCTCTCCGGGGCTCTCCCCTCCGGGTATACATTCGGTCAGCTCCTCCAACACCTGTCCCATACCCCCTCTTTTCTGGCGGTGTGATGCCCGAAAGCGATCCACCGACAGGCAACGAATGATCTTAGACAGATACGCGCCGAGAAAGGCGGGGCGATCCTCAGGCATTCGTTGCCACGCCGTAAGGTAGGTGTCATTGACACATTCCTCCGCGTCCTCTCGGGAGGCAAGTAAGGAATAAGAGATACCGTTCAGCATCCGTCCGTATTTCTGATCCGTCTCCCGAATCGCGTACTCGGAACGTGCCCAGTACAGATCGACAATTTGATAATCCTCCATCGTATTCTCCGTTTCTTTTGCGGTCCTTCACCCTAAAAGTCGTTCCTTTTATGGAAAGGTTACAGATTTCGCAAAGATTTTTCTTATTTCCATTATAATCTACCGCTTCTTATTTGTCAAGGGGAAGGTCCTCTGGGAAGTTTTTTGGGAAAATAAAGAAAAAAGTGAAAAAAGGTATTGATTTTTTATTTTGTTTGTGATACAATAGTAGCGTTAATGACTATTTCTGCCCAAATGGGCGTTGATTTTGAAGTTATGGAGGAATTCTACGATGGAAATTGCATTGGGAATCATTATTTGCGTCATGGCTGCCGTTTTGGTAGCATGCGTGCTGTTACAGTCCGGCAAGGATAAGCGCTTGTCCGGTACCATTGCCGGCGCGGCTGAAACCTTCTTTGGCAAGGGCAAGAGCAAGGATAGAGACCGAAAGCTCAGCATGGCAACCACGATTCTCTCTTTCGTGTTCGTAATACTGGTTGTTGTCATGTACATTATGGTTGCGTAAGCACGAAAAAGGACTTCTCGGAAGTCCTTTTTTTCATTTGTTAAAACCGACAGGGCATAGCGTAATACTCCGTTCAAAGTATCCGCTATGACCTGTCGGTTTTGTCTTTTACTTCGTCATCTTTTCCTGTTTGACCTTATGATCGATAATATGGCGGGAAGCCAGCTCCCGATGAACGTCCTCCAGACTGATTCCCATGTGCACCATCAGAACCATGGCATGGTAAGCAAGATCGGCAAGCTCGTATACCGTTTCCTTTTTGTCCTCCGCCTTACCGGCAATAATCACCTCGGTACATTCCTCTCCCACCTTTTTCAGGATCTTGTCCATGCCCTTTTCAAAGAGGTATGTGGTATAGGATCCCTCCGGACGCTCCTCATTTCTCGCTTTCAACAGTCCATACAGTCCCTCCAGGCTAAATTCCTCCCGCTCCTCGCTCTGCCAGAGGGGCTTCGTAAAGCAGGAATCCGAGCCCGTATGACAAGCGGGACCGTCCTTTTCCACCATCACCACGAGAGCATCGTTGTCGCAATCGGCGGTAATGCTGACGATATGCTGATAATTTCCACTGGTCTCTCCCTTCAGCCAAAGCTTCTGGCGGGAGCGGCTGAAAAAGCAAGTCAGACCCTTTTCCATGGAAATTTCCAAGCTTTCCCTGTTCATATAGGCAACCGTCAAAACCTTCTTAGAAACGGCATCTACCACCACAGCGGGCACCAAACCCCTGTCATCAAATTTGATTTCGTCAATATTGATCATCTCTACTACCTCACGAGAATATGATTGTTTTTCAGTTCTTGCTTCAGATCGGGAATCTTGATTTGTCCGAAGTGAAATACAGATGCTGCAAGTCCGGCATCAATGTCGGGAATTGCCCGGAACAAGTCGGTAAAATCCTGCATGCTTCCCGCACCGCCCGAAGCAATAACGGGGACCGATACGGCATCGCAAACAGCCCTGAGCATCTCGATGTCAAAGCCCTTTTTCACTCCGTCGGTGTCAATGGAGTTCACCACCACCTCCCCGGCACCCAGGGAAACGCCCCTTCGAATCCAGGAAATGGCTTCCATACCCGTGTCCTCTCTGCCGCCCTTGGCAAAAACGCGGAACTCTCCGTTCACTCGCTTGATATCTGCAGAAAGCACCACACACTGATTTCCGTACTTTTGAGCCGCTTCCCGGATCAGCTCCGGGCGTTTGATCGCTCCGGAATTCACGCTGACCTTATCGGCTCCGCATTTCAGCACACGGTCAAAATCCTCCACCGTGTTAATGCCTCCCCCTACGGTCAGGGGAATGAATATTTCACTGGCAACCTTGCAGAGCACGTCGGTAAACAGGGCTCTTCCCTCAGCGGAGGCGGTGATATCGTAAAACACCAACTCATCTGCCATAGAGTCAGAATAATATTTTGCCAGGCTCACAGGATCGGACACGTCGGAAAGCCCCTGAAAATTGGTTCCCTTTACCACCCTGCCGTTTTTGATATCCAGGCAGGGGATAATACGCTTAGTGATCACTTTGCCACCTCCAGTGCCTCTTTCAGATCAATGGCTCCGGTGTAATACGCCTTGCCGATAATGGCACCGTATAGATTCATGTCCCGAAGGGCCTGTATGTCCTCCAGATCCGAAACACCGCCTGATGCCACCAGGTCGATGGAATACCGCTCCGACAAGCTCTGATAAAGCTCGCGGTTGGTTCCCCTCATAGCACCGTCCTTGGAAATATCCGTACAGATTACTGTTTTCACCCCAAGAGTCTCCATATCGGAGAGGAAGGCATCCAGGGTAACCTGAGATTTCTCAAGCCAGCCTTTAATCGCAATGTAGCCGTCCTTCACGTCGGCACCCACAGCGATCTTTTCACCATAAGCCTCCACTGCCTTGGCAAGAAACGCGCGGTCATTCACGGCGGCGGTACCCAAAATCACACGGGACACACCGGCGGCAAAGTACTTCTCCACCGTTTCCATATCCCGAATCCCTCCACCAATCTCCACAAAGAGGGAGGTGGTTCTCGCCACCTGCTCGACCACCCCTAAGTTGGGGGTCGTTCCGTCACGGGCACCTTCCAGATCCACCATGTGGATATGGGTAGCACCCTTTTTCTCAAAGCTCTTGGCAACCGAAAGAGGGTCATTACTGTAAACGGTCATCTCCCGATAATCGCCTCGGTAAAGACGGACCGCTTTTTTATCATACAAATCAATAGCCGGAAAAATAATCACTGGGGATCCTCCTCGCAAAAGCCACGCAAAATGTTCAGTCCCACGGCTCCGCTCTTTTCGGGGTGGAACTGGCACCCGAACACGTTATCCTTTTCCACAGCGGCGGTCAATTCTCTTCCGTACTCCGCCGTCGCAATCAAGCTATCCTCGCAATCCGTAGCATAATAGGAGTGGACAAAATATACACAGTCCCCTTCCCCAATATGGCAAAAGCGGCGGCTTTCCCTCGTCAGATGCAGGGCGTTCCACCCGATATGGGGTATTTTCAGCTCTGCGGGAATCTTCCCTTCCATAGGAATCACACTGCCGCGAAGCAATCCGAGCCCCTCGTGCTCACCGTATTCGTAGCTCTTCTCAAATAAAAGCTGCATACCAAGGCAAATCCCCATAACGGGTTTCCCCTTCGCCGCCTCTGTTCGTATCACGCGATCCAGACCGCTGTCCCTCAGCTTTTTCATGGCATCGCCAAAGGCACCCACGCCGGGCAGAATCAAACGGTCCGCCCGCTCCATGACCGACGGGTCGGAGGTAACCACCGAATCCGCTCCGATCATGTAAAGGGAGGAACGCAGAGAAAAGAGATTGCCTACTCCGTAATCAATAACCGCGATCATCCCAGCATCCCCTTCGTAGACGGAACGTCCTCCGCGAACGCCGGATCAATGGCAACCGCCTGTCTGAGACTTCGGGCAACCGATTTAAACGCACCTTCGATGATATGGTGAGAGTTACTTCCCGCCAGCTTCCGTATATGGAGAGTAATCCCTGCCTCTCTGGCAAAGGCAATCCAAAATTCAGCGCAGAGCTCGGTATCAAAGCTGCCCACCTTCGACGTGGGAATTTCCAAGGAGCCGTAATACCCGCCCCGCCCCGAAATATCCACAGCGGACAGGACTAATGTCTCGTCCATGGGAAGAACGGTATCTCCATAGCGACGGATCCCCTTTTTTTCTCCCAATGCCTCGGTAAAGGCTCTGCCCAGGCAGATCCCGATATCCTCTACGGTGTGGTGATCATCCACCTGGGTATCTCCCGTACAGGAAAGAGCAAGGTCGAATCGTCCGTGCTTCGCGAACAGCGTCAGCATATGATCTAAGAATCCGCATCCGCTCTGGATCTTTCCCTTACCCGTACCGTTCAGCTCCAGGGTAAGAGCAATGTCGGTCTCCGCCGTTTTTCGTTTGATTTCCGCATGTCTCATAGGGATCTCTCCTTTAAGATTTCTTCAATATTTCGTATCAAGACCTCCATCTGCTCCCTCGTCCCCACGGTGATCCGATTGTATTCCCGGATCCTGTCCTTATCGAAGTGACGAACCAGAACCCCCCTCTCCTTGAGAGAAAGGTAAAGCTCCTTCCCGCCGATGCGGGGGCAGGCGGCAAACACAAAATTGGCGCGAGAGGACAGAACCGAAAAGCCAAGCTCTTGCAGCCGCTTGGTAGTCCACTCTCGATTTTCCACAATGGTTCGGCAATTGGACATGTAGTATTCGTCCTCCTCCAGTGCTGCCACCCCTGCCATTTCGGTCATTCGATTCACATTATAGGGATTGGTGGAATACCGGAGGGTATTCAGATCGGCGATCAACGCCTTGTTTCCTATGCCAAAACCAAGGCGGGCACCTGCCATAGAACGGGATTTGGAAAAGGTTCCCGTCACCAGCAGATTCTTATATTTTTTAGTCAACGGGATGGCACTCTCGGCACCGAAATCCACATATGCTTCGTCCACGATCACCACATTTTCCGGATTGCTCGCAACGATCCTCTCAATCTCAACAAGGCTGAGAGAAAGTCCCGTGGGTGCGTTAGGATTGGCAATTACCACCGTTTCACGGACTCCCGTATAATCCTCCGGTGCAATAGAGAAATCCTCCCGCAGAGGAACCTCGGTATAGGGAATGCCGTGTAGATTGGCGAACACGGGATAAAAACCGTAGGTAATATCGGGAAAGCGCAGGGGACGGCTTTCGTCAGCAAATGCCATAAAGGCAAAGTTCAGTACCTCATCCGAGCCGTTCGTAACTACGACCTCCTCGGGACTCACGGAAAATCTCCGTGCCAACCTCTCTCGCAACGTCCGATTTTCAGGGTCAGAGTAAAGCTGAAGCCGTCCGCTCTCGGCAGCCACCGCCCGTTCTACCGCGGGAGAGGGGGGAAAGGGGGATTCATTGGTATTCAGTTTTATGTATTTCATATCCTTCGGCTGCTCCCCCGGCGTATAGGGAATCAGCCCGGCGTAGCGCGCCGAAAAAAACTCGCTCATTTTGACTCCGCGGTGCCTCGAAAGATCAGAAGCCTCCGCATCCTTTCCATATATTCTTTCCGTCCGCTTTTCGTTTTGGCTGCGGACGTTGTCCGTTTATTTCTCAAACCGTACCGTAGCGCTCTTGGCATGGGCATCCAATCCCTCTTGCTTCGCAAAGTAGGACACCTTCTGAGCAACAGCGGACAATGCCTCGGGAGTAAAGTACGTAAACTGGGATTTTTTGACGAAATCATCCACCGACAGGGGAGAGGAAAACCGTGCCGTTCCGCTGGTAGGCAGAGTGTGATTGGGACCCGCAAAATAGTCGCCCAGTGCCTCCGGGCAGTACTTGCCCATGAAGATGGAACCCGCATGGCGGATCTGATCCAGGTAATCAAAGGGGTTATCCACACAAAGCTCCAAATGCTCGGGAGCGATCTCATTGGCAATATCGATAGCAAGCATCAGGTTGTCCTTTGCCACGATGATCTTTCCGTTGTTATCGATGGACGCACGGGCAATCTCAGAACGGGAGAGGAGCGGAATTTGACGCTCCAGCTCATCTCTCACCGCCTCTGCCAACTCCACAGTATCAGTGACCAGCACGGCGCTTGCCATTTTGTCATGCTCTGCCTGGGAAAGCAGGTCCGCCGCAACGAAAACAGGATTACAGGTAGCGTCCGCTACCACTAAAATCTCGCTGGGTCCCGCGATCATATCAATGGAGACCTTGCCAAATACTTGCTTCTTGGCTTCCGCCACGAAGGCGTTACCGGGTCCCACGATCTTGTCTACCTTGGGAATACTTTCGGTGCCGTATGCCAACGCCGCTACCGCCTGGGCACCTCCCACCTTAAAGATCCGATCCACGCCGGCGATCTTCGCCGCCGCCAGGATTACGGGATTCACCTTACCGTCCTTCCCGGGAGGAGTCACAATCACGATCTCCCGACAGCCCGCGATCTTAGCGGGAATGCTATCCATCAGAACCGTAGAAGGGTAAGCCGCTGTTCCGCCCGGAACGTAAAGCCCCACCTTTTCAATAGGCATGACCTTCTGTCCCATCACCACGCCCTGCTTATCGTTCATGACAAAGCTGTTTCTCACCTGTTTTTCGTGGAAGCTTCGGATATTTGCCGCCGCCTCCCGAAGAATATCCAGAAATTCCGGCTCCACGCGCGCAAACGCCTCGTCGATCTCCGCTTCGGTCACCTCCAGGGAGGACAGCTCCGCCTTATCGAACCGTCTGGCGTACTCATAGAGTGCCTCGTCTCCATTCTTTACCACATTGGCGATGATCTCCGCCACCACGCTCTCCACGTCGGGAGCAATATTATCCCGGGCGAAGATCTCGTCCTTTGAAACCTCGCCGTACTGATAAATCTTAATCATTTTCCTTCTACCTGTTTCCCAAGAGACCGCACGATCTCCTCAATTTGGGATCCCTTAAACTTAAACTCAGACTTATTGGCGATCAGTCGGGCGCTGATCGGCACGATGGTCTCAAAGACCGACAGATTATTCTCCTTTAGTGTGGTACCCGTTTCCACAATATCCACGATCACGTCGGAAAGACCCAGGATCGGTGCCAGCTCGATGGATCCGTTGAGCTTAATTATATCGATCTCCCGACCAATACCCGCATAGTAATCGGCGGCAATATTCGTAAATTTCGTTGCCACCCTCAGAGTTCTCTCCCCATCGTCGTGAAAGTCGGCAGGAGCGGCGACCGCCATCCGGCAGATGCCCAGTCTCAGATCCAACAGCTCATACACGTTGGGCTTATACTCCAGAAGAATATCCTTCCCTGCAATTCCGATATCAGCGGCACCCCGTTCCACGTAAATGGCAACGTCCGAAGGCTTGACCCAAAAGTAGCGAACCTGCTTTTCCACGTTCTCGAAAATCAGCTTTCGATTGTTTTCCTTGATGGAGGGACATTCGTAACCTGCCGCCTCAAACATGGCGTATACCTTTTCCCCAAGTCTTCCCTTGGGCAGTGCGATATTCAGCATTCCTCTCCCTCCTTCACCAGTGAGATGATCTCTTTGGCGCGAAGCTTCTCGGGAATCCGCTTCTGAGCACTCACCGTCTTACCCCCGGCGGTCAGCTCCTCTACTTTTTTCGCCACGACGGCAGGATCGGCATCTCCGGGATAGAGCAACAGCATGTCTACGTCGTATCCCGTCTTTTCGGCGGGAAGCTGCTCCAACAGATCGAGGTAAAGGGCAAAGCCAACGGCACCTGAGCGACGCTCCAGCTTTCTCATCAGCTTATCGTACTGACCTCCTGCCAGGACACCCTCACAGATTCCACTGATAAAGCCCTTGAACACAATACCGTTATAATAGCTCATATCGTTGATTACCGAAAAATCAAAGACGATCCGGTCTCCAAAGGGAGAACAGTCCAGCATCCGGGACAGCCGCTCCAGCTCCCCAAAGGCTTCTTCCGCCCCGTCACAGATCTGACGAAGCTCCTCCAGCACCTTCTGTCTTTGTCCGTATATGGAAATGAATGCTGTGAGCCGATGGCATCCCTCGCCGGACACACCCCACTCCTCGCACAAGCGGCTGAGATCGTGGGCGTTCTTCTCCGCGATAAATCGAATGGCTTCCTTCTGAAAGGCTACGTCCCCGCAAATACGGTCCAGTACGCCGGACAGGATTCCCAAATGGGAGATCTCCAGGATAAAATCCTCCGAGATCCAAGCCAGGCTTTCTGCCGCCAATGTTGCCGTCTCGTATATATCGTAAAGATCAATGTCTCCGATACACTCAAGACCCGTCTGCCGAATCTCCTTGAATTGTCCCGTACTCTCCGAAACACGGTAAACGTTTTCATCATAGTACACCTTCTGCTTACAGCCGACGGCATCTTCTCCGTGCTTGATAATGGAAAGGGTCACGTCGGGCTTCAATGCCAAAAGCTTCCCGTTGGTATCGTTAAAGGTAATAATGCGGTCACTGACGAGAAAATCCTTGTTCCTCATATAGAACTCGAATTCCTCGAATTTGCTCATTTTGAAAGGGAGATATCCCCGCTTCCGATAAAGCGAGCGAAGAGCGAATACCGCCTTCTCCTCCCGCTTTAAGATTCTTTCGTCAACCATGTTTCGTTTCCTCGTTCAATCGCTCAATAACGGTCTTATAGCCGCCGGCACCGTATTCCAAACACTTGCTCACCCGGCTGATCGTCGCCGCGCTGGCTCCCGTCTCTTTCGTAATGGCGGTATAGCTGGTTCCATCCTTCAGCATTTTGGCAACTGCCAATCGCTGAGAGATATCCAGAACCTCCTTGATCGTACAAATATCCTCTAAAAAAGCATAGCATTCTTCTTTTGTTTTCAGCGTCAGAAAAGCCTCGCACAGCTCATCCGTGCTCTTGTTGTGCCAGTGGTTCATTCCGTTCCCCTTTCCGATCACTTTCGCCCAGTGATGCGATGATGTGATAAATTATACCGCATTCGTTTTCATTTGTCAAGGGCTATTGAAAAACTTTTTTGACAAAATGTACGATAATTCCTTGGCTTTTTTGTGGAAAACAATTAAAAGCCAAAACGAGGCAAGGGCGAAGAGTCTTCAAAAATGTTTTTGAAAAAATCACAAATATTGCCGAATTTGTATTTGACAAGCGTTTGGGTTTGTGCTATAATAAAATTAGGTATATCATGATGGGGAAGTGGCGCTTTCATAGATTCGCCTACATCTCCAAGAAGGAGTCTTGCCATGGCAAATGAAGAATTTCGGGAGTTGGTTCGGCAGTTCGTTTTGCCCGTGATCCTGGATCACCGTATGGCGGGACATCGCCTTGCCGCCACCCTGCATCATCGCTACGGAGTTTCGTCCATGGTGTGCGGCCCCCGCAAAAACCTCTTGGACCTTGTTGATCCCAACACGGCTTTTCTTCTTCTTTTTCGGGAGCGAAGTGCTTCCCTTGCCATGGAACAGCTGTTGGATTTTGCTCGGGAATACGGGGAGCTGATCCTTTTGCTGATTCCCATGAACCGGGAGCAACGCCTTTTCCTGGATGCCCATCGGGACCTATTGGAAAGCCATTATATTATATCTGATCCCGAGGCGGTGTTTTCCCAGGCGCCTTTGGCAAATTTCTGAAGAAAGGTGCGATGGAACCAATGCATACAAAAACCTTAGGGGTCTTGGGCGGATTGGGTCCCATGTCCGGTGTGTCCTTCTGCGAAATGCTCATCCGTCACACACAGGCAGCTCGAGATCAAGAACATCTGAATTTTCTTCTCTCCTCTTTTGCCCAGACACCTGACCGAACCGATTTCATTTTGGGACGCTCCTCAGAAAATCCCGTCCACGCTATGGTGGAACAGGTGCGCAAGCTGATTGCCGTGGGAGCGGATGCCATTGCCATTCCCTGCAATACCGCCCACTATTTTTACGACACCATTTCCGGTGCCTCATCGGTTCCGGTGATCAATATTATTGACGAAACCGTTTCCTTCTGCAAACAGGAAAACGTCGAAACAGTAGGCGTGCTCGCCACTGAAGGAACGGTAGCATCGGGTGCCTACGAATCGGTCTGCCGTCGGGAAGGACTGAAGTATCTCACCTGTACCGCAGAGGAGCAAACGGTCATTTCCCATATGATCTACGGACAGATCAAGCGAGGACAAGTCCCTCGGCGAGAGGAGCTTGAATCCGTGGTAAGCGCCCTGTGGAAACGAGGCTGTCAAAGGATCATTCTCGGGTGCACCGAGCTTTCCCTCCTAAAACAACAATTTGACCTGGGAGACGAATGGATCGACTCCCTGGAGGTCCTTGCCTGTGCCGCCATACGAATGTGCGGCAAGGAACCGGTGGGATTTTCCCCCGCGCTTTTGAAATTCCAACCCACGAAAGGAAAAAACCTATGTTGCTGAGCGAACTAATGCAAGGGATCCATTACACTGAAATTATCAACCGTTCGGGCATAGACGCGTCAAACACCAATGTTGTCGCTCTTTGCTGTGATTCCCGAAAGGTTTTTTCCGATTCTCTGTTTGTCTGTATCTCCGGTACCCTCACCAACGGTCACGACTACGCCCAGGCTGCCTATGAGCGAGGGGGACGTATATTCGTAGCGGAGCGCGCTCTGGAGCTGCCCGAGGATGCGTACATCATCATTTCCCCTGATACTCGCGTGGCACTGGCTCAGCTTTCTGCCATCTTCTTCGGCAATCCCGCCGACCAGATGACCATCATCGGTGTAACGGGAACAAAGGGAAAAACGACCACCTCTCTGATGATCTACCACGTGCTGAACGATAGCGGTGTACCCACCGGCTACATAGGCTCCAACGGAATCTGCTTTGGGGACTACACCTTCGGTACGGTGAATACCACTCCCGAGAGCTATGATCTGCACTACTACATGCATCAGATGTTAAGCGTGGGAGTGCGGACTCTGGTCATGGAGGTTTCCTCCCAGGCACTGAAAATGGCTCGAGTTTTTGGTATTCGCTTTGATACCTGTGTCTTTACCAACCTGGCACCCGATCACATCGGAGAGCATGAGCACCCCGATTTTAACGACTATAAGCACTGCAAGCACACCCTCTTTACCGACTATGGTGCCGAATACATCGTATATAACGCCGACGATGAATATGCCGAGGAAATGATCAGCGGCAACCGCTGTGAAAAAACGAGCTTTGCCATGAATCACGGAGCGGATTTTCGAGGTGAGGATCTGGAATATTACCGAACTCCCGGCAAAATCGGCGTAAACTTCACCTGCCATTACCGCAACGAGAGCTATCCTGTTTCGGTCTCCTTCCCCGGTGAGTTCAGTGCTTATAATGCCATGACTGCCATTGCCGTTTGCTCTCATCTGGGTCTTCGGATCGCCGACATTGTACGAACCCTCAAGGATATTCGGATCAAGGGGCGTTTTGAGACCTATGAGCTCCCCAACGGTGCTACCGCTGTCATTGACTACGCCCACAACGGAGTCAGCTTGAAGGCGGCGTTGCAGGCACTGAGAATGTACAAACCCAACCGTCTCATCTGCCTGTTTGGCTCGGTAGGCGGACGAACCAAGAACCGCCGAGCGGAGCTCGGGCTGGTGGCATCCCGAGACGCGGACTTCTGTATTCTCACCTCGGACAACCCCGACAATGAGCCCCCCACCGCCATTATCAGCGAGATTGCTACCTACTTTACCGCCGGCACCTGTCCCTACGTGGCAATTGCCGACAGAAAGAAAGCAATCGAATATGCTCTGTCCCACTCTCAGCAGGGTGATATTCTCCTCCTTGCCGGCAAGGGGCACGAGTCTTACCAAATTATTTGCGGTGTTCGAGAGGACTTCAACGAGGCGGAGATCATTCGCCGCTTCTGTCTAATCAATTAACATGCTGAGGGAAGACCTCCCTCTCATAACAAATTTCCATGAACTGAGCACGAGAACCACAAATTCTCGTGCTTTTTTATGGGAATTTTATTTCTTAAGAAAAGTTAAAAAAATTCAACGTGAAATCTTAAGAAATCGGTTGTATAATATCATTCGGAGGTGAAAATCATGACAATTCTTGTGGTAGACGATGACAAAGAGATCGTCGAGAGCATCGGGATCTTCCTGTCGGGAGAGGGCTATACGGTGCTCAAAGCATATAGTGGACTTGAGGCACTGGAGATCGCTTTTGAGCAAGAGGTCCATCTGATGATTCTTGACGTGATGATGCCAAAGCTGGACGGGATCAAAACACTCATGAGGCTGAGGGAAAAGAAAAATATCCCCGTCATCATTCTGTCCGCCAAATCCGAGGACACAGACAAGATCTTGGGTCTTACAGCCGGAGCGGACGACTACGTGACAAAGCCCTTTAATCCGTCCGAGCTGATGGCACGCGTAAAATCTCAATTGAGAAGGTATACGACGCTGGGTTCCATGGCACATCGCCCCGACAAAATCAGCATCTCGGGACTTACCGTCAATACGGACAGCAGAACGGTAACGGTAGACGGTGAGGACGTTCGGTTGACCCCCATCGAATATAAGATCCTTGAGCTCCTGGCGCGAAACCGAGGCAGGGTGTTTTCAGCGGAGGAGATCTATCAAAGGGTATGGAACGAAGAGACCGTCGTTGGGGACAACACCATTGCCGTACATATCAGGCACATCAGAGAAAAGACGGAAATCAATCCAAAAGACCCAAAATACATTAAGGTAGTATGGGGAATCGGATATAAAATCGATTGAGGAGAGCAAAATGAGAAAAATCATCTATTCCAGAACGCTGAAATGCTTTGCCGTATTGCTGGTCATATTCTATGTCTCCGTAGGGGCTTACACCGCAACCGATGCCATGATGCGATATAATAAAGAAACTGAGCGGGTCTACGGATTTGAGGGATCCTTTCAGGATTCACGATACTTATCAGCCCTGTTGTCGGCTCCCGAGGCAACGGTAGAAAGCATCTACCGTCAATACTACGATGACCTCCATGAAGCAGACACCCCCGATCTGACCTTCGAGGAATCTCTGAGAGAGGCATTGAAAAATCTTTGGTGCAGCGACAAGGTAAATTATTATGTATCGGTGAACGAGACCGTATTTACGAATTGTGGATCCGAGAACGGTGACGACCTCACCGACATGGAATTTTACTTCAAAAGCACGGTAGACAAAAAGGGGCTCCTTTCCTGGGTAAGCAGTGCGCGGAACGATTTCAGCTGTCTGGACAGCGAGATCATTGGCAAGGCGGGTGATGAGGTAACGGTCATTGCCGCCATCAATCCCGTATACGTGGAGGGTGCCAGAATCGCGTGGGAAAGACAGGAAAACCTATTTTTTGAGGCATTATACCAAACGGCTTTGGTAACGATTCTATCGGTTGCCTTATTCATTTACCTCATATGCGTAGCAGGTAAGAACTCACGGGGAGAAACAACTGGCTGTTGGATCGATCTCATGTGGACAGAGGTACATTTGATCGTCTTGATCTCCGCGATCATCGTGGGTGCCGCTCTCTGGATCGTTCTGATCGAGGACGGATATTATTTCTCCCATCGGCTGTGGAGCATTTCCGCCCTGTCTATTGCCGCGGTAACTGGTGCCATTGTGCTGACCTCCTCGCTGTCGCTGGTGCGAAAGATCAAAACACGTAACTTCTTAAACACAAGTGGGATCGTAATCCTTTGTAAATGGTTGGGGAAATGGGCAAGGAGGCTCGTCAAAGCCATGATTCACAGCGGCAAAAGCTTAAAAAAATCCCTGTCCAGGACACTGTTCAAAAAAACCGGTGCCATATTCTGTACCCTGCTCCTGTTTTATACGGCGGCGGTGGGATTTTGCGGGATACTTAGCGCACTATCCCCCCTCGGTATCCTTCTTGGTTTGGTTGCCTTTCTCGCCGGTTGCTTTTTTCTCGCCTACCGAGGCGCGGATTTAGATGCCATTAAGGATGGGGCAAAGCGCATCAGAGAAGGAGAACTTGGCTACAAGATCGAAGCACTCAAGTGCGATGACCTAAAATCCACGGCTCGGGACATTAATGAGATTGCGGAGGGACTGGAGAGATCGGTAGCGGAGAGAACCAAAGCCGAGAGAATGAAGACCGAGCTGATCACCAATGTTTCACACGATCTCAAGACTCCTCTCACCTCCATCATCACCTATACCGAGCTACTTTCGAAGCTGGAAGGGCTCCCCGAGGAGGCAAAGGATTACATCGGAGTGATCGCCAAAAAAAGTGACCGCTTGGAAAAGCTGACCCGAGATCTTTTTGATATTTCGAAAGCGCAAAGCGGAAACGAAGAAGTGATCCTTGAACGGCTTGATACGGCATTGCTGATCCAACAAGCACTGGGGGAATACGATAAGGAGCTCAAAGAGTCCGGACTTACCCTTTGCGTGGATCTGGAAAAGGATCTGTACATCTTCGCTGACGGCAGAAAGCTCTCTCGCGTGCTGGGCAATCTTCTGGAAAACATTCTGAAATACACCCTGCCACAGACCAGAGTATTCATTCGTGCCTATTCCCTGGATGACGAGATTCAGATCGAGCTGAAGAACGTCTCCTCTTACCCCTTGGATTTCAACGAGGAAGAAATTCTGGGACGGTTTGTAAGAGGGGACGAGGCAAGAAGCACCGAGGGAAACGGGTTAGGTCTTGCCATCGCAAAAAGCTATACCGAGCTTTGCGGCGGTCAATTCCGAGTTCTTTTGGACGGAGATCTGTTCAAGACCGTGCTGATCTTCAAAAAAATTTCATTTTAAAAACTCCATCCAAGCCCATGCGATAGAAAACGTCGCATGGGCTTTTCGGTATAGCGGCAGGTTTTCTCTTCAACACGCTCCCACTTTTTCATCTCCCTATTGACAAAGGTGGGGAGAATATGATAAAATAAATAGGAATGTAAACTTAATGAATTCAGAAAAGCACCCGACTGACGGGTGCGGGAGGTTTTGTTTGATTATCGCATTAGAGGACGCAAAATACAAGCTGATCGGCATGCGCGCCGATCTTTCCGACCTTGGCTCGGCATTGCGCATTGAGGAGTTGAAGGCACTGGCATCCGATCTGGACACACAAACTCTGGATCCGAACTTCTGGTCCAACCAGGAGAATTCCTCCAAGGTACTGCAAAAACTAAAGCAGACCAAGGACACCATCGAGAGCTACGAGGCTCTGTGTAGCCGTCTGGAGGATGCCATTACCCTGGCAGAAATGGCAATTGAGGAAAACGAAGAGGGCTACGTGGAGGAGGTAGAGAATGAGCTCACCGCCATCTCCAAGGAAGCCGAGAGCAAACGGATCGAAATCCTTCTCTCTGGTGAATACGACAAAAACAATGCCATCGTTTCCTTCCATCCCGGTGCCGGCGGCACCGAGGCTCAGGACTGGGCACAGATGCTTTACCGCATGATCACCCGTTGGGCAGAGCGCCACAACTATAAGTATAAGCTTTTGGACTGGCTGGACGGAGATGCCGCCGGGATCAAGAGCGCCACGATCATGGTTGAGGGACTGAACGCTTACGGATACCTAAAAGCGGAAAACGGCGTACACCGTTTGGTACGCGTGTCTCCCTTCGATGCCGCGGGCAGGCGGCAGACCTCCTTTGCCTCCATTGAGGTCATGCCCGAGTTTGACAACATTGATAAGATCGAGATTCGGGAAGAGGATATTGAAGTAACCGCTCACCGCTCCAGCGGCGCAGGCGGTCAGCACATCAACAAAACGGACTCTGCTATCCGGATCCTCCACAAGCCCACGGGTATTGTGGTAGGATGCCAAACCGAGCGCTCTCAGCTGCAAAACAAAGAAACTGCTATGAAGATGCTGAAGGCAAAGCTGATGGAGATCAAGCTCCGTGAACGGCTGGATACCATCGAGGACATCCAGGGTAACAAGACCAACATCGAGTGGGGTGCCCAGATCTGCTCCTATGTCTTCATGCCCTACACCTTGGCAAAGGACACCCGTACCGGCTACGAGGACGGAAATATTTCCGCCGTTATGGATGGGGAAATCGACGGATTCATCAATGAATATTTGAAAATGAACGCGAAATGACAGTCGATGGGCTATCGGATTTAGCGCAGAAACTGTGATTGGGTTCTCGTCGGCGTTCAAATGTACGCCAGAGGACCAAACCGTAGCTAAAAATACACGTAAAATTGAAATTCCTAAGGAATGCTACAAAAACCGCTTCTAACGTCGTATTTTGACGGTGGAAACGGTTTTTTATTGATTATTTATCCGTGTATTTTTGTTCTGAACCAAACGCAACTGCCTCTTCTCGCATCATTGATTTATGAGGCAAACACAGCAAACAGCTTTTTTCAGCGACTCATGTCCGTTGGGCGGGATGGAAAAAGACGCAAAATGAGCAATATTTGTCTCAATGCAAATGAGAATTGACTTGAAATCCCCAAGGAATTGTCTTATAATACAGGTACAATCGGAAAATGAGGGAGGTGCCGCCCATATTCGGCACGAAAGGAAGGATCCATTATGGAAAAGATCGATCAGATTCAAAAGAAAAGGGTTGCCGTGATTGGTTACGGCGGCATGGGTGGCTGGCACACCAAATATTTGCTGAAAAGCGATGTGGCGGAGCTTGCCGGTATCTGGGATATTAAAGAGGACCGCAGGGCACTGGCAGCTGAGAGAGGTATTTTTGTATACGATTCCTTTGATGCCGTTCTCGCCGACCCAACCGTGGATATTTTGACTCTTGCCGTACCTAATGAGCTTCATATGCCCATGGCGGTCACCGCAATGGAGGCGGGAAAGAATGTCATCTCCGAAAAGCCCGTTACCATGAGCTCCGATGATCTTTCCAAGATGATCGATGCCTCTGTCCGTACCGGCAAGCTTTTCACCACTCACCAAAACCGCAGATGGGACTGCGATTATCTGATGATGAAGCAGGTTTACGCCTCCGGGATGCTGGGTGAGGTATTCGGAATTGAATCCCGGGTTCAGGGCTCCAGAGGAATCCCCGGTGATTGGCGTGGCAAAAAGGAGCACGGCGGCGGTATGATCCTGGACTGGGGTGTTCATCTGATCGACCAAATGCTGGGAATCGTATATGACCGGAAGGTGGAAAAGGTTTATTGCCGTTGCGATCATATTACCAACTATGAAGTGGATGACGGATTCAAGCTGGATCTGTACTTCGAGAAAGACCTGACCGCTCGCATTGAGGTGGGGACCTCCCATTTCATTTCCCTGCCCCGCTATTATATGACCGGAGAGAACGGTTCCGCATTGATTCGTGATTGGACCGACGATTGCCGTATCGTCGCTTGTAAGAACTGGGACGAAAAGAACGTGGTTCCCGTAGTCACCGCGGCGGGTCTGACCAAGACCATGGCACCAAGAGACCAAGAAACCATTGCCGAGAGCAGCATTTCCCGCCCTGAATCCGACGTACATGACTTCTACCGCAACGTATGCCTGGCAATTGACGGCAAAGCGGAACAGATCGTGACTCATGCTCAGCTCATGCGTGTCATGAAGATCATGGAAGCCGCCTTCCGATCCGACGAGCTGGGAATGCCCGTTGTCATCGACGACGAAATTTGCTGAGTTCTCCTCACCAAATTCCCGGCACCTTCATACTATACTAACGAAGGGTGAAACGCCCTCGATTATGGAATGGAGGATTCATTTATGAATAACTGTCTGTGCAATCTCTTCGACGACAACTGGATCTGGCTGATCATCATTGCTCTGCTGATCATCTTCTGCTGCTGCGGCGGCTAAAAAACTTATGCCCGTGTGTCCAAAGACACACGGGCTGTTTTCTTACTTATAGTAGGGTAATACCGTTTTCGGCACATTCCGAAATCATCTCCTCGGGCCAAATGGAGGTCTGCACCTCTCCGATATGCGCCTTCTCCAGGAGTAGCATACACAAACGAGACTGACCGATACCGCCGCCGATGGTCAACGGCAGCGTTCCGTCCAGGATCATTCTGTGGTAAGGGTAAACACGTCGGTCATCGGTGCCTGCTATGGTCAGCTGGCGGTCCATGGCCTCACTGTCCACCCGAATCCCCATAGAGGAGATCTCCAGGGCGTGCCCAAGAATGGGATCCCAAACGAGAATATCCCCATTCAACGACCAATCGTCGTAGTCAGGGGCTCGGCTGTCGTGGGGCATCCCACTCTTCAACACGCCTCCGATCTGCATCAAAAATACGATGCCATGCTCACGGGTAACAGCATCCTCCCGCTCCTTGCCGCTCAAATCGGGATACCGATCCTCCAGCTCCTGAGAGGTGACGAAGGTCACCTCGTCTCCCATGGTTGTTTCCAGCTTAGGATACGCCTTGTTAATATATCCCTTGGTACGGGACAGCGCGCCCACGATGGCGCGGACGGTATGTTTCAGGTAGTCCAAGGTACGATCCTCGGCACGGATCACCTTCTCCCAGTCCCACTGATCCACGAAGATTGAATGGGTATTGTCAACCTTGTCATCACGGCGAATGGCGTTCATATCGGTATAAATTCCCTCTCCCACACGGTAACCGTACCGATGGAGAGCGGTTCTCTTCCATTTTGCCAAGGACTGCACGACCTCGGCGGTTCCTTCCACCTGGGACATGGTAAAGGAAACCTTTCTCTCCACGCCACTCAGGTCATCGTTCAAACCCTTTCCTTGCTTCACCAAGATGGGTGCCGTTACGCGGTCCAAATTCAGTGCCAGTGCCAATTCCTTCTGGAAGGTATCCTTGATCAGCTTGATGGCGCGTTGGGTCTCCCGAAGGGTAAGCTTCGGATCATAGCTCTTTGGAAAAATCAACTCAGACATAATACATCCTTTCATGAAGGGGATCAGCGAATGTTCCCCACGGTTCTGGGATAGAGGATCACGTCGCGGATATTGGACATACCGGTCACATACATAATAATCCGTTCAAATCCAAGACCAAAGCCCGAGTGAGGAACGGAACCGAACTTGCGAAGATCCAGATAGTCACTGTAATCGGCAAGATTCATACCTCTTGCCTCCATGGCAGCTACCAGCTTGTCATAATCCGCCTCACGCTCGGAGCATCCGATGATCTCGCCTACACCGGGAACCAGCAAATCGGTAGCGGCAACGGTCTTGCCATCGGGGTTTTGCTTCATATAGAACGCCTTGATGTCCTTGGGGTAATTGGTCAAAAATACAGGCTTCTTATAGATCTCCTCGGTAATATACCGCTCGTGCTCGGTCTGGAGATCCAATCCCCATTCCACAGGATATTCAAAGGAAACACCCGATGCCTTCAACTGCTCAATGGCAGTGGTATAGTCCACAATGGCGAACTCGTTATCCACCACGCTCTGTAGCTTCTCGCGTAAGCCCCTCTCAAATCTTTGCTCAAAGAAGGCAAGCTCCTCAGGGCACTTCTCCATCACGTCACGGATCACGTACTTGATCATCTCCTCGGCGATCTCGATGATGTCGGGAAGCTCCGCGAAGGCAACCTCAGGCTCAATGTGCCAGAACTCGGCAACGTGGCGGGGGGTATTGCTGTTCTCCGCACGGAAAGAGGGACCGAAGGTATAGATCTTGCCCAGCCCCATGGCGGCAACCTCACCCTCCAGCTGACCCGACACCGAAAGTCCGGCACGGCGACCGAAGAAGTCGTTGGCGTAGTACTCCTCCGCCGTCTTGTAATCGGTATTGTAGCCCAGGGTGGTTACCTGGAATACCTCACCCGCTCCCTCGCAATCCGAGCCGGTGAGCAGGGGAGTGTTGATATAGGTATAGTGATTTTCTTGGAAGTAGCGGTGCAGTGCAGCCGCCATTACCGAACGAACCCGGAGCACCGCGTTAAAGGTGTTGGTACGGACACGGATATGAGGAATTTCACGGAGGGTCTCCAGCTTCTGGAACTTCTTCTGGAGAGGATAATCTGCGGGGCAGTCACCCAGTACCTCAATGGAGGATGCGTTAATTTCCACGCCCTCTCCCTTCAACCCCTCTACCACGTTTCCTACCACGCGCAAAGACGCGCCCAGATGTGTGGCGGCGGCAGGGACAGTCAGGGTCGCCTTGTCCACCACGATCTGCAAATGATTGAGAGTCGTGCCATCGTTCAGTGCCAAGAACGCCATGTTCTTGGAGTCTCTCGCGGTTCTTACCCAACCGCAAACGGTTACTGCTTTTCCAACATAGTCGCGGTTTTCCATCACGTCTCGCAAATCTACGTGCTTCATAACATACCTCTTTCTTCTTTCACTTTATTTCAGTGAGTTTTATTTTCTGATAACAAAAAACACAGTCCGCTCATCCCACATAGGACGAACGACTGTGTTCGCGGTACCACCTATCTTATTGCCCTTAAGCAATCTCTCTGCGTACTTCCCAAGCTTGGAAAGACCGTCACGGTAACGTGTGACACACGGCGCGCCTACTGTCTCTTCCGAGCGTTCAGCTTGCGGCTCCGAAGTGTTCTTCGCGGACCCTCTGCTACGCGGCTCGCACCTTCCCGCGCTCTCTTGGAGTGACCCTGTCCGTTACTTTTCTTCCTCAACGCCTTTATACTTTAATAGTATAATCCATTTTATCCCGCTTGTCAAGAGAAATTTCAAAAAAGAAGCCGCCGCGGAAAAAGTTTTTTCGCGGCGGCAAAAACTCAGCGGTTCAGAATCAGCTTGGTCAGCTCAACAGGATCCACGATCTTGCCGTCCTTGTAGACGCGCATGTTACCCGACGCGATCTCGTCAATGAGGATCACCTCGCCGTTGTTGTAGCCAAACTCGAACTTAATGTCCCACAGGTCCAGTCCGATGGACTTCAGGTCATCCGCTACGATCTTGGTGATCTTCAGCGTCTGCTCCTTCATGCTATCGAACATGGCGGGAGTCATAACGCCCAGGGCAGCCAATCCCTCGCCGGTAACCAGCGGGTCGCCCTTCTCGTCATTCTTGAAGGTGCACTCCACATATCCTCCCTCCAAAACCGTTCCGTCCTTAATGTACTCGCCATAGCGGCGGATAAAGCTGCCGGTAGCTACCAAACGGCAGATCACCTCCAGTCCATTTCCGCCCTGTGCCTTACCGAAGCACTCCGCAGGAAGGACCTCCATGGTTGCCTCCTCGAGATTTGCGCTTACGTAGTGCGTCTTGATGCCCGCCTGCTTCAACAGCTCGAAATAGTGGATCGAAGTTTCCAGGTTTGCACGCCCGATTCCCTCAATAGTAAGACCGACCGCATTCTCGCCGGGATCAAATACGCCATCCTTACCGGTACAATCGTCCTTGAATTTCAGCAGAACATTGCCGTTATCCAACGCATATACGTCTTTGGTTTTGCCTTCATAAAGCTTTTTCATTTTGAAATGCTCCTTTGCTTTTTGGAAATAAAAAGATCAGGTATTATTGTACCACTAAATCGCGAATTTGTACAGTACTTTTTTGGAAAAAATTGATTTTTTTTGAGAAAAAGAGCAGAAAGCACTCCTTGTCGAAATGGAATCTTTCGAGAAATCAGAGTTTTTGACTCAGAAATATAGAAAGAAAGTTGACAAAAGGCGCAAATTATGGTATGATAAATTGTAAATGTGCGCAAAATCGGGATTTTGCGCCATGATTTCGCAAATACTAAGATTGATCGCTTACATTTGGATCAACGAAACAAAGGAGAGAAACATTCTTATGCCGATTCAAGCCTGTAACGAACGTGAAGAAAGAGAACAGATCCTCCAGCAGGTAAAGGAATACTGCAAAAAATATCACACCAAGGAACCTTATCGGGAGGGAGATCGGATCCCCTACGCCTCCCGTGTATACGACAGTGAGGAAATGTGCAATCTGGTAGACAGTGCCCTGGAATTCTGGCTGACCTCGGGGCGCTACACGGACCGGTTTGAGAAGGAGTTTGCCGAGTACCTCGGCGTTCGCTTCTGTAGCCTGGTCAACTCCGGCTCCTCCGCGAACCTTCTCGCCTTTATGACCCTCACCTCTCCCCTCTTGGGCGACAGAGCAGTAAAACGGGGCGATGAGGTGATTACCGTTGCCGCCGGCTTCCCCACCACCGTAACTCCCTATATTCAGTACGGTGCCATTCCTGTGTTCGTGGATGTGACCATTCCTCAATACAATATTGACGTATCCAAGCTGGAAGCGGCTTACTCCCCCAAGACCAAGGCGGTCATGATCGCCCACACCTTGGGAAATCCCTTTGATTTGAAGGCAGTGAAGGAATTTTGTGACCGCCACAGTCTGTGGCTCATTGAGGACAACTGCGATGCCCTTGGCTCGGAGTACACCATTGATGGTGTCACTCACAAGACCGGTACCGTGGGCGACATCGGAACCAGCAGCTTTTATCCTCCCCACCATATGACCATGGGTGAGGGCGGTGCCGTGTATACCGACAATCCCCTTCTTTCCAAGATCGCCCGCTCCATCCGAGACTGGGGACGGGATTGCGTCTGCCCCTCGGGTATGGACAATCTGTGCCAGCATCGGTTTGACCGTCAGTACGGAGAACTGCCCTTGGGCTACGACCACAAGTATGTATACTCCCATTTCGGATACAATCTGAAAGCCACGGATATGCAAGCTGCCATCGGTTGCGCCCAGTTAAAGAAATTCCCCTCCTTCGTGGAGCGACGTCGCCACAACTTCGATTATCTGAAGAAAGCACTTGCTCCCGCGGAGGATAAGCTGATTCTCCCCGTTGCCGCAGAAAACTCTAACCCCTCCTGGTTTGGCTTCCTGCTGACCTGCCGCGAGGGTGTGAGCCGGGAAAAGGTAGTCGGCTATATCGAAGAAAAAGGCATACAAACCCGTATGCTCTTTGCCGGCAATCTGACCAAGCATCCCTGCTTTGACGAAATGCGCAGATCCGGTGAAGGCTACCGTGTGGTAGGTACGTTGGAGCAGACCGACCGGATCATGTCCGATACCTTCTGGATCGGTGTGTATCCCGGCATGACCGATGAAATGCTGGACTATATGGCAAAGACCGTCATCGAAGCGGTAAACCTGTAACACGCAAAAAGCCCCTTTCCCCGCAAAGGGGCTTCTTCTTTGATCCTTTAAAAACAATTCTTTCAAGAGAAAGGAAGCTCTTATGAAAATCAGACTTGCCGATTATGTAGCAGACTTTTTGGTCTCCCACGGCATTACCGACTGCTTTACCGTAACCGGAGGCGGCGCCATGCACCTCAACGACGCCTTAGGGCACAAGGAGGGTCTGCACTGTCTCTATAACCACCACGAGCAGGCATGCGCCATTGCCGCGGAGGCATACGCAAGGATTCACAATAAAATTGCCGCCGTTTGCGTCACCACCGGTCCCGGCGGAACCAACGCCATTACCGGCGTGGTAGGCGGCTGGCTGGACTCCATCCCCATGCTGATTCTTTCAGGACAGGTACGGTACGACACCACCGCCCGCGGAATGGGGCTTGGCATCCGTGCCGGAGGAGACCAAGAATTTGACATTACCAAAGCCGTTGGCTGTATGACCAAATATTCGGAGATGATCGAGGATCCACTCCGCATTCGTTACGCCCTGGAAAAGGCGTACCACTTGGCAACCACCGGACGTCCCGGTCCCTGCTGGCTGGATATTCCCTTGAATTTTCAAGGCATGACTATTGACACCGACGATCTGGTGGGCTACGACCCCGCGGAGGATGCCCCCGAGGCACCGATTCCCTCCGAGCAGATCATCGACACCGTCATAGAAAAGCTCAGGGCGGCAAAGCGCCCCGTCTTTTACGCCGGAAACGGTATTCGTTTGGCAGGTGCTTTTGAACTGTTCCGCGCCCTCCTTCCCAAGCTGAATATTCCCGTGGTTACCGGCTGGGATAATATTGACATGATGGCGGATGTCGATCCCCTGTATGTGGGACGAGGCGGCATGATGGGTGACAGACCCGGTAATTTTGCCGTCCAGAACGCCGACGTGATCCTGTCCGTGGGCAACCGACTGTCCATTCGCCAGGTCGGATACAACTGGAAGACCTGGGCAAGAGAGGCGTTTGTCATGATGGTTGACGTGGATGCTGAGGAGCTGAAAAAGCCAACCCTTCACGTGGAGCTTCCCATTCACGCCGACGCTAAGGAATTTCTCTCCGCCTTAGAGGCAAAACTCCCGCAAGAGGGAGTTCTTTGCGCCGAGAGCGGATGGCAGCAAACCTGTCGGGATTGGAAGCGGGATTACCCCGTGGTATTGGAACGCCACAAAAGCGCGGAAGGACTCGCCAACCCCTATGCCTTTATTCACGCCCTGTCCTCCCGTTTGCCTGAGAACTACACCACGGTAGTCGGCAACGGAACTGCCTGCGTGGTAGGGAGTCACGGCTATGTAATCAAAGAGGGACAGCGGTTTATTATCAACTCCGCCGTTGCCTCCATGGGCTATGATCTACCCGCCGCTATCGGTGTGTGCACCGCGTTGGGAAAGAAGGAGATCGTATGTATCTCGGGAGACGGAAGCATTCAAATGAATCTTCAAGAGCTCCAGACCATTCTGACCAATCGCCTCCCCATCAAGATCTTCGTCATCAACAACGAGGGCTACCACTCCATCCGCCAGACCCAAACCAATATTTTCGGACATCACACCAAGGTGGGTATCGGTCCCGAAAGTGGAGACCTGTCCTTCCCCTCCCTGGAACGCCTGGCTTGGGCGTACGGATATCCCTATCGCGCTTGCCGCTCCAACCGAGAGATCGAGGACTTACTGGACACCGTATTTGATACCGAGGGTGCATTCCTCGCTGAGGTCTTTGTAGACCCCGGACAGCTTTTTGAGCCCAAGAGTGCCACCAAGCGGCTGGAGGACGGAAGCCTGTTTAGTCCCCCGCTGGAGGATCTGGCTCCCTTCCTGGATCGAGACGAGCTAAAAAAAATCATGAAGATCCCCATGCTCGAAGAATAACTCAGAAAACATCCCCTTGCCCGATGGAATGTACCCATTCCATCGGGCTACATTTATACCCTCAACCGGCCTCCCCCAAGTTTTTTTCAAATTTTTCAATTTTTTTTGGTTTTTACTTGCCATGCCTATCATTTTGTGCTATAATTCACTTGACAAATTTCATAATTCAGTATATTAGAGGAGGTTCTCCATGAATTACGGATTACAGTTGTACAGTGTGCGGGATATTACCGAAAAGGACTTTGAGAAAGCCTTAAAGCAGGTTGCCGAAATGGGCTATACCTTGGTGGAATCGGCTGGTTTTTTGGGGCACAAGGCAGAAGACGTAAAGGCAATGCTGGAGCATTACGGCTTGACTCTTTGCAGTACTCACACCGACTTTCAACAGACCTTTGAACGCTTTGACAAGATTCTGGACTACCATAAAAAAGTAGGATGCTCAAACCTGATTCTGCCCAGTACTCTTCTTGCTACCAAGGAAGGCTTGGATTATTCGATCGCCTGCATCAATCGCTTCCAGCCCATACTGGAGTCCGAGGGAATCCGCCTCCATTATCACAATCACCACCGTGAGTTTCTTCCCAACCGGGATGGGCTGATCCCCATCGAGGAGATGGCAAAGAGAACCAACGTCAACTTTGAACTGGACACCTTCTGGGTCTTTGAGGCAGGTCTTAGTCCCACAGAGGTGATGGATCGATACCGTGACCGTGTATCCTTTATCCACTTGAAGGATGGGATCCCCTCCCGGATCCTTGGAAACCTCCCCGGCTATGCTAAGGGCACCTCGCTGGGACAGGGCATGGCTCCCATTGAGGAGGTCCGCCGCCTGGCAATTGAAAGAGGGCTGACCGTCGTTGTGGAAAGCGAGGGGCTGGATCCTACCGGTCCGGAAGAAGCCAAGCGTTGCATTGATTACTTAAAGGCACTGGACGCAAGGGACGGTATTTGATCCGCAGATACTCAACGGTACGGATAAATCCGGTCCGTCTTCTTCATCCTCCCAATTCAACCACCGAAATGAAAGGCAATTTATGAACCAAAAAAAATTTCTTCCCGTCTTTCTGGCATTGGCGATCCTTTTCGTCGTACTGTTTTTACTTTGCAATATCACGTCTATTTTTGACGTGTTTCAGGTGATCCTGTCCGCCCTGTTACCCGTGATCGTGGGGCTTTGCATAGCCTTTGTTCTCAATTTACTGCTCCGCCCCTTGGAGCATCTGTGGAATCGGATCTTTCGCATGAAGTTTCGCCGTGCCCGAAGACCGATCTGTCTGATCCTGACGCTTTTGATCGTCTTTCTCTGTATCTATGCGCTGTTGGTCGCAATCATCCCTCAGCTGGTTCGTACAGTCATGGAGCTGATCAAAGAGATTCCGAGTTATGTAACAACGATCCAGGGCTGGTACGCCTCCCTCTCCGAGAATATGGCTCAAAAGGGTGTATCTCTTCCCGCGCTGGAGGTAGACACCGCCCAAGTCACCGCATTCGTCGCTCAATTCTTAGAGCAAAACGGAGGGGACATTCTGAATCTGACCATTAGCCTGGCAGGTTCTCTGTTCTCCTTTGTGTTTGACACGGTGCTCGCCGTGGTTTTGGCAATTTACATTCTGGCACAAAAGCGTTCTCTTGGTGCCAGGGTCAAGAAGCTGATGCACGCAATCTTTTCCGACCGGCATGCCGACCAGATTACCCGCCTTGCCTATACCAGCGAGCGGATCTTTGCCAAATTCATTTCCGGTCAGCTTACGGAAGCATTGATCATTGGCTCTCTCTGCTTTTTGGGGATGCTGATTTTCAGAATGCCTTACCCTCTTCTGATCTCCGTGCTGGTGGGTGTCACCGCTCTGATCCCAATTTTTGGCGCGTTCATCGGAACCGGCATAGGTGCCTTCCTGATTCTTTTGAAGGATCCCATGCAAGCGGTTTGGTTTGTAATCTTCATTCTCATCCTGCAACAAATCGAGGGGAATCTCATCTATCCCAAGGTAGTAGGAAAATCAGTGGGGCTTCCCGGTGTTTGGGTTTTGATCGCGGTGACGGTGGGCAGCTCCTTCGGAATTGTGGGCATGCTGATCAGCGTTCCCGTCTGCTCCTTGGTCTACTCTCTTTTGCGGGAATTCGTCAACCGCCGTCATGAGGAATAACGCCTCTTTCATATTACGGAAAATTAGCCACCCGAAGGTCAAGCTTGACCTTCGGGTGGCTTTCATTTATGCACTTTTTTCCCGATTATCCTCAATTTTTACCACAAGAACGGAGAGATCGTCGGTGCTTCCTTCCTCCTTGGCGTATTTTACGATGAGATCTGCCAGCCGTTCGGTACTCACTTCTCCCCGACCCCCTTCTCCGCCCTGGCTTCGAAGCAAATCAAAAAGCCAAGGGCACTCCTCCTTGAGTTGGGTCACTCCGTCGCTGACCATGACGATCACGTCTCCCGGACTTACGTCAAAATTGATCCGCCGGATGTCGGTATCCCGCAGGATCCCCATGGGAACGGTACGAGATCTTAGCTTGAACAGGCTTCCCTCCCGAAATACGTAGGTAGGAGCCGCTCCGCTTTTATAAAAGTATGCCCGTCCCGCCATTAGATCCAGCTCCATCAGATCAACGGTTGCTGAACACTCGTGGAGACTGCCGCTGCCACGGTTCCGAAGAAATCCGTTCAACATCTTCAAAGCAATATCGCAGGAATTTCCCGCCGCCAGCATCTTACGCAAAAACAGTCCCGCGATCCCGGAGGTCAGTGCCGCCTCTTGCCCGGCACCCATGCCGTCGCTGATTAGCCCGTATAGGTGCCCTTCCTCATTGGTAAACAGCCCCACGGTATCGCCGCAGTATTCTGCCTCTCCCTCAGCACACACTGTACGCTGGGCACTGCTCACCTTCAGCTTGAGCCGCTCGGTAAAGATCCACCTAGGCATCTCGTCATCTAAAACACCGCCATCGGTAGAGAAGGGACAGACCTCCCGCACGGCTTCTCGGATCCGATCCGCCTCGGCAGAGAGCCTCTCTCGTTCCTCTCCCATCAAGATCACCCGCCGCCGTCCGCTTCCCAGTACCGTAACTCCGGTAACGCCAACATTCTCCCGTGTGAAACGTAAGCATAATCCACTCGTCAGTGCTTCGTCCCGCCGATAAGCCTCCTCTCCGGCACGAACGGTACCATCCAGCATACCGGATAAGGCTCCGTAATCCAAGGCAAAAACCTCGGTTCGGTCACAGAGCAGAGTCTGCCGCCGATGTTCCGCCGCGCGGTGATTGATTTCCTCCAATATGTCAGGCAACCGAGAACAACGAAGGGTCATGGACGATGCCGCATCGGCATGGGTTACCTTTCCGTGTGTATGAAGAGCGGCACTGAGAGTCCCGATCTCCCGAGAAGTTCTGGTAAATTCCTCCCCCCAACAGCTTTCCCGTTGAGAACAGCTGGTACAGGAGGATTCAAAGGAACTCTCGCAAATTTGCCTTAGGTCCGTGGCGGTAGGAGCCTGAGTCTGTCGGCTCATCTGCTCCATCACGTAAGACAGGGAGGAAAGGCTCTCACAAAGAGAATGGAGCCGTCGATTGGTATCCCTCAGTCTCAGACTTTCTTCTTCTCCCAACGACAAGGGAGAACAAAGAGGGACCTCCTTCCTATCTGTCTTCTCCGTCTCAATCTTCCCGACCTTGTCCTTCTCCTTTTCCCGTACCCTCGGAGAGAAAAATAAGCGATCCAAAACGGGAAATAAAAGACAAACAGCAATAAGAGCAGGTAAAACTCCGTCCAACACACCCATTCCGCGAACGTAACTGCTCCAGGCTGTTGCCGCGAGAAAAGCGGCACTGACACCCAAGGTCAGGGAAAATTCATGGAGCAATCCCATTGCCAAAGCCCCGAAGGCAAAACCGGGTGCCAAAAGAGGAGAAGTAACCAGACCGCAAAGAGTCCCCGCCAGTACTCCTGTCATGGTCCCCTGCTTTCGAACCAGATAAAGGGCGGAGAAAAGTCCGCCGAACACCGCCGCTGAGATTCCGTAGACCTTCCAGTCGCCCAGGGAAAAGCACAAAGCACAGCAAAGGCAAATCTGCGCCAAGCGTTGCCGCCACACTCGCGTTGGCTTACTTCCTCCGTATATACCGCTGAACAACAGCACCGCTGTGGGAGCTGACAGAGTTCCCAGAATGGTTCCGTACAAATCGTAATAAAGGAAATCTCCCTCAATCAGACGGTAGAGCCCGATTCCAAAGGCACCGATGGTTGCCGTCGCCGCCCGTAAGCTCAGATGCTCCGCAAAAAGAAAGGAATACGGAGATTCCAACGCTTGTCCGGTCTCAGTCCCGTCCATGGATTTTTCCTTGGAGCTGTCCAGCAAAAGACGAACCAAAAGCCGTAACAAAAGGAGTGCCGAATAGGTCACTAACAAGGCGGTACGATATCGATTGTCCCACGCTCCAAGACAAAGTCCCGCGTAAATATAAAACACCTTCCTGTCCGAGGCGCAAAGAAGCGCAATCCCAAAAGGATGGGCACTAAAGGGCAGGGCAGCTCCCCCCAGCCAGTATCCGCACAGCGCATATAGGAGTCCTATACCCATGGACCTCCAAAAGGAGCTCGTCCCCTCCGTCCCTTCCTCTCGAGCCGTATAAGAGGGGGCATGGGCGGGTTCTGTTGCCGTTCTGTTTTTTACATCCATATTTGTTTCCTTCCCGATCGTTTCTCGATCCGATTTGTTTCTTCCTCATTGTAGCAAATCAAAGAAAAGAAAGTTGTCGGATCCCGTCGCCCGATGGAAAACAGGAAATTTTTTCATTTTCTTTTTTCGTACCCTTGCATCCCCGTGCGACACCGAACTACCCATACTCTGTCGGGAAAAGAGAGTTGTTTGGGACTTTTGTATTTTGTAAGGAGCTCCGCGTCCTCCTTCGCCAAATTCAAAATTTCTACGTTCCGAGGCGATACTATGTCAAACAGTAGGCAAAAGCCCCCTGGCGGCTTTGGATCTCTTTACCTCACCAGCAGACGAAGAGTTTCTTCCGAAAAAAGATTACCGAAAAATTCCGTCCATCGAAATCCACAGCAATCACATCAACCACCCGAAGGTGTTCGTATGAACCTTCGGGTGAGACTTGCTCCATAGCAAAGCCTCCCCGACACATGGAGCGTCGGGGACGTAGGGGGATTTTCAAGGAGGAACGCCTTGAAAACGCTTTCTTCGCCATTCTTTGTTGAACGACAAAGAATGGCATACATCTATACCGAAGTAATTTTACCATTCACCAAAGAATGACATAAATCTACATCGAAGTGATCTTGTTCCGTTTTTACGGACCATTCGTAAATTGCTCCGACGGAGTTTTTGGAAAAACTCCCTGTTCTCATCGGCACATTGCCCCAAAAATTCGCACAGTACCCGTTTCAATTCCCCGGTAAGAGGGAAGTTTTTCTTCTTTTTTCACGCAACACTTGTAAATAAAATAAAATTGTGGTAAAATAAAGAAGATATAATTTGCCTAAGACAACGACGGAAAACAGAAGGAGAAGAACATGCTTTCAACGATATATAGCGCCGGACTCTACGGCATCGACGGCTATATCGTCACGGTGGAGTGTAACGCCCAGTCCAGAATCCCCGGCTTCGAATTGGTGGGACTGCCCGACCTGGCGGTAAAGGAAGCCAAAGAACGAGTGCGGACAGCATGTGAAAATAGCGGATTCCGCTTCCCTTCCCTGGAGCTAACGGTAAACTTGGCACCGGCAGACCGCCGAAAGGAAGGCTCCGCCTTTGACACCTCCATTCTCTTGGGAATTCTCCGTTGCGGAGGAATCCTTGGCGAAGGTGTGGAGCTTTCGGATAAATGCTTCGTGGGAGAGCTTTCTCTGTCTGGAAAGCTTCGCCCGGTGCGAGGCACTCTCTGTATGTGCGTGGCGGCAAGAAACGCCGGCTTTCGGGAATTCTATGCCCCGGCGGAAAACGCGGGAGAAGCGGCAGCGGTAGAGGGAATCCAAGTCTTTGGCGTAGAACATATGGCACAGCTGATTGCCCATTTGAACGGAACCGCCCCTCTGACCCCTGTGGCGTGTGACCGACAGGCATTTGAGACGGCAATGCTTTCCGGCAGCCTGGATTTTGCCGACGTGCGGGGACAGACAATGGCAAAGCGAGCCATGGAGATTGCCGCGGCAGGAGGGCATAACGTGCTTCTCATTGGACCTCCCGGTACGGGTAAATCCATGCTTTCTAAACGCCTTCCGTCTATTCTGCCTCCCATGACCTTTGAGGAGGCAATTGAAACTACCAAGGTCCATTCGGTGGCGGGAACCCTGCCCGAAGGAGTATCTCTGGTGGCGCACCGTCCCTTTCGATCTCCTCACCACACCATGAGCGCGGTAAGCCTTGTGGGAGGCGGAATCAACCCCTTGCCGGGAGAGGTCTCTCTTTCTCATAACGGAGTCCTGTTTCTCGACGAGCTACCCGAATTTCCCAAGCTGGTCACCGATGCCCTCCGTCAGCCGCTGGAGGATCGTCGTGTCACGATCACCCGGGCAAACGGTCGGGTCACCTACCCTTGCTCGTTTATGCTGGTGGGAGCAATGAATCCCTGCCGATGCGGATATTTCGGTCATCCAACCAGAAAGTGCACCTGCTCTCCCCAGGAGGTCAAGCGGTATATTTCCCGGATCAGCGGACCCATGCTGGATCGAATCGACATCCAGGTGGAGCTCCCCTCTCTGTCCTACGACGAGCTATCCGGTACCCATAAACCGGAGGAATCCTCCTCTGCCATCCGTGAGCGGATAAAGAACGCAAGAGAGTTTGCCGCCGCCAGAATGGCGGGAGATCCGGGTGTCTATTGCAACGCTCAGCTGGACGCGGGAGCGATCCGAAGGTATTGCGTCACCGACAGCGCGGCAGACGCTCTGCTGAAGACGGCGTACGAGCGAATGGGTATGTCGGCGAGGGGCTACGACAGGATCATGCGAGTAGCCAGAACCATTGCCGATTTAGACCGTGCCGAGGTCATTGGTGCCAAACATATTGCGGAAGCCATCCAGTACCGAAGTCTGGATAAAAAATACTGGGGAATTGAAGCGTAAGCCCCGGGAGGAGAACGTAAAAACAGAATGAATGAGGAACTAAAAAGAGACATTTTTGAGCTCTCGGGCATCATGTCGGTATCCGGCTTTGAAAGCCTTGCTACCGAGAAGATCCGTGAGCGGTATCAAACATATTTTGATGAGATTCAGGTAGACGCGGTAGGAAACCACCTTCTTCGCCGATCCTGCGGACGAACGGATGCGCCCTCCATTTTGGTGGATGCCCATTTTGACGAGATCGGTATGATGGTGACGAAGATCTGTGAGGGCGGATTCCTCCGTTTTACCTCGGTGGGAGGATTGTCTCAGTCGGTGCTCCAGGGTGCGGACGTGGTGATTTACGGAACTCGGACGCTCCGAGGAATTATTACCTCCACTCCACCCCATCTTCGCGGAGACAGCGAAGATATTCTGCCCGAGGCAGAAGAGCTTCTCATTGACGTGGGTTATCCCGAAGAGGAGCTGGAGAAAATAGCACCCGTAGGTACGCCCATTGGCTTTGCTCCCCGATATCGGGAGCTCGCCGGCGGTGCCCTTGCCGGAAAGAGCTTTGATAATAAGGCGTGCGGTGCCATTGCCGCCTACGCCATCGCCCACACTCCCAGAGAAAACCTGGCAGGAGACGTGACCTTGCTTCTCTCTGCTTTCGAGGAGACTTCCCGTATCGGCGGCGTGGCACCCGGCGCCTTCTCTGCCAACCCGGACTACGCAATGGTCATCGACGTGAATTTGGCAAGAGTACCTCATACTCCCAAAAGCGAGACCGTTCCCCTTCGGGGCGGTGTGTCCCTTGCCTGGTCGGCGGCGACCCACCGCGAGCTCACCGCCATGACGAAGGCTCTTTGCCAGGAAAAGGAGATCCCCCACGTGATGGTAGCGGCACCCTCCTCCACAGGAACCAACTCCCCTACCCTAAATCTGGTTGGCTCGGGGATTCCGGTGGTGGACGTCGGTCTTCCTCTGCGGAATATGCACACCTATTACGAAGTTATTGCGCCGGAGGACGCAGACGCTCTTTGCCGTCTGGTACAGGCGTTTATTGAAAGTCCCGCCCTGGCAGAACGCTTTGGCGGAAGGAAGGAGGAATTGCCCACATGACCGTATGGAAGCCCGAACGGGAGGCGGCGATCGACCTCCTGCGAGACCTATCTCTTTCCTTTGGTCCCACAGGATGCGAGGGAGAGGTCGCAAGAAAAATTATGGAACGGATCCAGCCCCTCTGCGATAGTCTTTGCTATGACCGCATGGGAAACGTGCTGGCACTGTGCCGCTTTGGCGAGGGTGAGAATGACCGGCGGAAGGTTATGATCTCTGCCCATATGGACGAGGTGGGGATCATGATCACCGAGATCTGTGACGACGGCTTGTGCCGTTTTGACACAGTTGGCGGTATCCACCGCTCTGTGTTGGAGGGAAGAACCGTTACCGTAGGAGACGAAATCCACCGCCTACAGGGGGTCATCGCCTCCAAAGCCATTCACCACAAAACGAAGAAAGAGAGAAATCAGTTGACTCCCTGGGATCAGCTTTACTTGGACATCGGCGTGTCTAACCGTGAGGAGGCAGAGACGCTTGTTTCCGTAGGAGACCTGGGTACCTTTGACTCGGACTTCTACCTCTTTGGCAAGGATGATTCTATGGTCAAGGGAAAGGCGCTGGATGACCGCATGGGCTGTGCCGCCATGATCTTAGTCATGGCGGAGCTACGGAAGCATCCTCTGTCTAAGAATCTGGATCTGTATTTCTGCTTTACCGTACGGGAGGAGCTCGGACTGTCGGGCGCTAAGGTAGCGGCGGCAAAGATCCGTCCCGATCTTGCTATCGTCCTGGAGACCACGGCAGTAGGCGATCTGGCGGAGGTGACACCCGGAAAGCAAGTAGCGAACGTGGGACAGGGGGGCGTGCTATCGGTGATGGATCGCTCCACCGTCTACGATCAGGCGTTTTTGCACTTTGCGTTGCAAACGGCGAAGGAGGACGGAATCCCCTGTCAGCTCAAGCGTTACGTATCGGGAGGCAACGATGCCGGTTCCATCCATAAAACCGGCGAGGGCGTGCGGTGCCTTGCCCTGTCGGCACCTACCCGTTACCTCCATTCCCCCTCCTGCGTAACCAGCGTAGAGGATTATCTGTCCATTGCCGCCCTGGTCAGAGCGATGCTGAGCCGAATGAGCGGCGACACACCGTAACATTGCGCGGAACCAATCGTCTTGGAAAGGAATCACTGAAATGAATCTTTATACAACACTTCAAAAGCTTAGCGTCCTTCCCTCGGTATCGGGTCGGGAGGACGGAATCCGTGCCCTATTGTCTGAGCTGATCGCCCCTTACGCAGACGAGGTGCGGGTGGATAACCTGGGAAATCTCATCGCGAAAAAGCGGGGGACCGGCGAAGGAAAGACCGTCATGCTCTGTGCTCATATGGATGAGATCGGATTTCTTGTCAATTTTATTGAGGACAGCGGATTGCTCCGTGTGGCACCCATAGGCGGGATCAACTTTGCCGCCTCCGCCTTTAGCGAGGTAGTGTCCGAGAGCGGCATCGCCGGTGTCCTCGTACCCGACGGAAAGACTAAACCGGCAGACTACGGTGCGAACTGCTTTGCCATTGACATTGGCGTAAAAAGCCGAAAAGAAGCCGAGCGAAAGGTAAAGATCGGTGACTTTTTCGTGGTGCGAGGGGGCGTACGCCGTCTGGCAGGAAAACGAATCACCGGCAGCCCTCTGGATGACCGCATCGGTTGCGCGGCTCTGCTCGCTGTGGCGGAGAACCTGTGGCAGGAGATGCTGTCCGCCGACGTGTATTACGTCTTTTCAGTTCAGGAAGAGGTGGGTTGCCGAGGAGCCATGACGGCTACCTTCGGAATTGCCCCCGACTATGCTCTTTGCTTTGATGTTACGGGGACGGGAGACGTTCCCGGAGCCGATCCTATGGCATGTGCCCTGGGTAAGGGAGCCGCCGTTAAGATCAAGGACCGCTCGGTGATCTGCCATCCGGAGGTGGTGACTTCCCTGTGCACTCTCGCCGAGAAGCACAAGATCCCTTACCAGAGAGAGGTACTGCTCTACGGCGGTACCGATACCTCCTCCATGCAGATGACGGGAAGCGGAAGCCGCGCCGGTGCCCTTTCCATTCCTTGCCGCTATATCCACTCTCGGGTGGAGACTTGCGACATGGGTGACGCAGAGGCATGCGCCCGCCTGGCAACCGAATTTGTAAAAGCCCTGCCCGAGGGCAAGTAATCTAAAAACGCAACACCCCCTCAGAAAGGAACGCTATGATTTTTTCAGAAACCATCCGCGACATCGCGGAAAAAGCGGAGGCGGCACTTGCCAGCCGCTTTGCCGAAATTGACCGCATCTCATATCTCAATACCCAAAAGGTAATGGATGCCTTTCGAGAGCACCGAGTCAGCGAGACCATGTTCAACCCCACCAGCGGCTACGGCTATAATGACCGCGGACGGGAGGTGCTGGACGAGATCTGGGCAGACGTGATGAACGCCGAGGCGGCATTCGTGCGGCATAACATTGTCAATGGAACCCAAGCGCTGACCATCGGTTTGTTCGGCTTGCTTCGCCCCGGGGATATCCTCTTTTCTATCGCAGGAAAGCCCTACGACACCTTGGATGAGGTCATCGGAAACGTAGGCGAACCGGGAAATGGCTCTCTCCGTGATTTCGGGGTAGAATACCGCCAGGCGGATCTATCGGCGGAGGGTGCCTTCGATACTCAAAAAATTCGACAGGTACTCACCGAGGAAGGAAGCCGGGTCAAGGTGGTCTTCATTCAACGCTCCAAGGGATATTTGAACCGCAAGACCCTCAGCGTAGATCAGATTGGGGCGGTGATCCCCCTGGTGAAGGAGCTTTGCCCCCACGCCTTTGTGGTGGTGGATAATTGCTATGGCGAGTTTACCGAGACCCGCGAGCCCACGGCAGTGGGAGCGGATATGATCATCGGCTCTCTCATTAAGAACCCCGGCGGCGGTATGGCGGAGACCGGCGGCTATATCGCGGGAACCAGACGGGCTGTGGAGCTTGCTTCCTATCGCCTCACCTCGGTGGGATGCGGTCTGGAGGTGGGAGCCACTTTGGGTCAAAATAAAAATATGTATAAGGGGCTCTTCTATGCCCCTCACACCACCGCCCAGGCACTGAAAACCGCCTGCTTCGCGGCATACGTCTTCGGAGAGGAGGGGCTTGGCTATCAAGTAGAGCCTCGGTGGAATGAGCCTCGGTACGACATCATCCAAACAGTAATCACAGGCACACCCGAGGGACTTTGTGCCTTTTGCCGAGGGATCCAGGCGGGCTCGCCTATTGATTCCTACGTGACCCCAGAGCCTTGGGAGATGCCGGGCTACTCCGATCCCGTAATCATGGCGGCAGGTGCCTTTACCCAAGGGGCTTCCATTGAGCTTTCCGCCGACGGACCTCTTCGTCCTCCCTATACCGCCTTCTTCCAGGGCGGTCTGACCTACGAAAGCGGAAAAATCGGAATTCTCTCAGCCGCCGAGGAAATGCTTCGGACAAAGCAATAACTCAACCGTCAATTGATAAAGAAAAAACAGCATACATATCAACTTCATTCAGAAAGGGATTGTTATGCTGTTTTCCTCTCTCGAATTTCTATATCTGTTTCTTCCGGCGGCTCTGCTTGGCTATGTCCTCTGCCCCCGAAGGTGGAAAAACGGGCTGCTGCTTGCCGTCAGTCTTGTATTTTACGGCTTGGGTGGGTTGTCCTATCTGCCCCTGATGCTTCTTACCATTGCCGCCAATTACACCTTTGGTTTATGGCTGGCGGCGGTTCGCCGAAAAGGGGGCTCCCCACGTATTCCGTTAGTGGCGGCGGTGGGAAGCAATCTTGCTCTTCTGGCATTTTTTAAATACTACGACCTCTTTGCCTCGGCGGTGGGTCTGTCTACCCTGTCCCTGCCTCTTCCCATAGGGATCTCCTTCTACACCTTCCAAGCCATGTCTTACGTCATAGACGTATATCGAGAGGATGCGCACGCACAGAAGAATTTCGTGACCTTCGGTACCTATGTGACGCTGTTCCCCCAGCTTATCGCAGGACCCATCGTTCGCTATGGCGAGGTGGAACAGGAGCTAAAGGAAAGACGGATCACCCGGGAACAGGTAACGGCGGGGATCTCTGCCTTTTGCGTAGGACTTTCTAAAAAGGTCCTGCTCGCCAATCCGGCGGGAGAACTGGCTGAATCGATCTTAGAGGGACTCGGAGGAAATACCGCTCTCCGTGCTTGGCTTTGGCTGATCCTCTACGCCTTTCAGATCTATTACGACTTTTCGGGTTATTCGGATATGGCAGTGGGATTGGGGCGCCTGTTTGGCTTTGAATTTCCTCAAAATTTTCGGTATCCGTACGTTTCCAAGAGCATCACGGAGTTTTGGCGACGCTGGCATATTACCCTGTCTACCTGGTTTCGGGAATACGTGTATATTCCGCTGGGCGGAAATCGAAGAGGAAGATGGCGCACCTACCGCAATCTGCTCATCACCTGGGCACTAACCGGGCTTTGGCACGGTGCCGCTTGGAATTTTCTTGGCTGGGGATTGTATTTCTTTCTGCTCCTTGCCATGGAAAAAGCCTTTCTCGGGAAGATTCTTAGCCGCCTTCCCCCGTTTTTATGTCACCTGTACGCTCTGCTTGGGATCCTCATCGGCTGGTGGATCTTTTCCGCGGACGGAGGCGGCAGTGAGCATTTGCGGCTTCTCGGTGCTCTCTTTGGCGTGGGAATCACGGGGGGATCGGATGGGTGGATCCGTTACGAGCTTCTCCGAAACGCCCCCATGCTTTTGCTAATGGCAGTGGGAGCGACTCCCCTTCCCGTTACCCTATGGCTCCGCCTGACACGGAGAAGACCAAACGTGGAGGGAGCATCAAGGCTCCTTCTCTGCCTCGGTTCCTTGATCCTATGCACGGCGTACCTGGTGGACTCGGGGTATAATCCCTTTCTTTATTTTCGTTTCTAATTAATTTTTCTTTCTGACTTTGAATGGAGGCTCTATGACCACGCTTTTTTGTAAGCTTTTCGTAAAAAATTGGCAAGACACAAAAAATCCTGCCGTTCGCCGTGCCTGCGGTACCATGGCAAGCCTTGTGGGAATCGTTGCCAATCTGCTCCTCTCGCTCGTAAAATTGATTGCGGGAGCCATCTCGGGTTCCATTTCCATTACGGCTGACGCGGTCAATAATCTGTCTGATGCCGGCTCGCAGGTAATCTCCTTAATCAGCTTTAAGATCTCGGCAAAGCCGGCGGATCGGGACCACCCCTTTGGACACGCCAGAATCGAATATGTCTCCTCCATGATCGTGTCCTTTCTGATTCTTACCGTGGGGGTGGAACTTCTAAAGGAATCGATTTCCCAGGTGCTCAACCCTACCGAGGTCACCTTCTCCCTGCCTGTCTTTATTGTCCTGTTTCTTTCGGTAGTCGTTAAGCTATGGCTTTCCCTCTTCAATCGCAAGCTGGCGAAACGGATCGACTCGGGGGTGATGCGCGCTACCTCGGCAGATAGCCTTTCCGATGCCATCGCCACCGTAGCGGTTCTTCTTTCCGGGCTGATTAGCTACTTTACCGACATCCGCACCGACGGCTACATGGGTATCGTGGTGGCGGTGGTGATCTTGATCGCCGGGGTTCGGGTTCTGAACGATACCAAGAACTCCATTCTGGGGCGGGCACCCGACCCGGAAACGGTACAGGGAATTCTGACTCTGGCAAAGGAGTACCCAGAAATTCTTGGGGTCCACGATATGGTGGTGCATAGCTACGGTCCGGGTAACGTGGTCGCCTCCTTCCACGCGGAGGTGGACGGATCGGCAAACGTGTTTGATACCCACGACGTGATCGATCTTCTGGAAAAAAGACTGTGGAACTGCCTGGGGATTCGCGCCACAGTGCATATGGATCCCATCGTCACCGACGACGAACGGGTCAACGCCCTGCGCAAACAGATTTCGGAAACGGTGGTCTCGGTAGATAACCGTCTGAGTATTCACGATTTTCGATTTGTAGAGGGCAGAACACACTCCAATCTGATTTTTGACGTATCCGCTCCCTTCGAGCTAAAGCTTTCCGATCAAGAGCTGAAGCGACAGATCAGTGACCGAATCTCCCAACTGAATTCTAATTACTTCGCCGTCATTACCGTGGATCGACAATAAACCGTCTTCCGCCATGCTTCGTGAGCCAATGCCGTTTGCGGCATTTCTCCCATTGGGAGGGCTAAAAGAAAGTTCGTCGGAATCCACGGCAATCCCGCCAACCCGGTACGACGCCCCTTGAAAACAAACGGTTACCGAAAGATCCCCTCCGTCGAAGGACAAGGAAATCCCCCACACACCAACCACCCGAAAGTGTTCGTATGAACCTTCGGGTGGGACTTGCCCCATAGCAAAGCCTCCCCGACGCATGGAGCGGCGGGGACGCAGGGGGGATTTTCAAGGGGGAACGCCTTGAAAACGCTTTCTTCGCCATTCTTTGTCGTTCAACAAAGAATGGCATACATCTATACCGAAGTAACTTTACCGTTGAGCCAAGAATAGCATAAATCTACACCAAAGTAACTTTATCATTGAGTAAACCATAGCATAAACTACACCAAAGTAAATGTTCCTTCCGGCAAAGAATACCATATATCCCCAAAAGATCCGCCTATAAAACGGTAGGTTCCCGAATCCAAAAAGCCACCCGAAGATTCCGAAAATCTTCGGGTGGCTTTTTGACAGCCTTCGCCTGTTTATTTCAACCGTCCGCGGGAAATAAGGGATGCCAGGAAGCCGAACAGCAAAGCGGCGGTAATGCCTCCCGAGGCAGCGGTAAGCCCTCCCGTGAGAACACCCAAAAGTCCCTTTTCATCCACAGCCTTTCGAATTCCCGTGGCAATCAGATTTCCAAATCCGGTCAGGGGAGTAGTAGCACCCGCCCCGGCAAATTCCACTAAGTCGGGATACCATCCGAAGGCTCCTAAAATCACACCCGCCACAACATAACCAACTAAAATCCGGGCAGGGGTAAGCATTGTTTTGTCCAGTAAGATCTGGGCTACCACGCAAAAGAGCCCACCTATGACAAACGCCCATACATAATCCATGATCCAATCCATCAGCGCATCATCTCCTTTTCTCGTTCCAATCGCAACAAGTGAGCAATTCCGGGAATTGCCAACCCCTGTTGGATACTGGACGGACTCATCATAGCACCTGTCCCCACAAATAAAATCTGCCGAAGCTCCCCACGCTCCAGCCGAGGAAGCAAATGAGATGCCAGAACCACCGCGGAACATCCGCACCCCGAGCCTCCCGCATGCATATCCTGCCGCTCCCTATCGTAGATCATCATACCGCAATCGTTATACCGACTGCGAATATCCAATCCTTCCGCCAGAAGAAGCTCGCAGAGGATGGAGCCCCCCTCAAAGCCAAGATCCCCAGTTACGATCAAATCAAATTCTTCGGGAGAAGTATCCGACTGCCGGAAGTACCGGAGCAGAGTGTCCGCCGCCGCAGGTGCCATGGCGGCTCCCATATTGGAGGCATCGTTGATTCCCTTCTCCACTACGATTCCCGGCAGAGCCTCGGTGAGACGAACACGCCCATCCCGCCCTACCAGAAAGGCACCCGCCCCCGTTACTGTCCACTGGGCAGTGGGAGAGCGCTGGGCACCGTACTCAATAGGTGTACGGTACTGCCGCTCCGCCGCGCAGTAATGGGAGGAGGTAACCGCCGCGCAGGAGGAAACATATCCCGCTCCGCAGGTCATGGCGGCAAGCATTAGACTCTCTGCCGCCGTGGAGCAAGCACCGTACAATCCAAAATAGGGAATGTCAAAATCCAAAAGACCGTAGGAAGAACCCACGCACTGATTCAAAAGATCCCCCGCGAATAGTGCCTCCACCTCCCTCTCGGATACCGATGCCTTGGCAAGCGCGGTATTGAAGGCAAGCCTCTGCATCTCACTTTCCGCTTTTTCCCAGGTCTTCATTCCAAACTTGTCGGTGGAATCGTGTAGATCAAAGGTATCCCCCAAAGGTCCCTCGTATTCATATTTTCCTACCGCCGATGCCGCCGCAACGATTGCGGCGGATAACTTGATGATCCTGTTTGCCATGTTTCTCTTCCCTTCCGTTCTCTTCATTTCATCGTTTTCCGTCCCTCCTATTATTTGCAAAAACTTCCCGGATATACTTGCATTTTTTTTGATGGGTATGTTATAATATAGATAAGATACACTTTGAGGAGGGGCTATGGCACTTTATACCGTTCAAAACGAATTTCTTACTGTTACCGTCTCTGACCGTGGTGCGGAAATCCAGTCGATTCAGGACGCTACAGGATGCGAATACATCTGGCAGGCTCAGGCTCCCGGTCTGTGGGAGGATCACGCCCTGATCCTGTTCCCCATTTGCGGACGTCTCTGGGACGGGTACTGTACTCACGGAGAAGGGAAATATTTCATGGAATGCCACGGCTTTGCCCAGTTTATGACCTTCTCGGCAGAGAAGCGTTCGGAAAACGAGCTCTGTATGATCCTCCGCGGCACGGAGGAGACTCGCCGCATGTACCCCTTTGACTTTGAACTGATAATCAACTACCGTCTGGATAAAAATCAGCTTAGCTGTACAGCGTCGGTAAAAAATACGGGAGAAGAAACCATGCCCTTTGCCTTTGGACTTCATCCCGGCTTCAATCTGCCTCTGGACGACACTGATTTCTCGGACTGGTATTTGGAATTTTCTGAGGCATGCCAGCCCGAGGAGATTCTGGTCACCGAGGAAGGCTTCCTCACGGGAGAGACCGTAGTCCGTCCACTGGAACAGGATCGAATCCTGCCCCTTTCTCACAAGCTCTTCGACATTAACTCCCCTCTATTTCGGCAGATTAGCCGAGAGGTGAGCATGAGGTCGCATAAAAGTGCACGCTCGGTGACGCTGACCTTCCCCGACTTCCCGTATTTGGGGATTTGGCATGATGAACGAACCGAGGCACCTTACCTTTGCATTGAGCCCTGGTACGGTATGCCCTCCCAAGACGGACAGGTGGATTCCCTGGAAACAAAGTCGGATATGATCGCCCTCGCGCCAGGTGAAGAAAAGCACTTTTTATGTGTTTATACCGTGCGGTAACCCCAAAACAGTCATGTTCCAATTCTGAAAACGAGGTATATAATATGCTGCGCACCGATGAAAAACAATATCACATCGCCCTTCGCCCCGGAGAGGTAGGCGAATATTGTCTGTTACCAGGTGATCCGGGGCGTTGTGAGAAGATCGCCGCCTATCTGGACCGACCCTGCCATCTGTCCTCCAATCGGGAGTACAATATCTGGTGCGGTGAGTTGCTGGGTGAAAAGGTGACCGTCTGCTCCACCGGGATCGGCGGTCCCTCCACTGCCATTGCCGTGGAGGAATTGGCTGCTTGCGGTGCCCATACCTTTATCCGTATCGGTACCTGTGGCGGGATTCATCTATCGGTAAAGCCTGGGGACGTGGTGATTGCCTCGGGTGCCGTTCGCCAAGACGGTACCTCCCGGGAATACGCTCCTCTCGAATTTCCAGCCGTGGCGGATACCCCTCTTCTGTTCGATCTGTACAACGCCGCCCAGGAGCTCAAGCTCCCCTTCCATACGGGGGTGGTACAGAGCAAGGACTCCTTCTACGGTCAGCATTCCCCTCAGCGTATGGCGACCGCCGAAGAACTCCTTTCAAAATGGGAAGCCTGGAAGCGCCTTGGAGTGTTGGCAAGCGAGATGGAGGCATCCACTCTGTTTACCGTAGGTGCCGTTCTCGGCGTGTCCTGCGGTGCCGTTTTTCTCTCGGTTTGGAACCAAGAACGCTTTTTGGCAGGGCTTGACACCGATCAGGCGGAGAAACACGATACCGAGCCGGCGATCCGCGTGGCAATCGAGGCACTCAAACGGCAGATCCGTCAAAAACGGAAACTCTGAGTGCTGTCGAATCCCTACGAAAATAATTTAAAAAACTTTCGCCCGGCTCTTGACACTCCGTATTTTTTTTGGTATAATGAATTTATTGTGAGGGAATATGCGTTAAAGGTCGGGATCCTACCCGAAGCGCACCCTTGAATCTGCTTGTGAAACTGTCGAAATAAAAAATATAGAAGTATAAAAATGAAGGAGAATGATCATGAAAAAACCACTGGCACTCTTACTCGCGCTGTTAATGACCACTACCGTCGCTTTGGCTGCTTGTTCCAAGGAAAAGGACACGGACAGTAACTTGGACGACGATTTTGACAATGAATATAATAACGTCCAAACCACCGATGTCGAATCTGAGAACGAGAGCGAGTCGGGAACGGAAACAGATACCAAGAAGCCCGTATCCTCCGATTGGGTTGACAAGAACGACGTGGTTTATGCCGGTGTAGACCGTCTCAATCTCCGTACCTCTGCCAGCAGCTCGAACAACAACAATATCGCGAAGACGGTTGATAGCGGAACGAAACTCAATCGCGCTTCTTCCAACGGCACTTGGAGCAAGGTAACCTTGGAAGGCAGTACACAGGTGTATTACGTATCCAACGCTTGGCTCTCCTCCAATGCGGCTGATTTCTCATATACCGCTTGTACTCCGGTTGCTTTGACCATCAACGATACCACCAACAATATTATCTTCTTCGAGTCCCCCTTTGAGAGCGACGATAGCAATCTCTATTTCGAGAACGCTGTTTGCGCAAGCGGCTTCAAGAAGGAAAACGTAAAGGGTGAGTACACCTTGAAGAAGGTTGGAACCAGCGCCAGCGGCTCTTGGATCAAGGTAGAGTTTGTGGGGACCATTGAGATCAACGCAAACAACAAAAAGACCTTTACCTCCGATAATCCCGGTGAGCTTTACGTAAAAACGCGCGCCATCGAAAGAGGAGACATCTCGGATCCTACATATTCGAGCGGAAGTTCCTCTGGCGGCGGACGCGGATAATAGGAAACGCTATATAAACTATACAATATAGTAAAAAAAGGTGCGGAATAGGCGTATTCTCTGTGTAGAATAGCACGCTTATTTCGCACCTTTTTTGCTCAAAAAGCAAGAGAGATGGTAAAGAAACAAGGAAACATTCGTCCCAAAAGCAAAAACCCCGCGGATCCTTAGACCCAGCGGGGTTACGGTCATTGCCGTTCGCTGATAACTCAGAACTGTTCCTTCATTTTTGCCAAGCAGGAAGCACACACACGCTTGCCATTGAAGTAAACGATGTTGTCGACCTGATTGCAAAAAATGCATGCGGGGTGGTACTTTTGCAGGATAATGCGATCCTCATCAATAAAAATTTCCAGGGCATCCTTTTGCTGAATGTCCAATGTTTTGCGGATCTCTATGGGCAAAACAATTCTTCCCAGTTCGTCTACCTTACGAACCATACCGGTTGACTTCATGCGATTCTCCTTTTCCTCTTTTGCGCTCGTGCATTTTGTTGGTTTTGTTCGTCTTCTGTCGAACTCTCAATTATTATAGTACATTTATCTAAAATTGTCAAGCATATTTTTAAAAATTTGTTGATAAAATGACACAGTGCCGAATTTTTCCAAAAAGCGTTTACTTTGTCTGTCTTCTGGATATACTATTCTCAGCACCCAGAGATTGGACTCGCACGAATAATTGCGAGTCGGAAAGGAAGTTTATGCTCCGAGGAATTCATAAAAATATGATCTGTGTCCAACCTCCTCAAAGTCGGTATTTCGAGACGGTCTGGTTCGTGCTGCGACCCGAATACCGGAAGGATACTGTCCGGGATCGGGATATGATACGGGAAGCCGGTCGGATTCTTGCCGACAGTGAAAAAAACATTTCCTCCCCCCGAGGGAAGAGCCTTAATTGGGAAGGGCGTGCTCGGCTTCTGTTTTTCGCGGGAAGCGGCTGTGGGGTAGCCCTTACCTCCCTTTTGTGGCTTTTTATTGCTCTTCTGCGATAGCCCTCCTTCGCCTTTTTGGAGGAAGTGTTACCCCCCGCGTACCGTCCTTCTTGTAAAACACTTGACAAGAAGGAAAGAATATGTTATAATACTTTTAGGTGAAAAATGAATAAAACCTCCCGGGGTCTTTGCAGGGAGCGGTGCTGCAAAGAATAGGGGAGGTGGTTTTGTGTTGCCCGTCCCACTCAAAACAAAGTCGGAGCAACGATTTACGGACATAATTAAGAAAAAATAAAATAGGAGAACGTATGCCAAAAAAAGAAAAAAGCAAATTGCGCGTCATTCCTCTGGGCGGTCTGAATGAGATCGGAAAGAATCTGACCGTTCTGGAATACGCTGATGACATCATCATCGTCGATTGCGGTCTGGGCTTTCCTGACGAGGATATGTTGGGAATTGACCTGGTCATTCCGGATATTTCCTACCTGGAAGCCAATCGGGACAAGATTCGGGGGATCGTGCTGACCCACGGACACGAGGACCACATCGGCGCCATTCCTTACTGCCTCCGGCAGATCAATCCCCCCATTTACGGTACAAAGCTGACCCTTGGGATCATTCAAAATAAGCTCCAGGAGCACGTACTGCCCGTGACACCCTCCTTGAACTGCGTCAGAGCGGGAGATACGGTTCGTCTGGGTTCCTTCTCCGTGGAATTCATCCACGTGAATCACTCCATTGCTGACGCTTGCTGCCTTGCGATCAATACTCCCGTGGGAACTGTGGTCCATTCAGGTGACTTCAAGCTGGATATTACCCCCATCGACGGAGAGATGATGAACCTAACCCGCCTGGGTGAGATCGGAAAAAAGGGAGTTCTGCTTCTGATGTGCGAATCCACCAATGCAGAGCGACCCGGCTATACCCCCTCTGAAAAGAAGGTGGGTAAGTCCTTGGAATACATTTTCACCACCAATACCCAGAAGCGAATCGTCATTGCCACCTTCTCTTCCAACGTTCATCGGGTTCAGCAGATCATCAACGTCAGTGCCCGTCACGGCAGAAAGGTAGCCATTACAGGACGGAGTATGCTGAATATCATCGGTGCCGCCGTGGAGCTGGGATATATGACGCTCCCCGAGGGCGTTCTCATTGACATCAATGAGATCAAACGCTTCAAGCCTGAGGAAATCACCCTGATCACCACGGGAAGCCAGGGCGAGCCTATGTCTGCCCTCTACCGCATGGCGTTTGGCGATCATTCCCAGATCACTCTGGGTACAAACGACCTGGTGGTTCTCTCCTCCAGTGCCATTCCCGGCAATGAAAAGCTGGTGGGACGAATCATCAACGAGTTGTCTAAGAATGGCGTGAGCGTGCTTCACGATGCCCTGGTAGAGGTTCACGTATCGGGACACGCTTGCCAGGAGGAGCTAAAACTGCTGCAAGCCCTGATCAAACCCCGGTATTTCATGCCGGTTCATGGCGAATACCGCCATCTGGAAGCAAACCGTCAGTTGGCACTGGAGTTGGGAATGGAGGATCGAAACATCTTCATTTCCGATATTGGAAAGGTTCTTGAGGTAGACCGAAAAAGCGCTAAGTTCGCGGGTACCGTTCCCGCGGGCAAGGTACTGGTAGACGGATACGGCGTGGGCGACGTAGGAAACATTGTGCTACGTGACCGTCGCCACTTAGCCCAGGACGGCTTAATCGTGGTCGTAGCTACGGTGGATACCGACGCAAGACTGCTTCTTTCTGAGCCGGACGTGGTATCTCGCGGATTTGTTTACGTTCGGGAATCCGAAGAACTGATGGATGAGATCCGACAGCTGGCGACCCAAGCAATCAGTGATTGCCTGGAACGATGCAAAAACGTAGATCGCATGGAGCTCAAGACCTGCGTCAAGGATGCTCTTTCCAAATACCTTTACGCGAAAACCAAGCGGAAGCCCATGGTTTTGCCCGTTATTACAAACATCTGACGGACACATCGTCGGATTTTGATAAATTTTCTTGAAATACCATTAAAATTCATAAACTGTTCATACAATATTCAATCTTTTATCACGGGCAACCAGTATAATAAGAAGGTGATCGGCTTCGGTGCCGAGAGCCCAAGGAATTTTCAAGCATCAATCGGCGATCCAGCCGAAAATAAAAAAGCAAAGGTGGATTTCTCCCATGGGAAAGTCAAACAGAATTCGTGCAAACCGAGCAACCGCGAAAGCGCAGTCCAAAGCACTGGGCGTTAAAAAGAAGAGACAGGGTATGCCCAGCTGGCTGATGACCTTGATTACCCTTGTAATCACTGTCGCCATCCTACTGACCGTCGTGCTCAGCCTTCTCTCCGCCAACGGTATCTTTGGCAAGATGCGTACTCCTCTTGCTACGGAGAACTATAAAATCAACAACAACATGCTGTCCTACTATTTCTATACACAGTATCAAGCCTTCCAGACCGATTATAGCAGCTATCTGAGTTACTTTAGTCTGGATACCTCCAAGTCCTTGAAGGATCAGACCTTCGGCGGCGACGGAACCACCACCAACTATGACACCGCTTTTCTGGGAGACTTCTCCGGTACCTGGTTTGATTATTTCATGGATCAGACCGTAGAGGGTGCCAAGAGCGTTCTTCTCTTCTGTGAAGAGGCTGACGCGAGAAGCATTACTCTGACAGATGAGGAAAAGCAGGAGATCGAGACAGCCATCGACACCATGACCACCACCGCCACCACCTACGGCTATACCTTGAACGCTTACCTTAGTGCCACCTACGGCGCAGGAGTCAAGGTGAGCGACGTGCGGAAGGCAATGACCTACTCCGCTCTTGCCTCTAAGTGCATGAACACGGTGATGGAAGAATTAGACACCGCCATTACCGATGACCGCGTGGAAAGCAAGTATAGCGAAAACAAGTTGGATTTCAACGTGGTTGACTATACCTATTACACCTTCCGCGTGGATTATGACGATGTTCTTACCGAAACCTTGGGTGCCGATGTAAGCGCGGCGGATATGAGTGCTGAACAAAAGGCACAGGTTCTGGATGCTTATCAGAAAGCCGTCAAAAAAGCGAAGGACGATGCCGAACTCCTGAAGGCAAAGGCTACCGCTGAGGAATTCATGGCATCTATTCTGGATCATGTTTCCCAAGAGGCTTGGGACGATGCCTATGGGGAGCAGACGGTAGAGGATGCTGACAAGCCCACTGACGAGGATCTCACCGCGATCAAAACCGCTTTGATCGCTGACGTACTGGCTGAGATCGCCGAGGGGAAGGAAGAGGCTGACGAAGCTGTAACCATTGAAGAGGGGGCAACCTCCGTTACTGTATACGAAAAGACGGTCACCGCAAACTTTGCCAAGGTGGTAAACACCGTGAAGGAAGAGGTATTCTCTACCGTTTCCTCGGCGAAGGAGACCTCCGTCATGGATGCGATCAACTATGCCGAGGAGGACGATTTCTCCGAATGGGCATTTGCTGACGGACGGGTTGCCGGCGAGAAAACCGTCATCATTACCGGCGACGGCTCCGGAGAGGGCGACGTAACCAATGAAAACGGCTATTCCTACGTAAGTTCTTACTATCTGAGAGCTCCTCAGTATCGGAACACGGAAAAGACCAGAGACGTGGCGTACATGCTCTTCGGCTCTTCCGATGAGGCTAAGGCAGCTATTGAGAAGCTGTTGGCAAAGGAGTCCTTGGATCTTGCCGGCTTTGAGGCAATTGCCGCTGAGAGCTCCGCTACCGGAAACACCCACGTTGAAAACTACTATGCGGGACAGATCGGAAGCGATGCCTTTGACGAGTGGCTCTTCGCTGACGATACCACCGTGGGCAAGGTGTCCGCCGAGCCTATTGCACTGGACGAAAGTACATACGCTGTACTGTTCTATTACGGAGAGGGCGATGAAAAGTGGCACGTAGACGTGCAGAACACCATTCTTTCCGAGGACTATGACGCGTACTGTAACGCCATGGCTGAGAAGTACCCCATACAGACCAAGGAAAACACTTGGAAGAAGATCGAGGCATAACAATAAACTGAATCAGGGGGTGTCCGCTTTGGCGACACCCCCATTTTTTAAAATCGGAAAGGAATCCATTATGGTATTGGAACCAAAACAAACCACCGTTGCCTACCGTTGTCCCCATTGCGGCGCGGGGGTTATGAGCGCAGTAGGGCTGTTCAGCCTCAGTTCTCACATGGTCAAGCTGAAATGCTCCTGCGGAGAGAGCGAAATGACCATCATATACGGAAAGGATGGAAAGGTACGCTTTACCGTTCCCTGCATCCTTTGTCCCAACCCTCACAATTTTTCCATCAGCTCCTCCTTATTTTTTGGAAAGGATTTGTTCGTTCTTCCCTGTCCCTACTCTGACATTAACATCGGCATGTTAGGAGAGACTAACCACGTAAAAGCCGAGCTTTCCCGCACAGAGCTGGAGCTGTTGGACATGTTGGAGAAGAGCGGTGTGGAAAATTTCGATCTGTTGCGGGGGGAGCAGGAAAAAATGCTAACTGACCCGCAGGTCACCGAGATCATAACCTACGTAATCCGAGAGCTGGACGAGGAGGGGAAGATCTTTTGCCACTGTCCCGACGGGGAGGAAGGCGACTACGAGATCGAATTCTTATCGGAGGGAGTTCGCGTGACCTGTACCAAGTGCCATGCTTCCACCACCGTTGCCACTGACTCCCTGATCGGAGCCCACGAATTTTTGAACGCAGATCGGCTAGACCTCGAATAATTTTAGGACAAAAAACACAAAAATTGATTGACACTACGATGAGTATATGGTATAATTGCTATACAGACTTCAATCTGATATATGCAAAGGAGATTTTTATGAAAAAAGTTTTGTCATTTTTACTCATCACCATTTTTCTGCTGTCAGCTTTGTCTACGGTAACCTTTGCGGCTGCACCCCAGACCAGTGACTTCGTTGCAGGTACCGGATTTTTTGTGTATGAAGGATCCACGAAAAAGGACAGGGACATTCCCACCCTCACCCAGATCACTGACGGTGTACAGGTCTCTCACGGCGGTTGGTACGCATCCGGTGCTGACTACGGCGGAATCATCTCCGCTCAAAAGGTGGACCTAAACGGCTTTGAGATTACCGTGAAGTTTAATAATATTCCTACCTATTCCGGAGACGATTGCTGGATTGCCTTTGATTTTCTGGCGGCTCAGCGCGGCTTCTACACCGATAATTTTGATGTTGCCACCGGTAACAAGGGTATGATGAATCTGATCCGTTATGGCAACGGAGGCTTCCAGGCAATGGACGGACTGACTTCCTTCAGCGGTAAGAAGACCGTTTCCAACGACCTCTTTAAGTTTAAGACCGGCGACGTGGTTACTCTTACCGTAAACCGCACCGCCGTAGGCGATTATACCTACACCTTTAAAAAGGAAGGTGTGGCTGATCCCGTTGTTATCGACTATGATTACCCCATGGATGAGCTGTTTTCCGATGGAAAAGCATACTTCTCCCTGGCGGCAAGCAGCAAGAAGTCGGTTGCTGACGACTTCGTCTACACCATTACCAACGTAAAGAACGGCACCGCTATGACCGCGGCTGACCGTGCCGCCATCGAAGCAGCCAAGCGGGGTGCCGACGCGGCAGCTACCCTGGCTGAGGCAAACGCGAGAATTACCAGTGCCAACAATACGGTTCAGAAAGCCATTACCCGCGCTCAGGCATGCGGTTCCGATGAGGCTCTGGCAAAGGCAAATAAGGGTGCGGCTAAGGTAGCCGAGGCAAAGACTACCGTAGAGTCTGGCACCTTTACGCTGGACAACATTAAGGAGCTTTGCACGGAGGCTACCAACCTGGCGAAAGCCGCAAACAATTTGTCCAAGGAGGCAGAAAATGCCGCTACGGATACTGAGAGCGAAACCGAATCTCAGGCGGTAACCGAGGCTCAAACGCAAGCGACTGACACTGCTGACGAGGGCGGATTCCCCGGTTGGGCAATCGCACTGATCGTCGGCGGAGCGGTAGTGATCGTTGCCGTTGTCGTCATTCTGGTAGTAGTTCGTAAAAAGAAATAAGTAAAACATATACGCCCATAGGGGCAAGAATATACCCCCGGCAGTTTATTTGAACTGCCGGGGGGTATATTCATTTTCGTTTCACAAGCAGGAAGAGCAGGAACATTCCTAACTCTACGGCGACGATGGTAGGACCCACAGGAGTAGATGCCAGGAGAGAGATCAAAATACCCGAGGCGGAACCTAAAACCGCAAGCCAAGCGGAACAGAGCGTAACCGAACGAAAGCTTCGGCAGAGCCGCATAGCAGACAAGGCGGGAAATACGATCAGAGCCGAAATCAGCAAAGACCCCACCAAATTCATAGCAAGCACGATAATCACGGCGGTTATGACAGCAATGAGCAGATTGTACAATGACGCACGGATCCCAACCGCTCGGGCAAAATCCTCGTCAAAGGTTACCGCAAAGATCCTGCGGTAAAGCAAGGAAAATACGATCAAAACTGCCGCGGACAGAACCACGCACACCCAAAGGTCTGTTTCGGACAGGGTTAAGATCGAAAAGGAGCCAAACAGGCTGCCGCACACGTCTCCCGCCACATTGGCGGAGGCAGATCCGAGATCCAGTACCAGGTATCCCAGTCCCAACGCACCCACCGACACAACGGCAATGGCGGCATCTCCCTTCAGCTTTCCGCGCTGACCTGTTTTTAAAAGTAGGACGGCACAGAGTACCGTAACGGGCATGACAAAAATCAGTTCGTTGGTGAAATTCAGCACTGCCGCGATTGCCATCGCGCCAAACGCCACGTGGGAAAGCCCGTCTCCGATAAAGGAGAACCGTTTCAGAACCAAAACCACCCCAAATAAAGCGGAGCACAGGGAGATCAAAACGCCCACGATCAGCGCGTACCATACGAAAGGATAGGAAAAATAGAGGGCGAGGCGTGAAAACAATTCACTCATGGGTTCCCTCCTTTCCCCCAACGCCACGATTTTCCAGGTATTTGGAGAGCGTGGGGTAAAAGAGGGGCGTATCTCCCATATGCAGGACGGAGGAGGCATATCGGCTTACCGCGGACAAATCGTGGGTGATCATCAGAATGGTCACACCCGATTCCCGATTCAGCTTTTCAATGGTACGGTACAGCTCCTCCGTTGCATGAGGATCCAGTGCCGCCACAGGCTCATCCAGCAAAAGGATCTTCTCCGCGGCGCAAAGGGCGCGGGCAAGCAAGACCCGTCTCTGCTGACCGCCGGATAAGGTACGATAGGATTTTTTCTCCAGGTGGGAGATCTCCAGACGCTCCATCTGGCGGCGGGCTAAAAGCTTATCCTCGCGCCCGAGAAAAAGCCCGCTCTTTCCTCTCCCCACGCATCCCGACGTGACAATTTCCCACACAGTGGCGGGAAAGTCCTTTTTCGTTTCGGCTTGCTGAGGGAGGTAGCCGATTTGATTTTTTGTTACTCCGTCTCCCCACAGGATCTCCCCGGAAATTGGCTCCATCAAGTGCAAGAGAGTCTTCATGAGCGTGGTTTTTCCGGATCCGTTTTCTCCCACAATGCAAAGGTAGTCTCCTTCCTTGACTTCAAAGGAGACGGGTTCACTCACCGGAATTCTATCGTATCCTAAGGATAGGTTTTGACAACGAATTTGTAGCATAAAATTCCTTTCTAAAGCTTAGGGTATGGGGTTAGGAGCCACTAACGCCTCTCTTAAGACGTCAAGGTTATCTGTCATGATACCTAAATAGCTGACCCCGCTCTCAAGCTCCTTTTTGGTCACCGTTTGAAGCGAGTTCATCACCAGAATCGATTGATTTTTGTCTCGAGTATTGGCTCGGATCTGGTCAGCAAGTCCGGTAACGGCACTCTCGGTCACCAGCATACTGCTCAGATGCCATTCGTCCACCTTAGCCGCCAGGCGGCGGATGGTCTCGAAATCCGCATCCGTATCGGTAGTGCATCCACGAAAAGCAGCGGCGTAGCGTACACCGTAATCCTCCATCAGATAGACAAAGGGGAATCGGTCTGCAAAAAGCACAGTTGGATTTTCTACCTCGGCAACCAGTTCAGTATAAGAGCGATCCAATGTTTCAAGCGAGGCGAGATAGGACGCAAGATTTGCTTGATAAAGCTCGAGGTTTGTTTCGTCTAACTCACACAACTCTCGCGTAATGGCATCACAGGCAACTGCGGCATTTTTCAACGAAAGCCACAAATGCTCATCCACGCTTTCGGCACCATGGTCGTGACCGTGATCATGATCGGTGTCCTCACAAGCCTCATCCTCACAGTCTGCAATCAAGGATTCCGCGGAAATCTCTCGTAAAGTAATCCCCTCAAGGTCGCTGATTCGGCAAACCCGGGGAAGCTCTTCCCCCATGTACAACGCTTTCGTCACCCAAGTGTCAGAGGTCCCCCCCACCATGATCAACAGATCGCAAGTATTCATCTGAACGATATCCTCCGCGGAGGGTTGATAGCTGTGTAGATCAGTGCCGTTGTCTGCCAGAAGAATCACCTCGGCATTTTGATTAGTATTAACTAACTTCATAACCCAGTCATAAAGAGGAAAAACGGTACAAACGATGGTAAGCTTGTCCTCGTCTTGATCCGCGCTACAGCCCGTCAGGGAGAGAAAGCAAAAAGCGCAGGACAACAAGATAGCAAGAAGCTTCATTTGAAAACAGTGTTTTTTCATAGCTCGCCTTTCCGCTTGTTACAATCGTAGCATTCGCCAAAGAGAACGGTGGATTCCTCGCTGACCGAAAAGTTACTACCCATACGAATCTTAGCCAAAAGTTCATGGGAAAGATCTTCATCTAAATGCAGCAATTTTCCGCACTCCACGCACTTCATGTGTAAGTGGGAATGGCAGTGCTCTCCCGCCACGATCTGGTAGACAAAATGGCGGCTATTTCCCTTGACAAACCGCTTGACGATCCCCTCCTCCACCATCCTGGTTATCAGTCGGTACAAAGTACTTTTTCCGGGTATCTTTTTGTTAAATTCCGCACTCATTTGTTCTGCCAGCTCCTCCACGGAAAAGGCTTGGTCGCAATGACGGGTCAAAAAATCCGACAGAAGCTTCTTCTGCTCGGTTATGTATTCAGCCATAGTTCCTCCAAAAATGAGAATTACTCTCATATTATAGCGAAAAACATTTTGTTTGTCAACAGGAAGAGCGTAATTTTTGTTTTTTCTTGAAAATTCCCTTGACATTTTTTCTTCGTTGCGGTATAATTATTTGTATAAAATGGAGGAAAATCTTTTCTCTACAAAATTATCAAGCGAGGTAAAGCATGATGAACAAGATGTTTGTGAAAATTCTTTCTCTTTGTCTGTGTCTCGTTCTTGCTTCCGGTGCCCTTGTCGCCTGCGGAAACAAAAACGATTCCTACGTGATCGGTCTTTCCGGTCCTCTCACCGGCGGTGCGTCCGTTTACGGTACCGCCGTAAAAAATGCCGCTCAGTTGGCTGTTGACGAAATCAACGCCGCAGGCGGTCTCAACGGCGTAAACTTCACTCTGTTGGCACTCGATGACCAACACGATGCCTCCAAGGTTGCCACCAACTATGCCAGCATGGTTGACCAGGGCATGCACGTCTCTCTCGGTTGTGTAACTTCCAACCCTTGCTTGGAGTTCTGCACTCTTTCCAAGGCTGACAACGTATTTTTCTTGACTCCCTCCGCATCCGCCAACGACGTGGTAAAGGAAGACAACGCATACCAGATGTGCTTCGCTGACGGTAACCAGGGTTCTGTTGCCGCTGACTACGTAAACGGTCTGGGGCTGACCGAGATCGGTATCTTCTACAAGTCTGACGATCCCTATTCCCAGGGTATCTACGAGCAGTTCAAGGCAAACCTGAATTCCTCTATCAAGACTGTTGAGGCTCTCTTTACTGATGCCAACACCTCTGACTTCTCCGCGCAGATCGATACGCTGAAGGGTTGTTCCTTCATTTTCATGCCCATCTACTACACCCCCGCCTCTCTCTTCATGACCCAGGCAAAGGGTAAGGTTGCTGACAATGCTACCTACTATGGCTGCGACGGCTTCGACGGTATTGAGTCCGCAGAGGGCTTCAAGATCGCCGAAATTCCCCAGAAGATTTCTATGCTCTCGCACTTCAACTCTAAGGCAACCGAAGGCAAAGCCGGTGACTTCATCAAGAAATACACCGAAAAGTACGGCACCGAGACCCTGAACCAGTTCGGCGCCGCCGCTTACGACTGCGTATACGCGATCTACAACGCAATGAAGGCCGCTGCCGATGCCGGCGAGAACATTTCTCCCGATATGACCGCTTCCGATCTCTGCGAGATCTTGAAGAAGCAGTTCAACGGCGGATTCAGCTACTCCGGTGCTACCGGTGAAAACATTAAGTGGCAGTCCTCCGGTTTCGTTGACAAAACCGCTATCGCGTACGTCATCAAGGAAGCGAACTGATCGTCCATCGATTCAAATACAACAAGCGCGATTTGCTGGCACGGAGTCCGTGTCAGCAAATTGTCGTAAATACAATTATAAGGTTTTATTATGGATTTTTTATCAGCACTCATTAACGGGCTAAGCTCGGGCGGTACATATGCCATCATTGCTCTCGGGTATACCATGGTGTACGGCATTGCGAAAATGCTGAACTTTGCTCACGGTGACGTGATCATGGTGGGCGGATATACCATGTTTTTGACCTTGATGGCATTGGGGCACCCTCTGGTGGCTTTAGCCGCCGCCACGGTGTTCTGCGTAATCCTGGGTGTCACCATTGAGCGACTTGCCTATCGTCCTCTGCGGGGCGCATCTCCTCTTGCTGTTCTGATCACCGCCATCGGCGTCAGCTTTCTGTTGCAAAGTCTGGCACAGATTATTTTCGGATCCTCTCCGAAGATGCTGGTACAACTACAGATCAGCGGCGGAATTACGTTGGGGGCACTGTCCATCGACTACAGTACCCTATTGACTCTTGCCGTTACGGCGGTGGTCATGGTGGTGCTCAGTCTATTCGTTAAGTATTCGAAAACCGGACGCGCCATGGTTGCCGTTTCCGAGGATAGAGACGCGGCACTTCTGATGGGCGTGAATACCAATGCCATCATTGCCATTACCTTTGCCATCGGATCGGCACTCGCCGCTATTGCGGGTTATCTGATGCTTTGCAAGGCTCCCAGTCTCTCCAATACCATGGGCGCTATGCCGGGTATCAAGGCATTTACTGCCGCCGTCATAGGCGGGATCGGTTCCATTCCCGGTGCTATGCTGGGCGGAATCCTTTTAGGAGTGGTAGAATCCATCTCCTACAGCGTTCCCGCACTGGCACCCTTTACCGATGCGGTTGAGTTCTCTATTCTGATCCTGGTGCTTTTGGTAAGACCCTCTGGAATTCTTGGAAAAATGCGGAGGGAGAAGGTATGAGACACTCTAAATCCTTTTATATTAAGAACTATCTGAACTACGCGATTATCCTTGTCGTACTGATCGTATTTACTGTTCTTTCCCTAACCGGCTCCGCTAAGCTTTCTACCCTCCTCCTGCTGGAAAAGATCGCGATCTCCGTGATTCTGTCTGTTTCCCTTTGTATGGTTGTAGGCTTTTTGGGCGAGCTGTCCTTAGGACATGCCGGATTCATGTGCGCGGGTGCCTTTCTCGGCGGAAAAGCCTCGGCACTTCTGGAGCCTGTATTAGGGAACGGAATCCTCACCCTTGTGATCTCCATGCTGGTCGGCGGGTTTATTGCCGCTCTGTTTGGCGTGATCATCGGTCTTCCCGCTCTGCGTTTGCGCGGGGACTATCTTGCCATTGTGACCTTGGCATTCGGCGAGATCATTCGCTCCCTGGTAATGAACGCGCCCACCTCTTGGTTTGGCGGAACGCTGGGGCTTCCCACGCCAAAATTTAATTCCAAATACCTCTTTATTGTGGCGTTTCTAATGGTGCTGGCATGCCTTGCCGTGACACAGAATTTGATTCGAAGCAAGCACGGACGGGCAATTGCCTCCATTCGTGACAACGAGATCGCCGCTCGCGCTTCGGGCGTGGACGTGACCAAATACAAGCTGTTTGTATTCACCGTCTCCGCATTCTTTGCGGGAATTGCCGGTGTTCTCTATAGTTACACTCAGACTCGCGTGCAGAGCGTCAACTTTGACTATAACTACTCCATCGAGATCCTGGTTATGGTAGTACTGGGCGGTTTGGGCAGCATTAACGGTTCGATCATCGCGGCTGTGCTGATCACCTTCCTGGACGTAGAGCTCCAGACCCTGCTTCCCGGTGACCTTGCGGTGTTACAGGATCTCTTCTACGCATTGATTCTGATCGTGATCGTGATTTACAAGAATGCCCCCGGACTCAAGAGCTTCCGAGAACGGTACAATTTGAGGAAGCTATTGATTGGAAGATTCGCCGCTGCCGCGGACGCGCAATCCTCCACGGATTCCGTTTCGGGAAAGGAGGAAGAATAAGATGGCTGATCTGAAAAAGAATCCCTTTGTAGCGGAAGACGGCAGAGAGATCGTGCTGAAGGCAGATCATCTTTGCATTCAATTTGGCGGTCTGAAGGCGGTAGACGATGTGAATCTTTCCATTCGTCGCGGTGAGCTGTACGGATTGATCGGTCCCAACGGTGCCGGAAAAACCACGGTGTTTAACCTATTGACCGGTGTTTATAAACCAACCTCCGGGCGCTTCTTCCTTTGCGGGAAGGATCTGACGGGAAAAGCCCCCGCCGAGATCAACCGATGCGGCATTGCCCGCACCTTCCAAAATATCCGTCTTTTTGGGAATTTGACCGTAGCGGAGAACGTAATGGTAGGTCTGGGGAATCAGATACCCTGTAGCCTATTTGAATCCATGTTTCGCCTGCCTCGACACTTTAAGGCGGAAGCAGAGTACCGTAAAAAAGCCATGGAGCTTTTGGAGGTGTTCCATTTAGCGGAATATGCAGATCATCTGGCACAAAATCTGCCTTACGGTAAGCAGAGAAAGTTGGAGATTGCCCGAGCTATGGCTACCAATCCTACCCTTCTTCTCCTGGATGAGCCTGCCGCCGGCATGAATCCCAACGAGACCCAGGAGCTGATGGACGTGATTTCCTTCATTCGTCAGCGCTTTGGAATTACCATTCTCCTCATCGAACACGACATGCGCTTGGTTTCCGGCATCTGTGAGCAGTTGACCGTATTAAACTTTGGCACCGAGCTTGCCAAGGGAGATACCGCCTCTGTTTTGAACGATCCCAATGTTATCAAAGCGTATATTGGCGAATAAAAAGGAGGTACAAATGTCCGAACCCTTGCTTCAAGTAAAGGATCTGGAGGTCTACTACGGTGTTATTCAGGCACTGAAGGGTATCTCCTTTCACGTAAATGAAGGCGAAATCGTTTCGCTGATCGGTGCCAACGGTGCCGGAAAAACGACGACACTCCATACCGTCACCGGTCTGCTTCATCCTAAGCATGGCTCGGTGGTATACGCCGGTCAAAATTTAGCCAAAGTACCCGCTCACAAGATCGTATCTATGGGTCTTGCTCACGTTCCCGAGGGACGACGGGTGTTTCAGAATCTTTCGGTTTACGACAATCTGCTTTTAGGCGCGTATACGCAAACCGACAAGGAAAAGATCAGCCGCCAGATGGACAGCGTTTTTGACCAGTTCCCCCGTTTAAAGGAACGACGCCGTCAGCTTGCCGGTACTCTGTCCGGCGGCGAACAGCAGATGCTTGCCATGGGAAGAGCTCTTTTGTCCGATCCCAAAATGATCGTTATGGATGAACCCTCCATGGGGCTTTCTCCCTTGTTGGTGTCTGAAATCTTTGAGATCATTCAGTCCTTCCGAGCGGCTGGAAAGACGGTCCTTCTGGTGGAACAGAACGCAAAGAAGGCGATGACTGTCTCTGACCGTGTTTACGTACTGGAGACCGGATCGATCATTAAGGAAGGAATGGCTTCCGATCTAATCAACGACGAAAGCATTAAAAAGGCTTATCTCGGCGAGTGAGTAAAAAAGGCTGTACATGCAAGAAATTCTGCCTGTGCAGCCTTTTTTATTGACAAAAAGCAAAAAGTATGATATGATAATTTCATGTCCTTAAAATGAAATTTACGGCTCTTGTTTTTGTCGAACTTAGTCATACTCCTATGAGATATCGGAGCGTGAATGCAAGAGCACAGCAAAAATGATTGTGTTGAATTATATAAAAGGAATTACAAAAAGAGCAAGATCATACTCATAATCATACAGTTAAAAAGTACCGAAAAATAGTATTATACGCAGCGTTCTGTCTCGATAGAGCGCTAAAGCATACACGAAAGGCTGAATTATGTCACAGTACACTGATATTGCCGTAATCGGTGCCGGTCATGCCGGAATCGAGGCGGCACTGGCGGCGGCAAGAACGGGAATTGATACGGTTCTCTTCACCATGTCGCTGGAATCTATCGGAAATATGCCCTGCAACCCCTCTATTGGCGGTACAGGCAAGGGGCATCTGGTCTATGAAATTGATGCTCTCGGCGGGGAAATGGGGCGAGTTGCCGATCTGGTCACCCTTCAATCCCGTACGCTAAATTTGGGAAAGGGTGCTGCCGTCCACTCCAAACGTATTCAGGCGGATCGAAAAGAATATCATAAACAAATGAAATACGTGTTGGAAAATACTGACAATTTAAGACTGGTACAGGCAGAGATCGCGTCTATTCAGGTCGATAACGGAGCAGTTTCCTCGGTAACGACTCGTCTGGGCGAAAATTGGCAATGTCGATGTGCCATCATATGCACCGGAACCTATCTGAAAAGCCGTATTTTCGTTGGTGACGTAAATTACGAGAGCGGTCCGGATGGTTTTTTGGCGGCGACAGGGTTGTCTGCTTCTCTGAGATCCCTCGGATTACAACTGATGCGCTTCAAAACAGGAACACCCGCGCGGGTCAAGCGTGACACCATCGATTTTTCTGGGCTTGAAGAGCAACGGGGTGAGGTACCGATAACACCTTATTCCTCCTTGACAGAGGATGCTTTTTTTGATGGCTTGAAGCAGATTCCTTGCCATATTGTTTATACCAACGCTGAGACGCATCGCGTGATTCGTGAGAATATCACCCGTTCCGCCATGTATTCCGGTCAGATTCACGGAGTCGGTCCACGGTATTGTCCTTCGATCGAGGATAAGTTGGTCCGATTTTCCGACAAAGAACGCCATCAGCTCTTTGTGGAACCAGTGGGAGCCGATAGCCAGGAAATATATCTACAGGGTTTTTCCACTTCCCTCCCCGTTGACGTTCAGCGAGATATGCTTCATTCCCTGCCCGGCTTCGAGAAGGCAGAGATCATGCGATACGCCTACGCGATCGAATACGATTGTTTGGATCCTACACAGCTTTATGCCACCCTGGAATGTAAAAAAATTCACGGCTTATACGGGGCCGGGCAGTTTAATGGAACCTCGGGCTACGAGGAAGCCGCGGCGCAAGGCTTAATTGCCGGATTGAACGCATCCTTGAAGCTCCGCGGCAAGGAGCCTTTAATTTTAACTCGAAGCGAAAGTTATATTGGTACCCTGATCGATGATCTAGTGACTAAGGGGACCAACGAGCCCTACCGCATGATGACCTCTCGCTCTGAATATCGCCTTCTGTTGCGTCAGGATAACGCGGATACCCGGTTAACCGCCAAGGGGTATGCCGCAGGGCTAATTTCCGAGGAGCGATATGCGAGTTTTCTAAAAAAGCAAGGACAGATCAAGAAAGAAATTCAACGACTACAATGTACCCACTATTCCCCAGAACACTGCAATCCCTTTTTGGCTTCTCACGGCATGAAAGCGGTAGGAAGCGGCGTTTCTTTAGCAGATCTTCTACGCAGACCGGGCATTACCTACGAAATGTTAGCCGAAATCGATGACCAGCGCCCCTCCCTTCCACCAAGGGTAATTACATCGGTGGAGGTATCGGTAAAATATGAGGGATATATCAAGCGGCAAATTAGCGAGGTACATCGGCACGAAAAATTAGAGTCCCGTCGAATCCCCGAGGATCTTGACTATTCGGCAATCCGAGGGCTTCGTCTGGAGGCATCGCAGAAGCTAACGGCAGTTAAACCCATAACGGTAGGACAAGCGTCTCGAATCAGCGGAGTCAGCCCCGCAGATATTTCTGTGCTTCTCATTTATTTAGGGTTATACTGATGTTTCACGTGAAACATCTCGATAAAAGGAGAAAGAAATGATCATGGATCAAGTAAAATTTACGGAGGAATGTTATCGTCTTTTTGATTTAAACGCTCTTCCCTGCACCGACAGACAGGCGAATTTGCTCTATCACTTAACAGAGCAAATGCTGAAGATCAACCGTACAATGAACTTAACGGCAATCACGGAAGAAAAAGCAATCATTCTGCGGCACTATGTGGATTCTCTTACGATTTCCGAATACATTCCGCAAAATTCGATCTTGTTGGACGTGGGATGTGGTGCCGGTTTTCCAACGTTGCCTCTCGCAATTTTTCGTCCTGACGTGACCATTACCGCATTAGACGGAACCGCAAAGCGAATTCACTATGTACAAGATACCGCAGAGCAGCTTGAGCTTTCCAACGTCACGGCAATTGCCGGACGAGCAGAGGATTACGCTCATCGAGAGGAATATCGAGAAAGCTTTGATATGGTAACAGCTCGCGCTGTAGCAAATTTGGCAGTACTTGGGGAACTCTGTTTAGGATTCGTAAAACCAGGCGGTCAAATGATTGCCATGAAGGCTCAACAAGCAGAAAACGAGTTAAAGGATGCGAGCCGTTGCATTTCTTTATGCGGGGGCGAGGTTTCTAATATCATTCAAAAGACTTTGAGTTCGAGCAGCACCGAACAAGAGCACAGAACTTTGATTTTTATTTCCAAGAGTGCCTCTACACCAAAGATTTATCCAAGACATTTCTCCAAGATATCCAAAAAAACCCTATAAAAAATCATTATTATGCCAACAAACCGACCAAATCCACCAAGATTCGGTCGGTTTGTTATTTCCCATTCCAATAAATCCATTTTCAGACCCTCACGCTTCGATCGTTTTTTTATTTCCCGTGTGATACAATATACTTGCAAACGCCTGTAAAACCTCAAAATCAAGATGAGAAGTTTCAAAAGCGCAAAAGCAAGGAGGAGAAAAATGACGGAATTAAAATATTTTAAGCGAAGCAAAGGGCAAGACGAAGAAATCGGAACAAGGGTGATTCAGATCAAAACAGACAACATACGCCCCAATCGAGCTCAGCCAAGAGCAGAGTTTGATCAAAATTCCATCATTCGGCTCGCGGATTCCATTCGACGGTACGGAATCCTCCAACCCCTAACAGTGCGAGCTTCTGACCCCGATGATATTTACGAATATGAGTTGATCGCAGGTGAGCGTAGACTTCGAGCCGCAAAAATGCTGGGATATTTAACAGTGCCTTGCGTTGTTATGGAGGTTTCAGAAGAAACATCCGCTGAGCTAGCCATGATCGAAAACTTGTTACGCGAAGACCTGAACATGTTTGAGCAAGCATACGGCTTCAAAAAGCTCATGGAAAATTATCGCTTAACCCAAGAAGAGGTCGCCAGACGGCTCTCCATGAGCCAATCCGCCGTCGCAAACAAGTTACGACTCCTCCGGCTATCTTACGAGGAGCAACGCTTGATTTTGGAATCCGGATTAACCGAGCGGCACGCCCGAGCCGCTCTTCGAGTAGACCGCCCCCAACAGCGGCTAACTGTGCTTCGGTACATATCAGACAACAAATTGAACGTGCAAGCAGCAGAGCAATACATCGAAAGCATTTTAGCAACTCGTGTAGAAGAGCAAGATGCCACACCAGCATCCAAGCCAAGTGTTTCTTCCATTGACTTGGAAATTTTTAGGCAAGAGAAAGAAATGATGGATATGTTAAAAAATCTGCGCCGTCGAGTGGATGCGTGGAACAAAAACGGAAAGAACGCCTCAATGAGCATTGCAAACGATTCCAAGACCGTAGAAATCACCATCCGATTTACCAAAGAGCAAAGCAATACCTAACCGCGTTTCACGTGAAACGCACAGACAAGCTCGCTAAAAAAGCATCTCGTTATTTATTTAACAAACATCGAAAAATACGTCTTTCTATGCAAACATTATGGCTATGTTTCACGTGAAACATAGCCATAATGTTTCAAAAATGGAGGTTTGCGATAAAAAAAGAGTGCAAAACCTATTGCAAACAGACAGCTTTTGTGATATAATAAATGGGTAAGAATGGGTCTCCGCCCGTATGCAGTAAAACGGCGCGAGACAAAAAGCAAAGAAAGGATGAAACACAGCCTTTATGGGAAAAATTATTTCGTTTGCAAACCAAAAGGGCGGCGTAGGAAAGACCACTTCTTGTGTCAACATTGCCGCTTCTTTGGGTATGCTGGGATATAAGGTGTTAATTATAGATTTGGACCCCCAGGGAAATACCACAAGCGGTGTAGGCGTGTCTAAGAAGGGATTGAAGGCCTCAACCAAAGAGCTTCTTACGGGCGAGAAATCCGCTCAGGAGATCATCGTGGAAACTCCCTACCAGAATTTGTACGTAATCCCCACCAACACGGCACTTGCCGGAGCGGAATTTGACCTTTTTGACTTTGACGAAAGCGAATATCGAATGAAAACGGCATTGGCAGAGGTCAAAACCGAATATGATTATATTTTGATCGATTGTCCTCCGTCTCTCGGCATGCTTACGATCAATGCCTTTACCGCAAGTGATGGCGTTGTGGTTCCTATGCAGTGTGAATTTTACGCACTGGAGGGTCTTTCTCAGCTGATGATTACAATCAATCGAATCAAGAGACTATACAATGCCGACTTAACGGTGACTGGCATTTTGATCACCATGTACAACGGTCGGTTGCTGTTGTCTATGCAGGTAGTATCGGAACTGAAAAAGCACTATGTGGACAAGCTCTTTGATACGAAGATCTCTCGGAACGTCAAATTAACCGAAGCCCCCGGCTTTGGAAAGCCCGCTTACTATCACGACAAAAACTCCAAGGGAGCCAAGGAGTATATTGAAGTGGCTAAAGAACTGGTTACGCGCATCTAACCGGCAAATAACGGTAAAACAGGAGAAAAGCATGGCAAAAAAAGCATCAGGTCTTGGAAGAGGGCTGGGAGACTTATTAGAGGACAATATGCCTCAGGTGAAGCAAAACCACCGCGTGATCCTAAAAAAGGTGGATTCCACCATCCCGTCTGGTATAAGCGAAGTGGATATGACTCCGAAGCAAAGCCCGCTGCCTCCTCTTAAAGCAAAGCAGGAGACAGCTACCTCACCCAAGCCTCTGTTCGATCAGCCGGTACGCAACCGGAGCGTAAAGGCGAATTTTAAAAAATTTAAATAATCACAACACATAAATAATTAGAAGTAAGGATTGGAGCAAGTATGGCAAAAAAATCCGAAGCAAGAGGTCTTGGAAGAGGCTTCTACGATATTTATAATGACAATATTTTAGAAACAAAGCCGGGGGCAGGACAGAACATTCGGATCTCCGACATAGAACCGAGAAAGGATCAGCCAAGAAAAACCTTTGATCGGGAAGCCTTGGAGGTTTTGGCGGATTCCATTGCCGCCTATGGCGTTCTTCAGCCTATCATTGTCCGTGAAAGCGAGCTGTTGGATGGCACCTACGAGATCATTGCCGGCGAGCGGCGTTGGCGCGCCGCAAAAATGGCAGGACTCAGTGAGATCCCGGCAGTGGTATTTGACGGGGACGAGTTAAAAGCGGCACAGGTAGCCCTCATTGAGAACATCCAGCGTGAGGATCTAAATCCCTTGGAAGAAGCAATGGGATATGGGGCACTCATTGATAAGTTCGGACTAACTCAAGATCAGGTAGCAAAACAAGTGGGAAAGAGCCGTTCCACCGTTACCAATATGCTCCGCTTGCTGGATCTACCCGAGGAGGTTTTAGAAATGCTCCGAGTGGGTGATCTGACCACCGGTCACGCCAGAGCCCTTCTGGGTCTGGAGCGGGAAGAGGATATGGTGGAGCTTGCAAACCGCGCAGTAAGCCGCTCCCTGTCGGTACGAGAGGTAGAAGCCCAAGTAAAACGGATCAACGAAAAAGGGGAGGCAGCCGAGGAAGAAAAGATTCACCCTCAGATCAAGGTGCACATGAAGGAATTGGAGCGTCGCGCAATGTCCACTCTGGGCAGAAAGGTGCGAATCTCCCGTTCGTCTCGAAAGAAGGTCGTTGAATTGACTTATGATACGGACGAGGATCTGGAAGCATTGCTGCGCGCACTGTGCGGTGAGGAAATCTTCGCCGAGTAAGCAAGAGCGGTAAGATTTTACGGTTACGATCCGCGAAATCTCCGAATTATCCAAAAAATTAAGATGATTTCAGGCAGTTTTACGGTATGAAAGAAATTTATATACTGCGAAATGATAGATCGCCCATAGGGCAGAGAGGTATTTAACATGTTAGACATCAAATATATCAAAGAAAAACCCGAAGAGGTCATTGCAAGACTAGCAAAAAAAGGAAAAGACGCCAAAGAAGAAATTGCCCAGATCTTAGCGTTGGATACCGAAAGAAGGAACCTGATCGCGGAAACCGAATCCATCAAGGCGGAACAGAACAAAATGAACAAGCTGATTCCCGCATACAAGAAGGAAGGAAAGGATGTTTCGGCTATCTTTGTTCAAATGAAGGAGTTATCCTCCAAGACCAAGGAGATCGACGAGCGTCTGAAGATGGTAGAAACCCAGTTCACCTCGGCGATGTTAGAACTACCTAACCTTCCAGATGAGGATCTGCTGCCCGGAGGAAAGGAGAATAATCAGCCCCTCCGTTTCTTTGGAGAACCGAAGTCCTTCGACTTTGAACCCAAGAACCACGTAGACCTGTGCACCGATCTTGGCTTGATCGACTATAAGAGAGGAACCAAGCTTTCCGGAGCCGGCTTCTGGATCTACCGCGGCATGGGTGCCCGTCTGGAATGGGCACTTCTCAATTATTTCGTGGACACCCATTTGGGCAATGGATACGAGCTGGTGCTGGTTCCCCACATGCTGGGTTACGAGTGCGGTCTGACAGCGGGGCAGTTCCCGAAGTTTGCGGATGACGTGTACTGGTTGGAAACGGCAGAGGACGAACGCCGCCGCTTCATGCTTCCCACTGCCGAAACAGCTCTGGTCTCTCTCCATCGGGATGAGATTCTAACAGAGGCGGATCTGCCCAGAAAATATATCAGTTATACACCCTGCTTCCGCCGCGAGGCAGGTAGCTACCGCGCCGACGAGCGAGGAATGGTAAGAGGTCATCAGTTTAACAAGGTGGAAATGGTACAGTACACGCTACCCGAGAAGAGTGACGAGGCATTTGAGGAGCTGGTAGAAAACGCTGAGAATTTGGTAAAGGGACTTGGCTTCCACTTCCGCACCGTAAAGCTTGCCGCTGAGGACTGCTCCGCATCTATGGCAAGAACCTACGACATTGAGATCAACATTCCCTCCATGAATGGCTACAAGGAGGTATCCTCTGTATCCAATGCCAGAGATTATCAGGCTCGCCGCGGTATGATGCGCGTGAAGAGAGAAGGCGGAAAGACCGAATTTGTTCACACGCTGAACGGGTCCGGCTTAGCAACCAGCCGTATCCTCCCCGCTCTCGTAGAACAGAACCAATTGGCAGACGGCTCGGTTATGGTACCAGAGGTTCTGCGCAAATACGTAGGCGTGGATATTATTAAAAAATAACGCAGGGGTTAGTTTATACTAATCGTCAAGAAAATGCCCTGGAGGATCTGTATGAAATTTGAAGTACTAACGCTTCTCACCACCCCCGAGGAGGAACAACCTCTTTGGAAGGAGATATGGTCTGCCTTTTATGAGACCTACATCAATGACAGTACTCAATATGAGCATTTGGATATTGGCTCCGGATCGTTGATCTCTGTGAGAACCATTATTTTCGGTCTGTTTATCGGACTGACTCTTGCCTCCTTTGGTGCCGTGTTTAACAAGCGGGTATTGGGCGGCTTTGTTCGGCGGCTCCTGCGTGAGGAATGCCTCTCGCCTGAAACAGGGAAGACCTTGCCCGAGCTTGGGATCGCGGACAAGCTCTGGATCCGCCGGGCGGTCCGAAAGAGCGTGTCCCTCCGACGTGTGGTCCGATGCCGTGAGGAGGAGGAAGCTCTTTCCGCACAGGAGTCCGCAGAAGACGCGGACAAGGGTCATCGAAGCTCTCGGCGAAGGTCAGCCGCTTTTCGCGTCGATCCGGATCAACACCATTTTTATATTCCTGAGGACATGAAATACCTGGCGGATGTGAAATTTGAGCAAAAGGGAACTACTTGGCTGGGAGCGATTCTGTTTATCTTCGTTATGATCGCGGCTCTCATTGCTCTTTTGGTGGCACTTCCCTATATTTTGGAGATCGTCAACGATTTTGTGGGCGCTGTGAAACCCTCCTCCGGATCAGAAAATATTCTCAATTGAGGAAGCATATGAATCAAATCAGAACGGCAGAGGCATTGCGCCCCAAATCCTTTGACGACATTGTGGGGCAATCCCACCTGTTCGGAAAAAACGGGGTGGTGCGGAAAATGCTTGCCTCGGGACGGGTTACCAATATGATTTTTTACGGTCCTCCCGGTACAGGAAAAACCACGGCGGCTGAAATTATCGCTCGGGAATCGGGTATGGTATTCCACCGTTTGAATGCTACGACCGCAAGCTTGTCCGATGTGAAGGATATTCTCGCCAGCACCAATAACGTGTTTTGTACCGGGGGTATCCTCCTGTACATCGACGAGATTCAGTATTTTAACAAAAAGCAACAGCAGGCACTGCTGGAGTATATCGAGGACGGTCGGGTAACACTCATCACCTCCACTACGGAAAATCCTCACTTTTATATTTACAATGCCATTATCTCCCGATCCTCCCTGTTTGAGTTCAAGCCGGTCGCCCCTGCCGATTGCGCCGTAGCACTCCGTCGAGGGGTGGACTATCTGAACGAGGAAACAGGAAGCAAAAAAACTGCCTCCCCGGAGGTTCTGGACTATATTGCCAGGATCACTACGGGTGACGTTCGCCATGCCATCGTACTGTTGGAGAACTCCTTCTTCGCGGCAGAGGATGATATTACCCGTGAGGTGGTGGACTCGTTTCACGTACGGGTGGGAAATTTTGATGACGATACTCACTTCGATCTGCTTTCCTGTCTGCAAAAGTCCATTCGAGGCTCCGATCCGGACGCGGCAGTATTTTACCTGGCTAAACTCTTGTCCATGGGTGAGCTGATCTCCGTATGCCGTCGGTTGCAGGTCATTGCCAGTGAAGACGTGGGGCTGGCGTATCCTATGGCGGCAGTGGTAACTCGCTCCTGCTGTGAATCGGCAAAGGAGTTGGGTATGCCGGAGGCACGGATCCCCCTTGCCCATGCTGCCATTCTTCTGGCGACCTCCCCGAAATCCAATTCAGCTGATTCGGCAGTAAATGCGGCGATGGCAGACGTAGAGGAGGGAAGAGGGCGGATCGTTCCTACTCACCTGCAAAGTCCGCTGTTTCGCGGCTATCGTTACCCTCACGATTATCCCGGACATTACGTGCGTCAGCAGTATTTGCCGGACGATTTGAAGGATCGGCAATATTATCACTACGGAGATAATAAAATGGAGGAATCCGCACGGCAATATGCCGAAAAGATCAAAAAGTAAAGCCTGAGGTGTGCGTTTATATACCATAAAACCCAGGATGTTAGTTTAGACTAACTTAAAAAGAAAGGAGCAACCATGGCAGAGAAGATAAAGGTGCTTATTTTGCGAAAAAAGCAATTGATCTTATATCTGTTATTTGGCGGAATTACCACTGTTTGCTCCTTGGCTGCCTGCTATTTGACTTTGCGTCTGGGCGTGTTCATTTGGCACGACGAGCAGGGAGAGCCTACCGCGTTTTTGGACATTCTGGGTAGCACCGCTCAGTGGGTGGTAGGTGTATTGGTTGCCTTTGTTACCAACAAGAAGTGGGTGTTCGTAGACGCGGAACGGGGATTCCGGGTCACGATGCGACAGCTTGGCGTGTTTTCGGGATCACGGGTTGCCACATATTTTATGGAGGTGGTAATCAACCTGGGAGTCATCGCACTTTTTGATGCATTGAACTATCGTGCGCCAATGATTCCGGTGCTGGGGTGGAGATTTGAGCTGACAGCGCGAATCTGGGCAAAGGTTATTTCCTCGATCGTGGTAGTGATCGCGAATTATTTCATCAGTAAGCTGGTAGTGTTTCGCAGGAAGCAGGCGGTAGCCGAGGGCGAACGGGAAATTCACCATTGAAAATACCAAAAAACAGGAAAAAGATAAAAAAAGATATTGACAAACGGTGAAAAATGGGGTATAATAGTTAGGCAAGTTCGGAGAAACGGCGGACTTGTGAGTTTTGGAGAAGTACTCAAGTTGGCCGAAGAGGCGCCCCTGCTAAGGGTGTAGGCCGGCTTAAACCGGCGCGAGAGTTCAAATCTCTCCTTCTCCGCCAATGAAAAACTCTCGAAATCTCACGATTTCGAGAGTTTTTCTCGTTTTTCCTCATTTTTTGATGTTTGCCGAAACACCGTTTACCCCTAACTTTACCCCTACCAAGTTTTTGAAACGATATATGTGTTCAAATACCCCATTATATAGCAATCCCCTTGATTCATTTTACGGTGAACCAAGGGGATTTTTATTTTATGATTTTTTTGTGGTCTCAAGTGTTGAATAATAATCCTGCATTCGTTGTGCGGTATCTTTCATCATGCGTTCAGAAGTGTGCGCGTATCGGTCCAAAGTAAAGCTTGCCGTAGCGTGTCCGAGCAGATCCTGTACGCTCTTGATATCGGCTCCGCTAGCAATTGCGACAGTCGCTGCGGTGTGCCTCAGATCGTGAGGTCTCGCATCGGGACGACCGATACTTGCGGCTATCCGCTTGAAATTCTTGTAAAAGGTAAAGATCGCGTAATGCCGCCCAAGCTCGTTTGTGAATACCAGGTTATCGGGGTTGTTCCAAACGTCGAATGCTTTCTCTTTGAATTCCGCTTGCTTCTTTTGCTCGTTGCGAAGGTACTCGAAAGCAATCGCCGGAGGCTCTATCGTTCTCGGCTTGTCGCTTTTGGTAAACGGAACGATGGAGTACTGATTATCAGCCTTTGATTTTTGCAGCTGTTGGTTTAAGGTGATGGGAGATTGAAATATGTTTCGATATGAATATGCAACAACAAAGGATATGGCTGAATATTGGGGAGTAAGCTCGGCATGGGTATCACAGCTATGCAAACAAGGCAGAGTGTTAGGTGCCGAGAAGATTGGGAATATGTGGGTTATTCCGAGGGATACGGCAAGACCGCAAGACTTTAGGGTATGGAATGGAAGAAGTCGGAGGCGTTCAAGGCGTAAACGATAAACATAACAGAGAGCCTCATACAAAGGCTACAAGGCTCGTTGCTTTATTCCCTTGTCGGATTAACTTGCAAGGTCTTTCACGCTGTTGGAGCGCGTTGCAACGGCTAATAAGAACACCGCAAAGTAATTATCGACTCATCAGATGTGTTATGCGAAGCGTTGGGATGCGAACTCTCCGAGCTGTTGGTTAGAGAACCAAACAGAATTCCTGTTGTTACACATAATCGCTCCGGCAAAAGCATTTGAAAAAGCCGCCATCAAAGTGTATCAAAACACAATGATGGCGGCTCTGTTTAATTGTTCGAATATCTTTGCTATTTGGCTCTATTAGTTTTCTTGAGAACCGATAGGAACGATTGCAAGAGTTTTTCCAAGCGGAGCCAGGACCTTAAGGATCGTATCGATCTGAGGACTTGTAGATCCTTTTTCCATTCTCGCAATGATAGGCTGCTTCACTCCACTCAATTCCTCTAACTGTTTTTGGCTGATACCTTGTTCTTGGCGAGCCTTGATCATTTCACCGATCAGCGCCACTCTCAGATCGCTTTCGCGAATTTCTTCTTTCGTGAAGATCTGAGGGCGAACCTCACTCCAACTGCGTCCAACAGAGCTGTTATTCTTTTTTTCCATTTACTCACACCTCTCTTTGAAATCAGCAAATTCTCGTTTCGCTTTCTCAATCTCCCGTGGGGGAGTTTTCTGTGTTTTCTTCATGAATTGATGGAGCAAAACGAATTTACCATCAACCCACGCGGCAAACAAAATGCGGTCACGCAAGGGACGCAACTCCCAAATATCACCGTCAAGATGTTTTACAAAGGGTTCACCGGCTCGTGTACCGTATTGACTCAAAATCTCAATATAATCATTGATCTTATTCAATTTGATTCTGCTATCTTTGTTTGACTTGGCAGCGAGCTGTTGTAGATATTCATATACCGGCTCAACGCCGTTTTTGTCTTTGTAAAAAATGATCTCGTACATAAGCAGTATTCCCTTTACACTATATATTATACTCAAAAGTTATTGCCTTGTCAAGTACTTTTAAGTTATTATTTTTAATTTTTTTGATAATCAAAGCGATTCTCATAATCACAATGTGGACAGTTAATTTCTACAGAATAAACATTTCCACGCGGATAAACATGATGCGCTATATTTTTACCGTTAGGAATGGTGTCCACATCGCTGACACCATTTCTGTGACGTCGGAAAAAATCAAAATAACACCAATTAAAACTCTTTTGGCATTTCTCGCAGATGTGTTCTGCTTCAAAAATAATAGGCATTAGTTGTTGTCCTCCTCTCTTACGTATTCGATAAGATCCCCAGGCTGACATTGAAGAAGCTCACATAATTTTGCAAGACAAGCATTGGAAACGACCTCGCCACTTCGTATCTGCTGAAGATAGCTTTCGCCTATCAATTTTTCAGACCTCATTTTATAAGTTGTATATCCATTTTCTTTCAATGCTTGCATGATATCTATTTTGTAAACAATTGGCATTTTAGGTATACCTCCATTTCCACAATACATTATACCACAAACATACACTTGTTTCAAGTGTTCAAATTGCACAAATTATACACTAAAAATTTGTGTATGTTGTTTTTTGAAAAAACTTGACATACACGAAATATTAGTGTATAATATACACAACGGAATAAATAATTCCGAAAAAACAAGGAGTGATGAATATGAAAAAACAATCCAAACCTGCTGTAGTAAACTCAAAGACGTTGCTCGCGGCCCGAGCGTTTGAACATCTGTCTATCGGTGTCCAAGACGAGCTGTTGGCACTGATGCGCACCATGGTTTCGCAAAATCAAAACGAGATCGACCAAACACCTTGCAAGACTCAACCGCAACCGATCAATGTATAAAGGGGGATAATAAAATGGGCAAAAACAAAACTACCACGCAGAAGTCACTGGAACGGGAATTTAAAGAATTGTTGCTTAAACTAATCAAATCACCTCAAAAGATGGAAATGGTCAAAGCTTACGCCATAAAACTAAAAGAGGAAGATGCTCAGTCCTTTAAGGTACTGTGAAACGATATAAAAGCCTCGCGGGCTCGTCGACCCCAATTTTCGTTCAGTTAGTAGTGAAAAAATTTAGTAACTTTAATTGAAAAATACCCAAAGTTATAGTAAATTTTAAGAAAAAACAGGCTTTATTTAGATGCTAAACCGTTATATTATCGTGACGGTTTACGTGAATACATGCCATTGTCCCCTTTTTGTCCACCAAAATGTCCCTACAGATAATAGAGATAAAGAGTATAGATAATAGAGATTAAGAGATTAGAGTATAGATGATCAGAGGATATACAGGAGATACAGAAAATGTGCTCCCCCGATGGAGAAGCACACGTCGAACAAAGTGCGAACATTGTTACACAAGAGATAGATAACAGAGATTAAGAGAATAGATATCAGAAATCAGAGATAGAGCACTTTATGTCAACATGACAAAGTTATGACTGTCATCATGACAAAAGCATGACCGTCACATATATAACCATACCGTACCTAAACCATAACCTAAACTGTAATAAATCTTTTCTTACGAAAAGAAACACATCAGCTGTTCGCCGATGTGTTTCGATGTGTATTCAAGCATTTTTATGTGAACCTTGTTCAGTTTTTTCCCTCTCGCGTATTTCCTCCGCACGTTGCTCGATCATCTTTTCGTTTTTGGGATCCTCAATGAATTTCATATAGGCGTTATAGAACGCTCTACCGATAGCTCGTCCACGGTATGTGGAGATCTGAGAGGTGTTGATTGTGATAGATTGGTTTTTCATAGTCCCTCCAAATTTTTGGTATTCAGCAAATATCAATTTGCATCGATTATTGTGCTTGTTTCAGATCAATCATCTTCGGTGTCATTAAAGAAACCATTGATCCTTTTTCTCTCGGTCGCTTCAAAGGTTAGCCGATTATCGTCATAGGGTTGCCACATATAACAAAGTCGGAATATGAACGCCCAGGCATACATACACAAAGCGGATTGGAAGCTCGAGTCGCTTACCGTACCATGTGCAATACAGTTTCTTAAATTAGCTCCATAGCGCGACAAAAATAAGGCTTGAATATTGATCAATATATCTTCGTGGATGCTATCAGTAACTTCTTTAAGACTGATTATATCATCCATTGTTCGAACTCGCTCTGTTCCGTCTCCCTCCATACCATATATAACTCCCCCAAGATCTTCAGCGAGGCATCTGATGGCATTTTCTAACTGAGGCAAAAGAACGCTCAATGCCGTAATATAGTCGCCATCCAAGCCTGCGGCAAGTCCTTTTGAAAATGACTCTTTACGATCCTCTGGGACGAAAAAGCAATCGCTTACAATTTCCTGACAGATATCAAAACAATCTACGGATAGTGATTTTATTTTCCTAACCACAGGACTAATAAAAATTGTTGCAGTAAAGGTATAATGTTCTTTCAAATGAAAACACATATGAGCTTCAAGCGCTTTTTTATCCTTCTCGGGATCTGCGTGATCAAGGGTTGGCAAACGAGCTATGGTTTTTCCTCTTTCATCAAGGAATACACTTGGAAACAGCGAAGAAAAAATATGTTCTCGATTATTTTTTATGACCTCATTTTTTGTCTTTTCGTATCCGGAAAGATTGGTCATACATACCAACAAATACAACAGCTTTTGAATATCATCTGTATCCATACATTTGCGAAGAGCTACCATTTCTTTGTCTGCATCTAATGGAATACGGTGAGTATGCATTTGAGTCATGGTTGCTGCTTGAAGTTCCGAGAGCTCTTTGTGTAGCGCTTGACGTTCTTGCTCGGTGTTGGGAATTTGTCGAAGCTCCTTCAACGCCAATTTAAGACAGTGGACGCCTCCAAAGGCATTTCGTCCATTTGCCATTTTCTTATATAAATCAATCAAGGCTCTTCTTGTTGCAATTATCTGCTTTTCCTTGTCCTTTAACTGTGTCTTTTTGAGAATATCTATCTTGAGCCGATAATATTGATCGCAAAGCATGGCTGAATTGCTTTCCGCATTGTTGCATATCCTAAGAAGCTCTTCCGCGCTAACAAGAGAATACTCAAAACACCAATACAGAACCCAATATGGCGAATCATCTTGCTGAAGATATTTTTGAACAACGACTTCAATTTTTGCGGCGAGCTGTGTTTTCATTTCTTGATTGTTCAACGATTCGCATATAGACACACATCGGCAAAAGGAGGAAAGCAGTTGATGATCTGCCGGGAGCTTTTCTAATAAATCCAAATATCCGTCAAATGCATTTTGGGCGCATTCATACTTGCGGTAAAAGAGCCAACCGAAATCATAGAGCTTTGTGCAAAGCTCACTCGGAATATCACATGTCAGAAGAGGCTCTAATGCATTCCATAAATCTTCTGTACACTGTGTGCGATCCACCGAAGCAAACGGCAAATTTTTGGGGATCCGTTAAGTATGTTTCAAGGTTTGAATAATATATAATTTGCAATGTGCGCTTCGTAATTTCGTCGGGATCCTGGAGAGATGCTCGATACTCCTGCAATGATTTTTTTACATCAGCGTCGTTTAAGATTTTTTCCAAAGATTTGTAATCCATGTTGTTTCCTTTCGTTAAATTGTAAATATCAGCTTAGTTTGCTTGGGAGCATAATTTTTGAATTGTTGTTGTGTTTCGTCGATTATCTTGCCAAGCAAAGACTCAGGTGTTATCTCGACGCATCTTTTCGGGAGCTCGGCAGGCAGATTGAGGGAGATAAAGTCTTGAACGGGAATCTGCAGAGTGATATCCTCAATTGAGCCAATGTTCAAAAGAATCGGTTCGGTACTTTGGATTAGGGGATAACGCTGATCGGGAGACGTCGAAAATTTATTGTGTATATCAAGCTCACCAATAGCGATTCGCAGCTCGTTTTGCCAAACGTAAGAGTTTGTTTTGTGAAATAAGGGTGTTTTTATATCTGCTGTTTCCGGCGCGTAATACTCGACGATATTAGCTACAGGGATAAAATGTGTGTTGTTTTTATCTTCCTTGACCAACAACGCGATTAGAAAGCGCTTTATAAAGGCGTCCATATCTGTAATGATAACAGCTGTGTCACCAAAGGATGCAAGCTGCTCGTCGGGACCTTCAAAGGTTCCGTTTTTTTCGTTGTAGTATAGATTATACAAGCAGAACAATTTGAAATACTGCATATCGCTGTAGTCAATGTAATCTACAGTTTTTATTGCGTTGATAAGCTCGGAGGGCATTCCTTGCAAGAATTGTTCACTCTCAAAATTCTCTTCAACGTGGCGCACGGTTGCCTCTCGCAGATCTCCACGGAAATTGTTATTTATTTTGGCGTTCTCAATGTTTTGCAATCGGTTCCACACACCGAAATCTGCCAAGGCTCGCATAAATACTTCGCCCTGTACAAAACGATCTGCCCATTTTTTATCTGTTATTTTCACCGGTACGAATTTTCGCCCTATTGACATATTGATACCTCCATCTTGGACTTGATAAATCCACGTTAATTATACCATAAACGCATACATTTATCAATCCTATACCCCTAAATTTACCCCTACGCCCATTATGTGAAGTTTGTTTTCTGACGACAAAACAGCTAAAAAACGCCAAAAAGCATAGTAAAACCCACTGTTTTTGTCTAAAACACACCTAATAAAAAAATCCTATAAAATTCAAATCTCTCCTTCTCCGCCAAAAATCGACAAGTTTCGACAGAAGCTTGTCGATTTTACTTTTTCACTTTTCACTCTTTACTTTTCACTAAATCCATTGTCGATTTTGCCGGAAGTAATAGGTAATAGTGAGATGTAGCTTTTCTCCCTTTGGTCGAAAAGCAATTTATTAAAATATAAAATGGCGACAGTTCAAACCTGAACGAAAAAGCGCGAAAATATCTTTTTTTCGCGCCTTCACAGAAAAAGTCCGACATGGGGACGGTTCCTTGTGCCGGAGCGCAAAAAAGCACTTACGGTAAGTTTACCGCAAGTGCTTTTTCTTTTTTCACAATGTTTCTTGTAATTTGACCTTTAATCAAGTAGTTCTCTGAATTTTACATAGACAGCTTGGTGGTCGGATAGGTCAAAATTGGTGCCGATCATATTGACATCTGTGCTGATCTTTGCGAAGGGGTCATAGGTATCGGTAAGCACCTTCCACTCTTGGGCAATCGCTGAGCTTCCAAGATAAAAGATATGGTCGATGGTCGTACGTTTTCCGTTGTTCCAGTTTTTCTCTCTGCCCCATACCCGGGCAGAGCACATATTTTGCGTGCGCTTTACCTTTGCGGAGGTTCTGGCATCGGAGAATTTTGCGGTAGCGGTCATGTATTCATAGGTAGCAGTCGTGGAATCCGCGTTAAAATCACCGCCTACGACGATCATTCTGCCCTCCGCAAGGGCAACGAGCTTCTGAGCAAGGATGGTAGCCTGTGACAGGCTAAGTGCCTCCGCCGCTTCGTCTGGACGTGTACAAAGATGGGCAGACGCGAAGAGCATCTCCGTACCCGTGGTGCGGTTTTTCAATATGGCATAGGTGCACAGTCTGTCCTTGTTTGCATTGTTGGAAAGCTTCGTGGTGAGTCTGAACACGCCGCTGTCCAGCTTCCTCATACTTTTCGGGATTCCACAAAAGGAGGTTATACAGATCGTTATCCTTCGCGCCAATGCCGTCCTTTCTTCCGGTGGCACTGAGGTTCCCCGCCCAGCGATAGCCGTGGTCATTAACGAGGGAATCCTTATTTGAGATCAGATACGGCCACCAAAGTCTGTTGACCTCCTGAAGTGCCAGGACATCGGGGGCGTAGTATTCGACGAAGGAGTCCAGGCGTTCCGCTCTTCTTTCAATGGTATAGTCGGCAAGAGTATGACCGTTATAGTAGACGGTCATATTCTCCGCCGTGGCTTCGTAATACGCGATGTTGTAGGTAATCATTCCACGTAAGGGTCTGCCTCTCCGACTTCTTCGGTCACGGTCTGTTCCTGCTCAGAATCACTGCTTTCAGTCTCGCTGTTCCCCGACTTCTCCTCATTCTCGGTGCCGCACGAGGCAAACAGCACGGAGGCGGAAGCCAACAAAGCGAGTGCTAAAACCAGGGAAATCAACTTCTTTGTGTTCATAAGCACTCCTATGTATTCATGTTATTATGACGGTGTCAAGTTTAGTATAAAATAAAAAACGGAAATGTCAATAGGAAGAAATAAATTATCCCTCTCATTCGCGGTTATCCGGAGCAATTTTTATCCTTGACGGGTAATTTTTCTGAATTCCGAAGGAGTCATTCCTACGATCTTCTTAAAGGTCCTTGCGAAATTGCTCATGTCGTGAAAGCCCGTTTCCTCCGCAATGTCGCCCACGGTTCGGGTACTGTCCCCCAGCCGTTCACAGGCAAAGGAGATTCGACACAGCATCAGATATTCCTTTAGGCTATATCCCGTGACTCGCTTAAAGCAATGAGTTAGGTAATAGCGGCTGACGTGGTGCCTGGAGGCAAGCTCGTCCAGATCCAGCCGCCGGGAAAAGTTACATTCCAGCTCCTTTCGAACCGAGGACACGATAATATCTGCCGCGCCGAAGGCTTTGATCGTAAAATGTGTGGGAGAGAACTGTCGGATCTGGTAGAGCAGGGAGGACAGGAGGAGTGCTTCCCCCTCGGGAAGCTGATTCTCCCGAGGCAGACTCCATTCTCGGTAAAGCTCCTCCATTCGCATTCTGACAGAAGATGCGATGGGGGACACGTCCAAAACATGAGAAAAGCCAACGGGATGAAAGGAAAATACCGATTGCAGTGCCTTCGGCTGGATCAAACGGTTTGCCTGATAGGGATTCAGAGAGAGGACGTAACGTACGTATCGCTCCGAGGTAGAGCGGATAATATGAGGCTCATAGTTTCCCAGGAAAACCAAACAGGGCGCGGCACAGGCAATCCGTTCCCCCGCGATCTCACAGCTCATGCTTCCCTCTACAATATAGAACATCTGATACACGTTATGTTTATGTTGGTCTTGCTCTGCATGAAGCGGTGCCTCGGAAAATTTAAAGTCGGCAATCAGCGATTCACTCATAAGCGGTCCTCCCAATGGTTTTATTACTGTCATCATATCACCTTTTTTGATTTCTGTCAATCCTTTTTCCGAAAGAAGGAGAAATTATGTAGAAGTTGCTCTTTCTTTTAAAAAGTCAGCAAGTTATACACTGTTCAGAATGGCTTTTTTCTTCTATAATGGTAGGTGAAAAATAATCAAAACAGGAGCAGTGATATGAATACGTGGAAAAGACCCATGCGGCGGGAGGATTTACCCGCTTCTTTGCCCTTTGGAGAAAATTTGGAGATCCTCAAGATGCCTCTGGCACTTGGGAAGAAAACGATACCAAACCGAATCTGCTATCAGCCCATGGAGGGATGTGACGGCACAGCGACAGGTGCTCCCGACGAGCTGACCCATCGGCGGTATTTGAGATTTGCCAAGGGAGGAGCGGGATTGATCTGGTTTGAAGCCACCGCTATTGTTCCCGAGGGACGCGCCAATCCCCGTCAGATGTATTTAAGCGAGGAAACGGCGGATGTTTTTGCCGCGCTGGTACGGGATATCAAATCGGTCTGCTTAGCGGAAAACGGCTACGAGCCGGTGGTAATCTGTCAGCTGACCCATTCGGGAAGATGGTCGAAGCCGCAAGGCACCCCGGCACCGCTGATCGCCTACAACAAGCCGATCTTTGAGGGAGACGATCCACTGCCCGCTTCTTGTATTGTCAGCGACGACTATTTGGACGGTCTGGCGAAGAAATACGCGCTCTCAGCAAAGCTTGCCCAGCGCGCGGGCTTTGACGGAGTGGACATCAAGGCGTGCCATGGCTACCTTTTGTCCGAGCTATTGAACGCCTACACAAGAGAGGGAAGATACGGCGGCTCCTATGAAAACCGCACCCGTCTCTTCTTTTCCGCGGTAGAGGCGGTAAAGAAGGCTTGCTCCCCTGATTTCATCCTTGCCAGCCGATTTAACGCTTACGACGGGTATGCCTACCCTTATGGTATGGGGGATTCCGGCACCCCGGGAGTACCCGATCTAACCGAGGCGGCGCGGATCGCCTCCGATCTTGCCGCCCGAGGGGTAACCCTTCTGAACGTGACCATGGGATGTCCTTATACCAATCACGAGGTAAACCGTCCCACCTCCTTTGCCAAAGAGGAAGCACCCTATCGGAGTATTGAGCGGATGCTGGCGGGTGCTGAAGCAGTAACCAAGGCGGCACCCGGCACTCAAGTCGTTTGCTCGGGTCTGAGCTTTATGGGGACTCTTGGGGCAAACGTTGCCGCGGGAGGAATCGAGGAAGGAAAATTCTCCTTGGCAGGCTTTGGCAGGCAGACCTTCTCCTATCCCGATCTGGCGAGAGACATTGTAAAGGGCGAGGGAATGAAGCCGGGCAAGCTTTGCTTGACCTGTGGGAAATGTACCGAGCTAATGCGCGCAAAGCAAACGCCCGGGTGTGTCATTTACGACAGGGAACTTTACACCGCTCTGTATAATGAGATTCATGGATAAGGAGAGAAGGATGGAACAGATCGCAATCGTTACCGGCGTTGCCGGCGGAATCGGAAAGGCAAGCGCTCTGATGCTTGCGCAAAAGGGATATACGGTAGTTGGCATGGGGCGGAGTGAGAGCCCGGATCTATCGGCGCTTCAAGGCTTGAATATAACCTATCTATCAGGGGACGTTTCCTGCCGCGCGGATCGGGAACACCTTCTGAACACTGCTGTTGCCAAGGGACATATCACCGCCCTGGTCAACGTGGCGGGCGTTGCGCCCAAGGTCCGGCGGGATATTCTCGAAATGACCGAGGAAAGCTACGACCTTGTAATGGGAATTAACACGAAGGGAACTCTGTTTTTGACCCAAGCGGTGGCAAATGAAATGGTAAAGCAGGGAAGAGGCGGAGCCATTGTCAATATTTCCTCCTGTTCAGCCTACACCAGCTCCACCAGCCGGGGAGAGTACTGCATTTCCAAGGCGGGTGTTTCCATGATTACTAAGCTGTTTGCTGACAGGCTTGCGTCAGAGGGGATTACTGTCAACGAGATCTGCCCCGGCATCATCGCCACAGGGATGACCGCTGCCGTAAAGGAAAAATATGACCGGCTGATCGAGGGAGGCTTGGTGCCTCTGGGTCGTTGGGGAACACCCAATGACGTTGCCAAGGCGGTAGTGGCTCTGTGTGACGGAACCTTTGGGTACACCACGGGAGAGTCCTTAATTCTGGACGGAGGTATGCACATCAGAAGGCTATGAAAAACAGATACCATACCCTAATCATCGGCACAGGGTGCGCCGGCTTCAACGCGGCGGACAGGCTGTACGGCTTTGGTATTCGAGACATTGCCATTGTCACTGAGGGAAGATATATGGGAACTTCCCGCAACACGGGAAGTGACAAGCAGACCTATTACAAGCTTTCCCTTTGCGGCTCGGAGGGGGACAGCGTTCGGGAAATGGCGGGGACCCTCTATTCAGGGGGCGGTGTCATGGGGGAGCACGCCCTTTGCGAAGCTGCCTATTCTACCCGTTGTTTCATGCGTCTGGTAGAGCTTGGGGTACCCTTTCCCACCAACGAATTTGGGGAATACGCGGGCTACAAGACCGATCACGATCCTAGAACGAGAGCCACCTCCTGCGGACCTCTTACCTCCAAATATATGACCGAGGCACTGGAGCGCTCGGTTTTACAAAAGGGAATCGAAATCCTTGATTTCCAACGGGTAATAGAGATCCTGACGGACGAGGATGGAGTCACCGGTATTGCTTGCGCCGATACGGTCACGGGAAAGCTCTCGGTGATCGCCTGCCAAAACGTGATCCTCTGTACGGGCGGTCCCGCCGGGATCTACAAAAACACGGTCTATCCGAAAAGTCAGCATGGCGGAACGGGGCTTGCCATTCTGGCTGGGGCATCCCTCTCCAATATGGAAGAGTGGCAATACGGGATTGCCAGCACCAAGTTCCGCTGGAATCTATCAGGAACTTATCAGCAGGTTTTACCCCGATATATCTCGGTGGACGCAGAGGGAAACGAAAGAGAATTCTTGCACGAAACACTGGGAACTTCCTCGCTGGGACGGATCTTTCTCAAGGGTTATCAGTGGCCCTTTGACACAAGAAAAGCCGAGGCATCCTCCCAGATCGATCTGTTGGTCGCCAAGGAGATCAAGCAAGGAAAGCGCGTCTATCTGGACTTCTCGCGCAATCCCAGGGGCTTGGAAAAGGACTTCTCGGCTTTACCCGAAGAAGCCTACGACTACCTGAGCCGTTCCGGGGCACTGTTCGGAACTCCCATTGAGCGTCTTGCGAAAATGAACAAAGGAGCCATTGACCTATACGCGTCCCATGGAATCGATCTCTATTCCGAATATTTGGAGATCGCCGTCTGCGCCCAGCATTGTAATGGGGGCGTGACTGTGGATGCCAACTGGCAAACCGAAGTCAAGGGCTTATACGTTGCCGGTGAGGCGGCAGGTACCTTCGGCGTGTATCGCCCGGGGGGCAGCGCGCTGAATTCCACCCAGGTGGGAAGTCTGCGGGCGGCGGAGCATATTGCGGGGAAGAAAAGGGAAACGGCAGGTGTTCCCGCCTATACCCTTCCTGAAATCCAATACGGAAAATCCAATCTGACGCACCTTTGGAAAACGCTGCAAGCAGAGATGAGCCGTGTGGCGGATTTTGATCGCTCCACCGAAGGGATGAGGGCGTTGTTTTCCCGTGTGCGCGAGCTTTGTGAGAGCTTTTTTGACAAAGCCGTCATCGCTGACAGCTCTGAGCTTTCGGACCTATTCAAGCTCTATGATATGGTGCTGACTCAACGGTCCGTGCTTTCCGCCATGCTCTGCTCGGCGGAGCGATTGGGAACCCATGGGGCGGCTCTCGTTGACCGTCAGCCTTACGGGACAGAGGAGGCGGTAAGAACGACCCGTACCGTAACCAAAGGTGAGGAATCCAGGCTGTGTCCGCTTTCGGACATGCCCGAACCCGAGCTTTGGTTTGAAACCCTTTTAGCAAGACGAAAAAAGGAGAATTTGGAACAATGAAGGTATGTTTGATTGGTGTTTGCGGACACGTAAGACAAGCAATGAGAGTTCTCCGCAAAAGAGAGAACGTGATCCTTTGCGGAATCGCGCCGGGAAGCATTCAGGAGGGCCGTGTGGCGGACTTTGATCCTACGATTCCTTTTTATGAGGATTATCGCGTGATGCTGGATGAGGTAAAACCCGATCTTGCGGTGGTTTCTCCTGTGTTTGGACTGACCGGAGAGGTCATTTTGGCATGCGCGCAGCGTAGAGCTTCGGTTTTCTCCGAAAAGCCCGTAGCAACGACACTTTCCCAGCTGGAGCAGGTAGAACGAGCGGTTCGGGAGAACGGCATCCGCTTTTGCGCCATGCATTACCTGCGGTATACGCCTGCCTTCTACGAGGGTGCGCGCATGGTTGCCGAGGGCGCCATTGGTGAGCTACGTATGATTACGGCGCAAAAAAGCTATCGGTATGGCATCCGTCCTCAGTGGTACGGGGAGCGTTCCTTGTACGGGGGAACCATTCCCTGGGTAGGGATCCACGCCATCGATTGGATCTACCATTTTTCCGGCAAACGATTTTTGACGGTCCGCGCCAGAAGCGTTGGTAAAAATCCGGAAATGGCTGCCCTTTGCCAGTTCGAATTGGAGGGAGACGTAATGGCATCCATGAATCTGGACTACTACCGCCCCGACTCCGCGCCCACCCATGGGGATGATCGGATCCGCTGTGTGGGAACTGAGGGTGTATTGGAGATCCGTGAGTGCCGAATTGATTGGATGAACGGACAAACAAGACAGATTTTGGAGCCTGTCGATGCCCCTGAGCTTCTCACGGAGTTTCTCGACGGAAAGGATCCGATCTCTCCCGAGGAAATTTTTTATTTGACACGGGTCGCCTTGTTGACCCGAGAAGCGGCAGATACGAAACAAGAAATTAGAATCGAGGGTTAATATGAAAATTGTATTGGTTGGTGCGGGAGGCTACGGCTCCGGGTACGTCAAGCGGTTGCTGATACCTCAGGATCCTCAGGTCGTTTTAGAGGGAATCGTGGATCCCTATTTCTCTTCCTGCGCCACAAAAAACGAGATTGAAGCGGCGGGAATTCCCGTCTATGAGACCATGGACGGGTTCTACGCAGAGCACGGCGCGGATTTGGCGGTGATCTGCACGCCCCCCTTCCTGCATCGGGAGCAGAGCATTTGCGCTCTGCGCAATGGCTCTTACGTGTTATGCGAAAAGCCTGTGGCTCCTACTGTCACGGAAGCAAATGCCATGGCACAGGCAGAGGAGGAATACGGAAAATGGATCGCCATCGGATATCAATGGTCCTTTTCCGAAGCGATCAGAGAATTAAAAAAGGATATTTTAGCGGAAAGACTGGGAAACGCCGTCTTCCTGAAAACCATCATCAGCTGGCCCCGCAATCGGGCTTATTACGCCCGAGGCGGCGGATGGGGCGGCAAGATGTTTTGGAACGGGGCTCCGCTCTTGGATTCGGTAGTGTCCAACGCCTGTGCCCACTATCTGCACAATATGCTGTTTCTTTTGGGAGATCGGATGAATCGAAGCGCCCGAGTCACCGAGCTTTCCGGTGATTGTTTTCGGGCGAATGCCATAGAGAACTTTGATACCTGCTCCCTGAAGCTTCGGACAGAGCAGGGAGCTGAGCTTTATTTTCTTGCCTCTCACGCGGCAAGGAAGGCTCTCAATCCGGAGTTTGAATATGTGTTTGAAAGGGCGACGGTTACCTTTTCCGAAGACAATGGTTCCCTGATCCGCGCGAGCTTTGCCGATGGAAGTGAGAAGATCTACGGAGATCCTTTTGCCGACTCTTTTGAAAAGCTCCGAGCTTGCATCGCCGCCATCAGAAACGGGGAAGCCCCTATTTGTACGGTTCGTACCGCCACCCCTCACACCGAAGTGATCCAGCAGATCTGGAAGGAGCTTCCTATTGTAACGGTACCTGCCGAGATGATCCAGGAAAACCCAACATTGGACGGTATTTACGTAGAGGGATTGTTTGAGAGCATGCTGGAGGCATACACGGATCGAAAGCTATTGTCCCAGGTAGATTCTACCCTTTTTGGTAACGGGGTGAAATAAAATGAGACACAAATATGATCTGGGATTGGTATCGGTATCCTTCCGCTCCTCCTCACCCGAGGAGATTCTGAGTGCCATGAGGCAGGCGGGACTTTCTCACGTGGAATGGGGCAGTGACGTACACGCGCCTTGCGGAGACCGGGAACGGCTTTGCGAGATCGCTCAGATGCAAAAGGAGCTGGGAGTGACCTGTTCCTCCTACGGAACCTATTTTCGTCTGGGAGAAACTCCTCTTTCGGAACTGGAGCACTATATTGCCGCTGCCAACATTTTGGGGACGGAGGTATTGCGCCTTTGGTGCGGAGCCAAGAGCGGAGCCGATATGACACCGGGTGAGAAGGAAGCTTTGTTTGAGCAGTGCCGGAAAGCCGCGGTCATAGCGGAGAAAAACGGGGTGATGCTGTGTATGGAATGTCACAAAAAAACCTTTACGGAGCGAAAGGAAGATAGCGAGGCACTCATGCGAGCCATAGCCTCTCCAAGCTTCCGCATGTACTGGCAGCCCTTTCAATGGCTGACACGGGAGCAAAACGCAGAGGTGGCTCGGACGGTATCTCCCTTTACCGAGCACATTCACGTATTCCACTGGAAGGGGGATCAGAAACTTTCTCTGTGGGAGGGAATGGAAGAGTGGCGTGAATATTTGAGCCTATTTTCCACGCCTCGTACTCTTCTTTTGGAATTTATGCCTGACGGTCAGCTCGAATCGCTGCCTCGGGAGGCGGAGGCACTGAAGATTATGATAGGAGACACGGAATGAAAGCCATATTTTTGTCCGAAAAGAAAGAGAAAATTTTCCAGGTTTACGCCCCGGAGACAGTTCAAACACTTCAAAGGTTGCTAGACGTGGAGAAGCATGGTTATACAAAGGCGGATATTTTGAGGGAGCCCTCTGCCTGTTCACATACTGAGATCATTTTCTCCACCTGGGGCATGCCCTCCTTTTCCGAGGAAGAGATCCGTACATATTTCCCTTCCTTAAAGGCGATATTTTACGCCGCGGGCTCGGTACAAAAATTCGCGAGACCCTTTTTGGCGTGTGGAGTGCGGATATTCAGCGCCTGGGCGGCAAACGCCGTTCCCGTAGCCGAATACACCGTGTCTCAGATTCTGCTGGCGAACAAGGGCTTTTATGCTCATACCAGGCTGATGGCAGAGCGAATGGTATCGGATGCCCGCGCCCTGACGGCGCGCTATCCCGGCAATTACGGAGTGAGAATTGGACTTGTGGGGTGCGGGATGATTGGGTCTTTGGTCGCTCAGATGCTGAAAGCTTACCATCTGGAGGTGGCAGTGTACGATCCCTATCTGTCCCCAGAGCGAACAAAGACCCTCGGCGTGACGCTCTGCTCCCTGGAGGAGCTGTTTTCCACCTGCGGGGTGGTATCCAACCATCTGCCAAATCTGGATGCGACCAAGCGTATGTTGCGATACGAGCACTTTTCCTCCATGGTGCCCTATGCCACCTTTCTCAATACGGGAAGGGGAGCGCAGGTCGTGGAGGCGGAGCTGGTTCGAATTCTTCGGGAGCGCCCCGACCTGACGGCAGTGCTGGACGTGACCGATCCTGAGCCCGCCGACCTGTCCCATCCCTTTTATACCCTGCCCAACTGCTTCTTAACTCCTCACATCGCGGGAAGCCTGGGAAATGAAGTAGCGCGTATGGGAGAATATATGGCAGAGGAACTTGTACGTTATCTAGAAGGAAGCCGAACCGATTACGAAGTAACTCTGAACATGCTTGAGACTATGGCATAACGGATGGCAATGGATCAGAAGCGCGTGCTTGCGGTTTATTGATGGAGATTCATTGATTTTTTCGAAAAAATTGATTTTCTTTTAACTTTTTGAAAATAAATACCGCAAAGGATTGCAAGGGACGGGGTGTTCTGATAAAATATAGCTGTCCAAATAAAAAATGTAAAAAAAGGAGAAAAACATGTTTGACAAAATTCTTGGCGTAATTCAAGACATCTGGGCAATCGCGCTTGTGCAGTTTATTGTCTACTTAGTTCTTGCTTTCCTGGCAGCAGGACTTTCCAGCTGGCTGGTAAAGAAGCTTCTGAAGCTGGCAAAGCTGGATAAGAAGCTGGACAAGTGGGGCGTAAACGAGGGGCAGATTGGAACCTCCCTTTCCTTTGTAGGAAAGCTGGTTTATCTGGTGGTTTTCCTGATGTTCCTTCCTCCCGCATTGGACGCTATCGGCGTATCCAGCGTGTCCGGTCCCATCAACGGCTTTGTATCTACCTTCATTGAGTATCTGCCCAAAATCATCGGCGCGGTGATCCTTCTCTACGTAGGGATCCTGATCGCTCAGATCCTGGGTCAGATCGTTTCGGTTCTTCTGAAGAAGACCAAGCTGGACAACCTGGTGAAGAGAACCGACGAGGATGGAAACAGAGTGGTTCTGCTTTCCGATCTTTTGACTAAGGTTCTGATGGCTATGATCATTCTGATCACCTTAGTTCAGGCACTGATCCTGCTCGAAATCGAAGCGATCTCCGGCCCTGCCATGACCATTGTATCCTCGATCTTCGGCGCGATTCCCTCCATCTTGCTGGCAGTCGTTGTGGTTTCTTGCGGTATGCTGGTTGCCAGCATTGCTTGCAGTCTGCTTTACAACGTTTTGATCGCGACCAATTTCGACAACGTGGTAAAGAAGCTGCTTCCTCAGATCAAGGTATCCGCAACCAAAGTGGTTATCAACATCGTAAGAACGATGATCGTGATCTTCATTGCCGCTCAGGCAATTGAGGTTCTCAACCTCTCCATCTTGACCATGATCGTAACGGCTGTGATCTCGTATCTGCCTCTTGTAATTAAGTCCGCCGTGATCCTCTTCGTAGCGTTCATCGGTGCCAACATGCTGGAGGGAGTGATCGTGAAGGCAAATCCGAAGGCATCTAACCTTGCGAAGATCATTAAGGTTGCTATCTTTACTCTTGCCGGCTTCATGATCCTCAGCCAGCTGGAGATCGCTTCCACCATCGTCAACACAGCCTTTGTGGTTACCATTGCCGCCATCGCTGTTTCCTTCGCTCTTGCCTTTGGTCTGGGCGGAAGGGACTTCGCTAAGAAGACTCTTGACAGAGTCGATGAAAAAATCGAAAAGTGCTCTAAGGAAAACGAAGAAGAGTAACACTCGTTTTACCCGGAAGAATGAACTTCATAGGACCGAGTCCCCCGTAGGGGGGCTTGGTCCTATGTTTCTTTTTTCAACGGTAGAAAAAAAAAGTACGGCGCGCGGGGTTGACAAACCTTTCGCGCCGTGATACAATAGTGCCAGTGTATTCTCGAAGCCGAATGACCGGGGAACAAGGGAGGAACTTTCAATGGCTTTTTTTGAAATGCATTACCATTCTGACGCACTGAAATCCGCCGTTACCGTCAACGTAGTTCTGCCTGAATCGGCAAAAACGATGATCGGTATGAAGGCGGACGGAGGATCTAACTATAAGACCTTATATTTGCTACACGGTCTGTCCGACGATCAAACGACCTGGATGCGGAGAACCTCTATTGAACGGTATGCCGCCGAGTACGGTGTGGCGGTGGTAATGCCGAACGGGGGACGAAGCTGGTATACGGATACGGCAGACGGTGCCGCCTATCTGACCTTTGTGGGTGAGGAGCTTCCTCATGCTTGCCGCGGCTTTTTCAGGGGAATGTCGGAGCGTAGGGAGGATACCTGGATCGGCGGACTTTCCATGGGCGGCTACGGTGCCATCAAGACTGCCCTTACCTATCCGGATCGCTTTGGCGGCTGCGTGTCTTTGTCGGGAGCCTTGGACATTGCTGATTTTTGCCAACGTGTCAAGCTGTGTGAATGGCAGGGGATCTTCGGTTTTTCTCTGCAAAGCGGTGAGGAGCTGAGAGGAAGCCAACACGACGTATACAATCTGTCACGGAAAAACCATGAAGCGGGCACGCCCTTTCCGAGGCTGTATATGTGGTGCGGCGAGAGTGATTCTCTGTTGAAGGATAATCGAGCCTTTCACGAGCTGATGAAGGAGCTTTCCGTTCCCCATCAATATGAGGAATCGGAAGGGGATCACAGCTGGAAATGGTGGGATCTGCATATTCAGAATGCCTTACGGTATTTGTCGGACAAATAATTGTTAAAATTTCAAATTGGGAAACACAATATTCCATGAATCGGTAAAGGACGGAGAAATTTGCTTCTCCGTCCTTTGTTTTTGCTGAAAACTTCCGCTGGCTCGCGTATATTGGCGGCAAAATCATGACAAACTATACCTATCATCCATAAGGAGGTGAAATCATGGATAGAAACAACAATACCAAGGATTTTCTGAACAACGACGAAACCAAAAACAATCAGGGAAAGAACAATCAGAATAAGAATAACCAAAACGCTCAAAACAAGAACGATCAGAACGGTCAGAACAAAAACGACAATCAGAACAAAAACTAAAAATTTACCGACTCTTACAAAGGCAGGAGCTCCGGGAAGCTCTTCCAAGAAAAAAGCCACGCCTTCCTATTGGACTGCGTGGCTTTTTCGTATATGAATCCGTTCTCGGACCGTTGAGTCATTTTCCATCGGGCAACGGCGGCAGCATGGCGGCAATGTTGATGACCCGAAGTCCGTGGCTCTTGGCGTATTCCAAGGTATAGGCACTTCCTCCTCCGGGGGTATTGCAGTAGCCAATGCAAAATTGACTGCCTTGTACCATACGGCGATTTCGCTCCAACATACATCCGGAGGTGTAGCGGTCATGAAGGCAGATCACCGAATCGGCGCGGGCAAGAACGTAGGCATATGCCTTTTGATTGTAGGCATCCCAACGGCTGGCTTGGTCTCGGCAGGGAAGAATCAGCTCCAGGCGAATGTGGGGATACTGTTCCCGCTTTTCCAGGATCTTCAGCGCCACCATGGTATCAAATCCCATGGCACCTCCGGTGCGAAAGATTGTTACTTGCCGGGAAATGAGGGTATCCAACATTCCGTCGATCAGCTTGGGAAGGAGGGCACGGTGCGGGTAGGGAATCCGCCGGTGACCCGTAAAGCAACAGGTATATGATTCTTGGTTCATCCTCTTTCCCTCCCTTTGTTCTCGGTATATCTATTATACTCCCAAATTCCCGATTTGTCAAGGTTGGCAGGGTTGGTTAGAATCTTGCGCAGCGGCTTCTCTTGCCCCGTATAGTCCATAAAAAAAGCCATAGATGATTTCATCTATGGCTTTTTTGGTGAAGCACCCGGACTTAAATCCGAACCGATGTAACTTTCACTTTTTAACTTTTCACTGTTACTTCTTACTTCAAAATTCTCGGGAGCGTTCCCGGTGAAAAGTGAAGAGGTAATAAGTAAAAATTCTCGGTCGCTACGCTCCCGAGAATTTTTGGTGGAGCATAGGGGATTCGAACCCCTGACCCCAACACTGCCAGTGTTGTGCGCTCCCAACTGCGCTAATGCCCCGTCCCGTATATTGTACCAAAAAAGAAGGGCATTGTCAACATGAATTTCAAAAAATTTCAAGTTTTTTCAAAATCAAATTTTCCCATGGGGGGACAGAGGTAAAGCACACGTTTTTTTTCGTTACGGGATGAGGAAATGACAGTGTCGCCGCGTGGAGCATCAGATCCATTCCCTCTGGGGGAGCACCGTATCGGCGATCCCCCGCCAAGGGCATGCCCCGTGACGCAAACTGGGCTCGGATCTGGTGCGTTCTGCCTGTATGTAACGTAATCCGCAAAAGCGAGTGGCGTTCGTCATTTCCCATCAGTGTATAGGAAAGGATGGCTTCCTTGACCCCTTTTCGAGTTCGGTCTACCACGAAGGATTTCCCCCTGGCTCGATCATAAAACAAAAGATCCGTCAAACATCCCGATGCTTCCGTGGGTCTTCCGCACACCAGGGCAAGGTATTCCTTATGAAAATTTCCCTGGGTAATGGAACGGGACAGTGCCCCCGCCGCTGAGGTTGTACGGGCGAAAACCATGAGTCCTGTGGTCTCCTTGTCTAAGCGGTGGACGGGAAATATATCCGTCGGCTCTCCCTCCGCACCAAGCTGTTCCCCGAGAATACGGGGTAACGACTTAGGCGAATCGCCTTCCGACAGAGTGCCGGAAGGCTTTTCGCACACCAAAAGCTGAGAGTCACGGTAAAGAATTGTCAGGCGCATAACATACCTCGAGGTTTAGTGTGATAATCGGGAAAAAAGTCCGCAGACGGCGTGAAGCAATGCCATAGCGAGGGCGACAGCTCCCAGTACAGCGACAATCTCCCACAAGGGATGCGCCAAGGAACCGTCACAGGTATGGGAGCAGGAGGGAGACTGGGTATTTTCGTCGCCATACAGTCCAAGCTCCATTTGGTACTTTCCCCGAAGCTGTAATTGAGCCAGCTTCTTTCCCTTTTCGGTCAGGGCGCGGCAGAGCTTGCAGTCGGATAAAGCTTTCATGAAATTCGTCCTTTCGGTATTCGTTTTGGATGAAACATCCTACCTTAGTTTGACCGACTCGCTACACCTTCATTCCCGATCTGTTTGTATTGTATCATGTTTTTTTCATTTTGGCAAGTATTTTCCCATTTTCATTTTTTGTTCAAAAAAGACCCATAGGCTTTGGGAGAACCTATGGGTCATCATATTTTGATCGGAAGAAAGGCTTATCTCTGCACGCGTCCGCTTCCGTCGCCGCCTGCCAGCTTCTGGACCTCGTCCACGCTGACCTGGTTGTAGTCACCCTCAATCGTGTGCTTCAGGCAGCTTGCCGCAACAGCAAATTCCAGCGTCTCACGGGTAGACATACCGGATTGGATACCGTAAATCAAGCCGGCACCAAAGCTGTCTCCGCCGCCGACACGGTCCACGATATGTACGGGATACTTCTTGGAGAAGATCGCCTCTCCCTCGCTATACAGCATTGCCGCCCAATTGTTATCGGAAGCGGTGATGCTCTCGCGAAGAGTAATAGCAACCTTAGAGAAGCCGAAGCACTCGGTGAGCTTTCTCGCTACGCTGATGTAACCCTCATGAGAGAGCTTGCCGCCGGTAATATCGGTAGCGTCAGCATGAATGTTGAATACGTCACCCGCGTCCTCCTCGTTGGCGATACAAACGTCCACATAGGGCATGAGCTTTGCCATGGTCTCGCCTGCCTTTTCCTTGGACCACAGATTCTTGCGGTAATTCAGGTCGCAGGAAACGGTCAGACCCAGCTTCTTCGCGGTCTTTACGGCTTCCAGGGTGATCTCGGCAACATTGTCACCCAGAGCGGGAGTAATACCGGTGAAGTGGAACCAGGTAGCGCCCTCCAGGATCTTCTCCCAGTCGAAGTCAGCGGCAGTTGCGGTAGCAATAGAGGAGCCGGCACGGTCATATACAACCTTGGAGGGGCGCTGAGAAGCTCCCTTTTCCAGGAAGTAAATACCGACTCTGGGTCCGCCTCTGACGATATCGGAGGTGTCTACGCCAAACATCCGCAGGGAGTTGACAGCTGCCTGTCCGATCTCGTTCTTGGGAAGCTTGGTTACAAATTTTGCGTCGGTGCCGAAATTGGCAAGAGAAACCGACACGTTTGCCTCGCCGCCGCCGTAGGTAGCGCCGAAGGAGTTAGCCTGAACAAACCGAGTATATCCCTCGGGAGCCAGACGGAGCATCAATTCACCAAAACATACTGTTTTCATTTGTTTTTCTCTCTTTCTTTTGATATTAGTCGGCAACCTTTGCCATGGCACGAGCGGTTTTTTCACGGATCTCATCGGGTGTACCCTTCATCATCCAGCTTCCGCCGCAAGCGACAATCTTATCGAATGCCAAGTATTCCAGCACGTTGTCCTCGGAGATTCCTCCCGTGGGCAGAAAACGAACCGAGGGGAAAGCGGCACTGAGTGCCTTGATGGTACCAAGTCCGCCAAAATTGGAGCAGGGGAAGAACTTGACGATCTCTACGCCGTAGGAAATGGCGGTAATGATCTCAGTGGGGGTAACGCAGCCGGGCAAGTAGAGAACACCTCGGTCACGACAAACCTCAGCCACTTCCGCGGAAAATCCGGGACCTACGATAAACTTCGCGCCGCAATCAATGGCACGATTGCACTGTTCTCCGTTGATTACGGTTCCCGCGCCGATGAGCATCTCGGGAAACTTCTCACAGCCGAGACGAATGGCATCAGCCGCGCAGGCTGTACGGAAGGTGATCTCAGCAACGGGAAGTCCTCCGTCACAAAGTGCCTTCAAAGTGGGTTCGGTCTCGGAGAGCTCCTTGAGAACCACTACCGGGACGATCTTAACTTGCTTAATACGATCCAACAATTCCATAATAGGTCCTTTCTGTATTACATTTGCATGAATTCGAATTTTTACATCTATATTATAGCACAAATTAAATTACAAGAAAATTGCAAAAACAATGATATTTCATTGTATTTATGAGCATCTTTTCGCCAAGCATCCAATTGTGTCCTCTGAAACTACCGAATCCGCCGAATATCACCCGAAGGAGGCATATTTTCACGGTAAGAAGACAGAATATGGGAGATCTCACCCCGGGTTTCTGTGGTGAAAATAAAGTGTTGACGAAGCAAGCCGCATTTTCTCAGTTCCTTTTGCCGATCTGCCATATACAGGGGAACCGAGTTGGCAATCAGGCTTCGATGCTGCCACTCTCGCAAAACAGGGAAGGAAACACCTCGCCTGTCGGTTAGTTTCAACTTACCTCCGGTACACGGTCCACAGTCTCCCAGCTCTTTCCCCACGCATTTTTCCGTGACCATCAGGGGGATCCGTCCGTACACGGTGACTCGGGTGTCCCCGCCGATATCTCGCAATTGGGGTAAGCTTAGCTCCGGGGAAAGGATCACGTCCCCCAGCCCCAGCCGCTCCAAGCGGCACGCACTTTCCCGGTTGGTCACATTCAATCGAAAATCACCGTGAGGAATCAATCCCCCTCGAATCACCATGGATAAATGACCCAAATTGCCGATCAGAGCATGCTTAGCACCCAGAGACACTGCCCGACGGAGCAACTCCTCCGCCTGTGGGCGTTCGCTGTCAAAGATGACGGGGGGCAACAAGACACCGTTCGTGCTTCCGTCATAGGATGCCAGTGGAACATAAAGAACGTCAAAAAATTCTCTCGCCTCTTTTGGAATTTCTGTTGGGCGGTAGAATACGGCAGTAGCATCAGGAGTTCCCGGTTTCCGTGGACGGCAACGCTCAATAGGAGGGAAGTCCTCTCGACTGCGGGAGTATGCCGTGGCGGCTTGAAACGCCTCAATTCCGGCACGGCGCAACGCGTTCATGGCAGACACGGGAAGCATAACGTCCCGATCCAATGTTACTTGGATGTCCGCCGCCACATAGGGGGTGTTTCCCAGCTTGGTAAAGCTTTTGACAACCGCTTCCTCAGTCAGGGGAGCGGTTTTTGCCGGTTGAGGCGGGTCAGCGATTTGTTTCACCAAACTGCCATGATCGTCCCACACCGAAAAGCACGCGGGGCGGTCTGCCTCCAGAGATACTGCCAGGTGCAGGGGGATCTTTTTCGTGATTTTGTCAAAGGACTCTAAGGTACGGGTACTCTGCTTGTCCTCGTCGGTTCTCCTTCCCAGCATGGAGGAGGAGATCCGTCCTTGGTAGTAGCCGTCGGTGAAGCCGCCCCGGGAGAATACGGCGGCAAGCTCCGCCATGTCTCGGTCATCGGCACCTCGCCGCTCGTCAATGAGACGGCGGAAGATCCGCGCCACGTCACGCACGTATTCAGGAGACTTCATTCGTCCTTCGATCTTAAAGGAGGCAACTCCCATATCCATCAGCTCCGGAACGTGCCGGGCAAGGCTCAGATCTTTTAGAGATAAGGGGTAACTAACTCCTTTTTTGGCAGAGAAGGGAAGACGGCAGGGCTGAGCACATTCGCCTCGGTTTCCGCTTCTCCCTCCCACCAGAGAAGAGAAGAGGCACTGACCGGAATGGCACACGCAAAGCGCGCCGTGGACGAACACCTCCGCCTCGATAGGAGAATGGGCAGTAAAATACCTTAGGTCATCGCGGCTCATTTCTCTGGCGCAGACCATGCGGCTAAAGCCCGCCTCGGCGAGAAGCCTTGCGGCATCTACGTTATGCCCCGATAGTTGCGTGCTGGCATGAAGAGGAATCGGAACACGATCCCGAATGAGCCTTGCGGCGCCTAAATCCGCCACGATCAGCGCGTCGGCACCTGCCAGGTAGGCATCCTCCGCCGCGCGGAGCATAGCCTCCAGCTCCTTGTCGTGGATCAGGGTGTTGGCGGCAATATAAACCTTGGCTCCATAGGCGTGAGCCAGAGCAATTCCCTCCCGAAGCTCTTCGGGGGTAAAATTTTTTGCGTTGATCCGAGCGTTAAAGGCGGTTCCGCCTACGTAAATGGCATCAGCTCCGCCCTCAATGGCGGCGGCGAGGGCACGGGGTGAGCCGGCGGGGCAGAGTAGCTCTGCCTGTTTTTCGGACCGTTCGATTGTAGCGGATGGATTCATTGTTTCCTCCCGGTTGTTGTTACCTATATTATAACGAAAATTCTCCCGCTTGTCAAGAGCACCGTTTCGCTTCATGGCAAGTTCGCAAGCGAACATTGCCGACACTTACCGGTGGTAAACGGTCTTGATGTCTTCGACAACCGCAATCCCCCACACCAACCACCCGAAGGTGGTCGTATGAACCTTCGGGTGAGACTTGCTCCATAGCAAAGCCTCCCCGGCGCATGAAGCGGTGGGGACGCAGGGGGATTTTCAAGGGGGAACGCCTTGAAAACGTTTTCTTCGCCATTCTTTGTCGTTTAACAAAGAATGGCATACATCTACACCAAAGTAATTTTTCCGTTCAGCAAAGAATAGCATAAGCCTACATCGAAGTAACTTGACCATTTTTTGCGGGCGTTCACAGAACGCCCCTACTACATTGTAACAACTAAAACTTTATTTTTGCCCTCTCCATCACGCTAAAGCGCGCCACCTCTCCCAAAGTGAGAGGCTTTTGAGGGCTCGCCCTTTGGGAGAGCTCCCGACCAAGTTTTCGTAAGAAAACTTGCAACGCAGCGAAGCGGAGTATGTAGGCGGGTGAGAGGACGATATAAAATTTTAGATGTTACAAAGTACTACGGGCAAGAATGGCATAAAACCCACATCAAAGTAATTTTACCGTTGAGGCAAGAATGGCATAAAACCTCCAGCAAAAACCATGACCGCCGGATCTCTCCGGCGGTCACAGTCCGTTATGTCCAAATTTAAGAAAGGCTTTGCCTTACTGAAAGGGGAACGTGGGTTACGTTCGCTGATGCTCCAATCAGGATCCGGATCCAAAGAAGGTGCCGAAGTCCAGGGTATCCAACTGCTCACTGTTGGAATAATCACCGGAGTTAAAGGTAATACAATCAGCGGACTGGAGAACAATCATTTCGATCTCAGGTGTGTTATACTTTTTCATGTTATCGTCCTCCTTCTCTTACTGTGCAAGCGCAACAGTGTTGGTTGCTGCGGTATAGGTTACGGTACTTGCGGCGGCACCGTAGAAAATATCATTGCCGACCTTGTAAATAGGCGTAAAGTCAATGGTTACGTCCGCGTTCATGCCATAAATATGCAACGCATAGATGTGGGACGCGCCCGTCTTCATTGCCGAAGGCGTGAGCTTTGTATCCGTTCCCCACTGAGTAATGCTGCTGTAAACGTAATCGCAGAAAATATCCTGGGTAACAGGGTCTACGCCGGTCTTGGTCATGGTAACTCTGAAACCGATCTCGTCAGCCTTGGTAAATACGTCGTTGTCGATCAAGCCGATCAGACGAACACTGTTTACCGGAGTGTTATTCTGGGTAATGGTACCAGCCTGTACGCCGTATGCTGCGGGGTATTCAGCGTTAGCGGTAACCTTTACGTTGTCGATCATGATGTCAATTCGTCTACGAACCATAAACTGAATTACACCGTCTTCCGTGTAGGATGTAAAGTCACTCTCATAGGAGCTTACTTGCGTCCACTCAGCAGCAGACTGCGCCTTCGTGTAAATCGTCATTCCACTCTCGGATTCCATTACGATCTTGGCACTATACCACTTTCCGCGGGTTTCTGTGTCTGTTGTCCAATTACCCGAGGTGTTGGCATTCCAAGTGTTACTTCTAATTCCATTTCTCTGAGTACCCTTCATTTGCAGCTGAACGTGCCAGGTGCCAGCATCACCGCCATTTAAGGAATTACCAACAAATTCTCCACAGTTAGTTTCATTATCTGCATTGTAGGTCGTGCTGAAGTCGCCGGCGGAGGATTCAGGATAATAGAAATCATATTCAATGGTAAAACCAGCCGCCAGAGATCCGTCCTGGCAAAGTTGGAGTGCCAAAGAGTTTGCATCGGAGTTGTTAGTTCCAGTCCATGCATCTCTCTTCAGGCGAAGAGCACTACCGCCACTTACCGCTTCAACAGAAGCAAAGCCATGGGTCTCTACTTCGTCAACCAAAACATTTGGAGTTTTCAGTTGCCAACCAAGCTTCTCTTCAATGTTGGTAAGATTCAAGCCTTCAAGACTTGCATCCTCGAAGTCCCAGCTCCAAGTTTTCTGCGCGCGGGACTCAGCCGCCGATGCAGTGGGTACTAGCATGGTGAAGGTAGCAAGAACCATCACGAGAGCCAGTACGGTAGATAAAATTTTTTTCATACTGTGTTCCCTTCTTCCCACGCTTTCCGTGGGAATCCTTTCTTTAGAAGTCGTTTGTATTCTATCACAAATTTTAGCAAAAGTCAATCGATTTTTCGGCAGGGAAAAACAGGCGAAATTTTCGAAACTAAGAAATTGCGCCGTTTTCTTTTTTTTCGCAAAGAATCCCGTTGTTTTCAATAACTTTTTTTGTCTATTTCTCACAAAATGGAGGGCTTTTTTTCTCCACCCGGCACAGCGACAAATCCTCGAAAAATGCCCGCCGAAGGGAAAGAAACCCCACACACCAAAACAACTTTCCCGTTTTTTGCTGGCGTTCACAGAACGCCCATACGGGTTTGAGGAGATTTTCCTGTCTTCATCCTACGGAAAATAAACTATTACCGAAAGATTCCGTCCGTCGAAGGACAAGAAAATTCCACCACACCAACAAGAAATCAGGGCTTGCAGAGCTTAACGAGCGTTTCGCTTCGGGACGCTTTGAAATGGGTGTCATTTACGGTGCAAGACGTATCGGCAAGACCTCACTCTTGAAGGAATTTGCAAAGGATAAGGCATCGTTTTATTTTCAAGCAAAGGAATCCAACGAGCTTGACAACAGAACCGCGTTCTCAACGGCTATCAATCAACTGATCGGTGTACCCTATGCTTTCGTCTATCCGAGCTATTCCGAGGGCTTTGACGCGCTTTTGAAATACGCGGACGGAAACCCGTTCGTCATCGTGATCGATGAAATCGCCTTTATCGCTCAGTCGGATAAAGGCTTTTTGTCCGAACTTCAGTACAATATTGACCACAAATTCAAAGATACTGAGGTCAAGCTGATTTTGTCCGGCAGCACCATCTCATTTATGAAGAATATTCTCAAAAATAAAAGAGGTCCCCTCTTCCAGAGAAGCACCTTTCAGATGAATATCAAAAAGCTGATCTACAGCGATGCTTTGGCGTTTCTTGACGGACTTTCAACCGAGGACAAGATCAAATATCTTTCCATTTTCGGTGAACACCCCTTCTATCTTGAAATGATCGATAAGGCAAAGTCCTTTGACGATAACGTATTCGGTTTGCTTTTCAGTAAATTCGGAAATCTCGTGGACGCTCCCGATAAGGTACTCCCCACCGCTTCAAAGGATCAGAACACCTACAACACGATTTTGAAGGCTATCGCGCACCGCAGACGCACCAACAAGGAAATTGCGGAGTATATCGGCAAGGATCCCAACTACGTTGCGGCGTATCTCCCCCGCCTCGTCGATAATGAAATTATTGAAAAGCGAGAGTCATTTAATAAAAGCCAGAAGATGAACTGTTATGAGATCTCCGATCATCTCATCCGCTTCTGGTATCGCTTTGTTTTCGATAACCGAGAGGAAATATTGCAGAATATGGGAAAGGTCATCTATGAGGAAAGTCTTGACGAGATCGCCCTCTTTATTTCCACGGGCTTTGAGGACGTTGCTCTAAGCTATCTGACCGAAAAGAACGTCAAGGGCGAGCTTAACTATCATTACGAGGTCATTCGAGGATATAAGGTAGATAATTCCAAGTTTGGACGCTCCATTGAGCTTGACGGCTTGGCAAAGGGCATCGGAAAAGCCAAAAATCGTTTGCTCGTTGCCGAGTGCAAGTACCGCAATAAAGCTCTGTCGCTCGCGGTGCTCGAACACGTAATGGAAAGCGTGTCCATCTTCCCCGCAGAGTATTATGACATATATCTTTTCTCGAAATCGAGTTTTGCCGATGATATACGGGATGTGAATAATCCTTTAGTGCACTTGATTACTGTGGAAGATATGGTTTGACTTTAGGTGTAAAGTCAAGATATATGAAAAACATTTAATAGCAGAGGAAAACGAAATGGCAGGAAATAAAAGTTTAGAGGCGGCGGTTCGCGCCAAAGAGGATGAATTCTATACCCAACTTACAGATATAGAAAAAGAGTTGCGTCATTATAAACAGCATTTTAGAGATAAAACAATTCTATGTAACTTCACCATTTAATAAAGAATAGCATAAACCTACACCGAAGTAATTTTACAATATAATATGCCGTCAACGGGAAACCGTTGACGGCATGGCAAACTATTCAGTTATTTCCTGTTTCTCGTTTTTTTGCTTCCATATCTCCTTGCGAAGATGCTTGGGGATCCACCGACCCGTCCAGTAAACGATCACCTCATATGCCGCCTCGATCGCCCACGCGATTCCGTGACACAGGTAGTAACCCATAAGACCCATGGAGGGAATCAGCAAAAAGCCAAGGACGATGGATGCCACGGAGGTAATGATCGATCCGATCAGAAGCTTATCGTTCGCTCCTACTCCCCGGAACACCGAATGGAACACGGCACAAACCATGTTGATCCCGCACATGGGAAAGAACACTCGAATATATTGACCCACGCCCTCGCGAACCGCGGAATCAGAACCATCCTGAATGAAAATGTCACAAAGGGCATCGGGGAAAATATAGATCAGAGCCATGAGGGGAAGAACCACGACGAAGGAGTGAAGCAGGGCAGTTCTCGCCGCTTTCTTGATCAAGTTGAATTTCTTCGCGCCTACGCACTGGGCAATATAGTTGGACGCGGTCTTTGCCGAGGCATTGTAAAACACCACAAGCCAGTTGCGAATATTTCCGCCGATGGCAAGAACGGCAAGGGCTACGTAGCCCATTCCGTTGGTCAAGGGGGCAGTGACCAAATTGGCAACGTGCATGGATATCTGTTGGAGAATGTTCGGTCCGCTGGCAGGGAACACGCGGGCGATATACCGCCAGTGGGGGGTTACTTTGATTTTATGTACGCCCATTTGCCGATAATAATGCCGGAAACGGATGAAATAACAAAGGAAGCTTACCGCGGCGGAAAGGACCGTCGCCAGTCCGATTCCGAGAACGCCCAGGTTCAGTACGGTAACCGACAAAAGATTTCCCACCACGTTCAGCACGGATGCCACAATGGAGATCACCAAAGGAAAGGTCGTGACACCTACGGCGTTACAGCACATGAGGTAAAAATGACTGCACAGAGAAACCACCAGGTGCACGCAAAGACAGAAATAATAGGTTTTTGTCTCCTCCCAAATGGCATCCTCAATGTTCAGATAGTGAAAGACCGGGCGGTAGCAAAGAATGGAAATGGCGGCAAACAGGGTCGACACTCCCAGAACCAACAGGATATTGGTCTGCACGCTTGTTTTTAAGTGACGGTATTCCTTGGCACCGAACATGTTTCCTGCATAGATCGAAAGTCCGTAGGCGTGACCGTAAAACAAGGCTTGGATAATCCCGAAATAGGAGCTGGTCGCTCCCAGGGCGGCAAGAGCCTGGGGACCGAGGAACAGTCCCGCCACGGAGGTGTTGATCAGACCAAAGGCAGTTTGCAGCATGGAAGAGAGAATAATGGGAAGGGAAAAGACCAGGAAGGTTTTGTGAATGTTCCCTTGGGTTAAATCTCGCATGACAGGCACCTCCGATCGTTCGCGGGAGAAGAAAATTTCCTCTTCTTCCGAAATCAAGTACAGTATAACACAAAAAAGTTTTTTGTCAAGGCTTTTAGGGGAAAATAAACCGTTGAATTTTGGGGAAAAATGTGATACAATTAGACGGGAAGAACATGCGGGAGGAGCTTGCCTCGCGGGAAAGGAGAGAACGTATGCTTGGACTGTATTTGCACGTTCCTTTTTGCTTGAAAAAATGCGCATATTGTGACTTTTGCTCCTTCCCAGGGGAGGGAGATTCCACCATGATCGCCTACACGGAGGAGCTTTGCCGTCGGCTGATCGCCCGCTCTTTCGACTGTGAGAGACGAGGCGTGGACACCCTTTATTTTGGCGGCGGAACCCCGACGCTTCTGCCCCTTTCCTGTTTTGAAAGGATCCTCGGCGTGATCCGCGCTCACTACCGTTTGACCGATGATTGTGAGATCACCGTGGAATGTAATCCCGCCACGGCGGACAGGGACTATCTGACCGCTCTGCGGCACATGGGGGTCAACCGTCTGAGTATCGGGCTTCAATCGGCACACGATCGGGAGCTCCGTCTGTTGGGACGGTCTCATACCGTAGCCGACTTTGAGGCTGTCTTTGGGGATGCCAGGGCGGCGGGCTTTGAAAACATCAGCGCGGATCTGATGTACGGGCTTCCGGATCAGACCGTGGAGGACTTTCGGGAGAGTCTTGTCTATCTTGCCTCTCTTGCTCCGGAGCATATTTCGGCTTACGGCTTGAAAATCGAGGAAGGTACACCCTTTCACCACTGTCAAGATAAGTTAGTTTTGCCTAACGATGACGAGGAATACGAAATGTATCTGCTTTGTACCCGGATCCTGGGAGAATATGGCTATGAAAAATACGAGATCAGCAACTTTGCCCGACCCGGACGGGAATCGAGGCACAATCTCAGATATTGGCAGGGAGGAGACTATCTGGGATTTGGGGTAGCGGCACATTCCTGCTTCGGCGGGGAGCGCTTCGGCAATTCCCGGGATCTTGCCGCCTTTCTTCGGGGAGAAAATATTCTTTGCGAACAAACCGTACTTTCCCCCGGGGAGCGTGACAGAGAATTTTTGATGCTGAATCTCCGTTTGAGCCGGGGAATCGGACTAGAAGAGTTTGCCCGGCGCTTTGGCAAACCGCTACACGACTATTATCCCGCCCTCACCGAGCTGATCGCCGCCGGATACCTTCAGGAAAAAGGGGGGTATCTTTCCTTTACCGATCAAGGTTTTTTTGTCAGCAACACCATTCTTTCCGAGCTTTTGGAAGCCGTGGAGTCACCAGATTGAAACGGACGGGAAGGTTCTTGGAGGAAAGTATGCCCAAAAACGAAAAAAAGTGTTGACTTTTTTGGAAAAATAGGATAAACTATAAATAGAATACCGAGATTAGCCCAAAGGAGGCGCGCATGGAAGACAATATTTTGGAAAATGATTACTTTACTCTGACCGACGAGGACGGCAATGAGATCGAGTTTGAGCTGATCGCTCAGTGCGAGCGCAACGGTCAGCAATATCTTGCCATGATTCCCGTAGAGGATGAAGAAAAGAATGATAGTGATGTGTGCGAATACATTATTTTGAAGGTCGCTGAGGAGGACGGCGAGGAGGTTTTGGTCACCGTGGACGACGATGACGAGCTGGACGACGTTGCCGACTACTTTGACGATCTGTTCACCCAGGAGATCGACTACGACAACTGAAAAGAGCGGCAAAAATTCCCCCTTCTTTTTAGGATATCCGCGGTATAAATCCGACTCTGCCGCCATACCCTAAAAAGGCAAGAGCAAACCAATCAATTACCTGCTTGGTTGGTGATATTCGGGTATAAAAACCCACAATTAGAAAAAGGAATCCGAAAACAGAGTCGAACGCGGTTTGCAGACCTCCCTTTTTCCTCCTCGATTGACTTGTCTCGACAGGGAAAAAGGACGTTGGGAGCAGTAAAGCGTGAGATAGGATGCCGCCTTGCGCATGCAGGGTTTCTCTATTCTCGAGTACACGGCCCGGTGGGATTTTTCAAAAACAACGGCGCAAAGCAATGCTTTGCGCCGTTGTTTTTTCGGGATGTCAAAAGGCGCATATCCATAACAAGCGCGCTTGCAGGCTTGCCGCCTTGTACAGCGTATTTTTAAAAAGGGTTTAATGTCCTGACAAAAGATTCCCAGCCTGTTTTTGTCATAAATGAGAAGAGGACAGGATAGAATGTAGTGAAAAAACAGACAGGAGGAAATTCCCATGAAATACCGCAAGGAATCCACAAAACGGAGAACGGCTTACGCCTCTCTTTTCTTTCTGCTGGTGCTGCTTACCATCACCGCCGTTTGCTCCCTTTCACTCCACGCCTCTGCTCCCGGAACGGTCGTATCCCCCGGCTTGAAGGTTCTGGCGGAGGAATACAGCATGGCAATGGCGGGGCTGAGGGGTAACGCCATTTCCTTCGAGGCGGACGATTTTGCCCGCGCCGTCAATCTCTCCCGTATTTCCAGTGTCACCGTAACCCGGGCACCCGCCGTAGCCGACGGTGAGCTTCGGGTAGGTAATACGGTGATCACCGGGGGACAAACGCTAAACGAAACGAGTTTGTCGCAACTAACCTATGTGGCAAGCGGTGAGAACATGACCACCTCCTCTTTTCGATTTACCGTCAACGACTCTCCCGTGGAGATCACCTGTCACCTATATCTGCTGGATCAGGTGAACTACTGTCCCACTCTCAGCCTGGTGCCCAAGACCTCTCTGAACGTAAGTACACATCGAAATATTACCCTTTACGGCACACTACCCTGCTATGATCCTGACGGGGATGAAACGAGAATTGAGATTGTTTCCTATCCCGAAACAGGAATTCTGATTCTAACTGACAAAGCAACCGGGGAATATACGTTCACCCCCGGCGAGGACTATTCGGGCAAGGATTCCTTCACCTACGTGGCGAGAGATCGGTACGGCAATTACAGTGCCTCCGCAACCGTTTCCCTCACCGTTACCAAGCCTCAGACCTCGGTGGTCTACGCGGATCTTGCGGATTCGCCTCTTCATAACTCAGCGCTGACCATGACCGAAAAGGAGGTCATGTCGGGAACCTCGGTGGGAGAGAAGACCTATTTTTACCCGGATCTGGCAGTCAGCCGTGGAGAATTCGTGGTCATGGCAATGAAAGCAATGGGCATGCGGGAGGTAACCGAGGTGGAAACCACGGTATTTGCCGATGACGGATCCCTTTCTGCCGAAACGAAAAACTATTTGGCGGCGGCGTATGACCTTGGATATATCAAGGGAGAGAAGGGAGCGGACGGTACCCTTTGCTTCTATCCTGATCGAGAGATCACCCGCGCCGAAGCGGCTGTAATTGTGGGGAATATGATTGACGCTGCCACTCCCACGGTAACTCCCGTGTTCTCAGATTCCTCCGAAATCCCCGCCTGGGCAGCTCCCTCGGTATATTCTCTAAATTCTATGGGGATTCTTTCCGCCGAAGGGGACGAAATCTCCCCTCTTGACAAACTGACCAGAGGCGAGACGGCACGGATGCTCTGCGCCCTCATTGTTCACACGGAGAACAAGTGAAATATACCAAACCATAAACGGTCTAAAAATGAATAAATGACTAAAAACCGCTTTTGCTATTAAAGAGCAAAAGCGGTTTTTGCAGGAATCCCTGTGCGTATTCGTAATCAATAGGTGGCACTGTCCAGCATCCACTGTCCGTCCTGGAGCAACATGGACAGACGGACTTTTTGAATTCGGTCTGGGGTACTTTCCAGGTAGGAATCTATCTCAATGGTCACGAACTTCTTATTTGCCGGCTTTACGATCTCCGCTGTGGTAAAATCATAGATCCTACGCTCAGTGATCAGAGGCTTAAAGGTGTTGGATTCCATCAGACTCACGCTCCCCTCCTCGTCGGTATACTCCATATACCGGGCGGAAAGACCCGACACACTGTCGGCGGCTCCTACCGTTCCCACAAACAGAGAATCGTAGATCCCCGCCAGATATTCCCCGGAATAGACCTGCTCCGCCATTGCCTTGATTTGACTGATGGATTGAATTTCCTGGTCGTATCGCACGTAATCGTAATCCGCGGGATCCTCCTCGTCATAGAAAAATTCATAGGTGGGCTCGGTGTAGTCGGTGAGAAGGTAGCAATACGCCTTTTCGGTGGGATGCTTATAGTAAAGCTCCCGATCCTCGTCGGGTTTCGTCAGCACCTGCACGTAGGAAAAAGGATCCAGATAAGAGGAGCGGAAGGCGATCACGCGTCCCTTGACAGGATCCGTGACCTCGTAATAATAATAATTCGTATTGGTTTCGGTATCCTTAAACACGTCGGTCGTAGAGCGAGGGTCATATACCCGCTCGTAGGTAGGCAGACCCTCCCCGAAAAAGAGCTGGTTGATTTGATAGGAAGCCTCAACTAACTCCCGAAAGCGGCTTTCAATTTCGGCATATTCAGGCGGTCTGGAGCAGGATGAAAAGACAGGGATCAGCATAAATACGCACAGAATCAGGGCAAATATTTTTTTCATTTCGTTTTTTCGGTTCCTTTCTAAAGGAGTTTGAGAGGATAAAATACTCGTTGGTTAGTTTTATCTAATTTATCGTGTCCCCGTCCGAAAAGAACAAGAAACAGGAAAGCAGTAACTCTCCTTTCCTGTCTCTCATATATTGTCCTTTCACTTGGGTCAAGAAAGGGAACGGGGCTTATTCCTCCGGCTTTTCAGCGAGTTCAGTTGTTTCCGCGGTATCGGAGATCGCCTCTGTGGCTTCTGTGGTTTCCACGGCTTTCACCGTCTTGTCTCTATCGATCTCCTCTTCCTCCGGCTCCTCATGGGCGACGGCAGTAAAGTTCACCAGTCTTTGTCCTTCACCCAGGCGCATCAAAATGACACCGCCCGCGGTTCTGGAATAGGTGGGAATCTCCGCCACGGGAGTTCGGATAATGGTACCGTTATCGGTGATCATCATGAGATCGTCCCCGTCGGAAACCGAACGGATCCCGCAAAGCTTACCCGTCTTGGCGGTCAAATTGTGGCAGGTCACGCCATGTCCGCCGCGGTTCTTCATTTCACGGAAATCGCCATAAGGTGTCCGCTTACCGTAGCCATTTTCGGTTACGGTAATGAGGCTCTTGCCCTCTTCCACTACCGCAACACCGGTTACGTAATCGTCACCGCGGAGACGAATGCCTCTCACGCCCCGTGCCGTTCTTCCCATAGGACGGACGTTCGCCTCGGTAAAGCGTACGGCAGAACCGTTGGCAGTTGCCAAAATCAGGTCACATTCACCGTGGGTGTGCATCACGAATACCAGCTCGTCATCCTCGTCCAGATGGAGAGCGATCTTACCGCCCTTTCTCTGATACTCATACTCAGTAAGCAGAGTTCTCTTAATAACACCCTTCTTGGTAACCATGGTAAGGTACTCACCCTCGCCAAAGCCCTCCACACTGATCATCGCGGTGATCTTCTCCTCGGGAAGCATCTCAATGATGTTGGCGGCAAAGCTTCCCTTGGCAGTTCTGGATGCCTCTGGAATCTGGTATGCCTTTCTCGTGTGAACCTTGCCCTTATTGGTGAACATCATGAGGTAGGAATGGCTATGAAGTGCCAAAACCTTCTCGATAAAGTCATTTTCCTTGGTTGCCATACCGATCACACCCTTACCGCCGCGGCGCTGAGCCGAATAGGTATCGGCGGGCAGACGCTTGATGTAACCCGCATGGGTCATAGTAATCACGCAGTGATGCTTTTCGATGAGATCTTCCAGCTCAATGTCATCAGCGGCGGCAACGATCTCAGTGCGGCGGTCATCGGAGTATTTTCTCTTGATCTCATTCATTTCATCCTTGATGATCTGGAGGATCTTTCCCTCATCGGAAAGAATGGCTTCCAGCTCCAAGATCAGCGCGTGGAGACGTGCCAGCTCCTCCTCGATTTTATCCCGCTCCATGCCGGTAAGCTTACCGAGAGTCATTTCCACGATTGCCTGTGCCTGCGCCTCGGAGAGCTGACGAATATTCCCCAGCTCGTTTTCATAGCCGTCCTTGTAGGAAACTGTAAAGAATTCCGCCATCAGGCGTTCCTTCGCTTCGGGAATGGACTTGGAGGTCTTCATGATCTCCACAATGCGGTCAATGTTATCGATAGCGATGTGATAGCCCTCAAAAATATGGGCTCTCGCCTTTGCCTTTTCCAGCTCAAACTTTACTCTTCGGTAAATGACCGACTTTTGGTGATCGATATACACGTCTAAGATCTGGGGCAGGGAAAGGATCTTAGGCTCATTGTTGACCAGTGCCAGCATGTTGATGGCACAGGTGTCCTCCAGCTGAGAATATTTATAGAGCTGATTCAAAATGACCTGTCCGTTGGCATCTCTGCGGTATTCAATGACGATCCGCATACCGTCACGTCCCGACTCGTCGCGCAGGTCCGTGATCCCCTCTACCTTTTTCTCCTTTGCCAGGGTGGCAATTGCCTCACACAGCATGCTCTTGTTGACCTGGTAAGGAATCTCGGTGACAATGATCCTGTGGTGATCCTCCTCTACCGTTGCCTTGGCACGAACCTTAATGTGTCCTTTACCTGTGGTATATGCCTGAACAATACCGTTGACACCGTAGATCGTAGCGTAGGTGGGAAAATCGGGACCCTTGATATATTCCATCAGGTCGGTTACTGTGGAATCTGGATTGTCCATGCGGTAAATAGTAGCATCAATGACCTCACCCAGGTTGTGGGGAGGAATGTAGGTCGCCATACCGACGGCAATGCCCACCGAGCCGTTGACCAGCAGATTGGGGAAACGGGCGGGGAGGACCTTGGGCTCCTTGAGACGGTTGTCGAAGTTGGGCATAAAGTCCACAACGTCCTTCTCAATATCACTCATAAGCTCGTCGGCAATCTTGGACATTCTTGCCTCGGTATAACGGTAAGCGGCGGCACCGTCTCCGTCCACAGATCCAAAGTTACCGTGACCCTCTACCAAGGGATAGCGAAGAGAAAAGTCCTGCGCCATGCGTACCATGGTGCCGTATACGGCGGCATCTCCATGAGGGTGATACCGACCCAGCACGTTACCGACGGTGGTCGCAGATTTTCGGAAGGGCTTATCGTTGGTCAGATGGTCCTCATACATTGCGTACATGATACGGCGCTGACCGGGCTTCATACCGTCCCTTACGTCGGGAAGAGCACGGGCGGCGATGACAGACATGGAGTATTCAATAAAGGACTTTTTAACCTCCTTCTCCATCTCCACGTCTACGATCTTTTGATCTCTAAATTCTATATTCTCGTGTTCCAATGATTGTTACCTGCCTGTTGTATAGTTTGTGTGGTGGGATTTTTCTTGTAAGAAACTTTTTGAAAAAAGTTTCTTACGATCTTCAAAAACTTTCAAACTGTTTTTTACTGTCTATCCGTCTATCGAAGATAAGTTAAAAGCCCTTCAGTTTTGTTTTCTTTTTGCTTACTTTTTCTTTTGCAAAAGAAAAAGTAAGTTAAATATCCAAATTCTCGGCAAACTTTGCGTTTTCTTCGATAAATACCCGGCGGGGCTCGACCTTGTCACCCATGAGGAGGGAGAACATTTCGTCGCAAGCCACGGCATCCTCGGTGGTTACCTTGAGGAGCGTTCTCTTTTCGGGGTCCATGGTAGTATCCCAAAGCTGTTCCGCGTCCATTTCACCAAGACCCTTATACCGGTCGGCTTCCACGGAGGGTCCTCCGCCCAGCTCGGCAATATATTTATCTCTCTCCGCGTCGGAAAACGCGTAATATTCCTTGGATTTTCCCGTTCTCTTATACACACGGTACAGAGGAGGCTGAGCCAGGTAAATATGTCCCTCACTGATCAGCTGAGGCATGTGGCGGAAGAAGAAGGTCAGCAGAAGGATTCGGATATGAGATCCGTCCACATCCGCGTCCGCCATAATAATAATTTTACCGTAGCGAAGCTTGCCGATATCGAAATCCTCACCGATGCCGCATCCCAGTGCCTGAATAATGGGAATCAAGGAGGGATTGGAGTACACCTTGTCCAGACGGCTCTTTTCCACGTTCAGCACTTTACCGCGAAGAGGAAGGATCGCCTGGAAGCGGGAATTTCTTCCCTGGGTAGCGGAGCCTCCTGCGGAGTCTCCCTCTACCAAATAGAGCTCGGTCAGCTCAGCGTTTCGCTCGTTGCAGTCACGAAGCTTTCCGGGCAGGGAAGAACCTTCCAAGAGTCCCTTTCTACGGGTCAGCTCTCTCGCCTTTCTTGCTGCCTCTCTGGCTCTCGACGCGGCAAGCGCCTTATCAAGAATGGCACGGGCAACGGCGGCGTTTTCCTCTAAATACTCAGAAAGCTTTGCGGTTATGGTATTTTCCACCAGCGTTCGAATATCGGAATTTCCCAGCTTTGCCTTAGTCTGGCTTTCAAACTGAGCATTCTCCAGCTTCACGCTGACGATGGCGCAAAGTCCTTCTCTTACGTCCTCTCCGGACAGATTTTTATCGCTGTCCTTCAAAATTCCCGCTTTTCTCGCGTAATCGTTGAGGACTTTCGTTAGACCCGACTTGAAGCCGGTCTCGTGAGTACCGCCCTCAATGGTGTTCATGTTGTTGGCGAAGGTCATGAGAAGCTCATTGTAGCTGTCGTTGTACTGGAGGGCGATCTCGGCTACGCTGGAACCCTTCTCACCTCTCATATAAATGACCTCGGGATGGATCAGCTCGCAGTGCTTATGCTCATTCAGATGACTGACGAAGCTGCGGATTCCTCCCTCGTAGTGATATTCGTTTTCAATGGGCTCCTCGCCTCTTTCGTCCCGAAGAACAATGCGGATTCCTCCGTTCAGGAACGCCTGCTCTCTCATACGGTTAGCAAGGATCTCATATTCAAATACCGTTTCCTCAAAAATCGTAGGATCCGGCTGGAAGGTAACTCTTACGCCGTGAGGACGCTCCGGATACTCACCCTCGTCCCGGAAGGGTCTTGCCACTCTTCCTCTCTCAAAGCGCTCGGTGTACCGTCTGCCCTCGTAGCAGTCGTCCAGCTCTACCCATTCGGACAGAGCGTTTACCACAGACGCTCCCACACCGTGAAGACCCCCGGCAATCTTATATCCGCCGCCGCCGAACTTTCCTCCGGCGTGGAGAATGGTATATACCACCTCGGGAGTCGGAATCCCTTGCTTGGGATGGATCGCCGCCGGGATACCTCTTCCATTGTCCTCCACGGTAATGCTGTTTCCGGGATTAATGGTCACGGTAATCAGATCACAGAAGCCGGCAAGAGCTTCGTCGATGGAGTTATCCACGATCTCATATACCAAGTGATGGAGTCCTCGGATGGAGGTGGTTCCGATATACATACCGGGGCGCTTTCGCACCGCTTCCAGTCCCTCCAAGACCTGTATTTGATTTTCGTCGTAGGTTTGCAGATTCTTGTCCATGTAATTACCATGCCTTTCCGGATTTTCCATGCGTATATTAAAGATTCATTCTTCCCCGCAAGGAGGAGGAAGAAAGAGGTGAAAAACATATTTTGTAGCTTTCTCCGTCCCGATACAGAACGAAGGACTTTGGAATTTCCTCCGCGGCAGATTCCACTAAGGAAGCCTTTTGCTTACCGCTGAGAAATTTTCTCGTCACCGAGGACACCGTGGCGTTATCCATATCAAATATACCTACCACGTCTCGGATCCGAATATTTTTGTTGTTTCCAACATGAAGAAACATAATGACTCCTTACTGATGGAAGTACCGTAAAAGAGCTTCGTCATCCTTCCCGATACTGTCCGTTTTCAACCAGAATTCTTTTTACGTCGGGTACCCCCAAAAGAAGACCCGGTTCGCATCCGGTGAGGATCACCTGTTTTCCCCGAATTCGGTGAAGCACGTAATCCCTTCTGTTTTCGTCCAGCTCCGACAGAACGTCATCGAAAAGAAACACGGGATAATCCCCGAACTCCTCCCGGCAGATCTCACCCTCCGCCAGCTTCATGGCAAGGGAAAGGGATCGCTGTTGTCCCTGTGAGCCGAAATTTCGGGCACTCCGTCCATTTAGGCGGATGTCCAAGTCATCCTTATGAATTCCCCAAAGGGTGGCTCCCGCGGAAATTTCCCGGTCATGAGAGGACATGAGAAGCTGAAAATACCTCTCTGTTACCGCTCCCCGGTCAGAGTATTCTTCTTCCTCCTGCCCTGAGGAGCCGTTGTAACGCAGAGTAGGCATCTCTCGCTCCCCGGTCATTTCGGAAAAACACTCTACAATATGCTTCTCGATCCTGCGGACAAACATCAGCCTCTGCTCCGCGATCACCGCCGCTTCCTCGGCAAGTCTGCGGCTCCAAAGCTCCACTGTAGTATCAAAGGCGGAGCGGTCATGATACGCCGATTTCAGCAGGGCATTTCTCTGACGGAGAATGGCAGTATAGGTTTGCAGGGCTCTCATATATCTCGGATTCATACGGCTGATCGCCATATCCATATAAGACCGTCTGGCGGCGGGACCGCTTTGGATCATAGACAAATGCTCAGGGCAAAAAAGAACCGCTCGAAAACACCCCACAATATCGGACAGCTTATCCATACGGAGCCCATTTTTTTCTACCAATCTCTGTCGATCCCGGTAAAGCTTGACCCCGATGCTCTGATCCCGCTTGGTATCTTGGTAAGTCAAACGGATCTCGGCAAGACTCTCTCCAAAGCGAATGATCTCGGGTGTATGGGCACCGCGAAAGCTTCTTCCCACCGAAGGGTAAAAAATTGCCTCCAGCAGATTGGTTTTTCCCTGGGCGTTCTCTCCGGCGAGAAGGTTGACTCCCTCCCCGAAGGACACCTGCCCTTCCTCGATATTTCTGAAATTCTTGACCCAAATGGATTTGCAAATCATTATTCCTTCATTCTCACGGGAAGCAACATGAAGATCTCTTCCTCTTCAACCTCACCCATCAGTACCTTTTTGGCATCCTTACGGTTATGGTGGCTCTCAACAGGCTCAATGTTCATGCTGGTAAGAGGAGAAGACATGGAAAGAATGACCGATTCATCGTTACATGCCTTAATGCTGTCGATCAGGTAGCGATTGTTAAAGGCAATCACCAGATCGTCACCCACATGCTCGATAAAGAGCTCGTCATAGGTGCTTCCGGCAGAGGACACAGCGGAGATCTTCATGAGATCCTTGGCAACCTCCAGCTTTACGTGAGAGCGTACGCTTCCCGCGATCTTTTCCTCGGTAACCAGAGCGGCTCTCTCCAGGGCGGATACCAGCTCTCTCTTGTCTACCTTTACGGTAATTCTGTGGGAATTCATGATAATACGGTCATAATCGATGTATTCTCCGTCCACTAAGCGAGAGAAGAAGGTCAGCTCCCCAATGAGGAACACGATGTGTTTACGGGTCACGTAGATCTGCATCATAGCCTCCTCATCGTCGCAAATGAGGCGGTTCAGTTCGTTCATGGTCTTAATGGGAACGATAAACTTGTACTCCAAATGTTCGTTTCCATTGGTATTTTTATTGACCAGGTCAGTCTTCTTGCGGCATTTTGCCAGTTTGAAGCTATCGCAGGCGACCATCATGAGAGAATCATCCGTAATTTTCCAAAAGGTGCCGTTCAGGACCGCTCTTTGGTCGTTGACACCCATGGCAAAGGACACCTGATTCATCATTTTTTTGACGACAGCCTGTCCGATCATAAAGCTTCTGTCACTGACAAGCTCGGGAATATTGGGGAAATCACTTCCTACCAAAGCACTCATTTTATGGGAGGAGCGTCCGCTGAAAATACAAGCAACCAGTTTCTGATCCACCGTAAGAGTGACCTCCTCACCCTCCATCACACGCAAGGTCTGCACAAACTTTTGGGCGTTGATAATATAGCTGCCTTCCTCCAGGACCTTTGCCTCGACGGTAATGCGAACGCCTTTTTCTAAATCAAAGGTGGTCATGATACAGGTATCGGGAATCTTTGCCTCGATTAGGATTCCCTCAATCGTAGAGAGAGTGGATTTTCCGGACACGGCGCACATAAGAGGTGCTACCGCCGTACTGATGGCAGAACGGTTAAAAATAATTTTCATGACGGTTCTCCTATAAAAATAATAAATAAAATAAATGAATAAATAGTAGCAGTAGTAGTATTAGGGGGTGTTGAAAGTATGGAAAAGTCCGAAAGTCCTTGATAGGAAAGGATGATCTGACTGTGACAAATTCAAATAAGCTGTCCGATCTTTCGTGGAAAAGCTATGAAAAATTTTATGGAAACAGAGAAAAGGATCTCAAAAAAACGAGAAAACAGAAAGGCTCCAAAGAAAAGAAAAAATTTCAAGCTTCACAGCGACATAATGGAAAAATCAAATCTCAAAATTCTGTGGAAAACCTCCGATTGTGACGTACTTAATTTTTGTGCTTCTTTTCCGGTTTTCCATAAGAGTGGAAAAGAATTTCCATAAAACAAATGTCAGATCAATCAAGGAAAATATCCGCGCGTATAAACAAATTTCCAAGGGAAACTATGGAAAACTTTTCTCAAAGCTACGACATGGAAAATTTGTGGACATGTCGTACGAAAACTCAAAGCTCACCATGGAAAACCAAAATTTATGGTTATAAATTTTTTTTGAAAATACGTAAGAAATTTATTTCAAAAAAGTTTCTTGCGCCGCATTCTTAACCGGAAATGTCCCTGATCATTTCATCCACCTCAATGCGGAATAGGGAATCCTGCTCATATTTTGAATTCATCAAGTTGTAGGAGGAATGAATGGTGGCATAATCACGGTTGAAGATCTTCGCGATGCTGGGATAAGACATATCGGTAATCTTCCGAATGAGAAATACAGACAAATGCCGGGCAGTGGTAATCTCCTTGTTTCGTTTGGGACTGAGAAGGTCAGATTTGGTGACCTTGTGTTTATTTTGCACCGCGTTGAAGATTTTGTCTACGGTTACGTTTACCGGCTCCGCGCCGCCGAGAAGCTCGGCAAGACAGCTCTTGGCAAGCTCCATAGAAATATTTTTACCGGACAGGAAGCTGAGAGCACTGAGCTTTTTAATGGCTCCCTCGATTTGACGGATGTTGGAGCGGAGATTTTCTGCCAGGAAGGTCAAAACCTCGTCGGGAATCACAATGGATACCTGCTCGGCTTTTTTCTTGATAATGGCGATTCTCAGCTCCAGGTCCGGCGGCTGGATATCGGCAAGCAGACCCCATTCAAATCGGGATTTCAGACGGTCCGCAAGGTTGGGAATGTCCTTAGGTGGACGGTCAGAGGACAGAACGATCTGCTTACCCTCTTCGTAAAGAGAGTTGAAGGTATGAAAGAATTCCTCTTGGGTGGTCTCCTTACCCGCAATGAACTGAATATCGTCGATCAGCAGAATATCGCAGTTCCGATAGCGTTCATGAAACTTATACATCTCGCCATTGGCAATGTTTTCGATCATTTGATTGGTGAAATCGTCGCCCTTGATATAAAGTACTCTCAGATCCGCCTTTTTCTTTTTGATCTCGTTTACTACAGCACTCATTAAGTGAGTTTTTCCCAGACCGCTGGGACCGTAAATGAAGAGGGGATTATAGTCCGAGGCGGGACGTTGAGCTACCGCCAAACAGGCGGCATGAGCGAATTTATTGGTATTACCGACAATGAAATTTTCAAAGGTGTATTCGAATTTATAGTTGGGAGGGAGAATTCCGGCGGGTCTTCCGTCATCGGCGGGAGACGCCTTTTCCGGTTCTTGAGGGGGATCCTTTTCCTTCTCATCCCGTCCAAGGATCTGGTTCACGATCTTTTGAGGGTCGGTGCGGACACCGGTAAAGATCAATTCAATTCCCGGCTGAAAGCCGAGAAGCTGGGTGAATCCATCCTGGATCATGGTCAAATATTTTTCATTGACAACTTTATATTTTAGCTCCGAGGTGGTGGAAAAGGTAATGGTGTTGTCTTCGAAGGAAGAGACGGTCAACTCCCCAAACCAAAGGTCAATGGTAGATTGAGCAAACCGATCCCGAAAGGATTCCTTTACCGCTTCCCAAATTTCGGAAAGATCGTCAAGATAAGACATAAAATGCTCCTTTTTTGTACTGGAAGAGTCAAAAAGCAGGACCGAAAAATAGGTATACTCCTCCATCTACTATTGTACCATATTTTCCACAAAATTGCAAGTTTTTTTTCAATTTTCTTTCAAATATAATTAAATATTATAATATTTACCGGTAATAAGAAAAAGAAAGGTTTCGATGGGGTCGGGGAAAGAAAAAAGAACCGTAAAAATGAACCGGTGTCTCTCGACGCTTATTTATTTTCCAGAAAAGGAGTTGTCGGGTTTAGCGCGGAAACCGTGATTTGTTTCTCATTGGCGTATATTTGTACGTCAACGAGCCAAAGCGCGGCTAAAAATACACAAAAAATTGAAATCTGTAAGAATCTCTATCAAAAAAACCGCTCCCAACGTCGCATTTGGACGGTGAAAGCGGTATTTTTATTGATTATTTATCCGTGTATTTTTGTTTTGTGCTAAACGCAAAGGACTTAGATCTGTTAAGACTTGGAATGATGTCGGTGATCCTCGCCAAGCCAGCGGTTTCCCTTGTGCTTTTCGGGAAGTACACGGGCGCTGGTCTTTCCTTCCGGCTGAATTTCTCCTGCTTTTTCCAGAGATATTTTCGTGAGGGAAGGTCCGACTAACTCATAGATCAAAACGGCAAATAGGGTAATATTGGACACAATGGCTCCTTCGGCTCCCAAGGTCTGTGCCTTGATAGCCATTCCGAGAGCAACTCCCGCCTGGGGGAAGAGGGTAACGCCCAAATAACGAACAATAGTGGGGCTGCATTTTGTAGCGCGGGAACTAATATAGGCACCCAGATATTTTCCTCCTGCACGGGTGACCACGTAGATCAGACCAATAAGAACGATGGCAAGGTCGGTGAAGACAGATAGCTCCAGCTCCGCTCCGCTGAGGACGAAAAACAGGATGAAAAGAGGTGCGGTCCAGCGATCCAGACGGTCCATAAGCTCCTCGGAAAAATCGCAGAAATTGCAAAATACCGTACCCAGCATCATGCAGACCAACAAAGAAGAAAAGCCAATATGTACGCCGCCAATGTCAAATTTCATCATAGAAAGTGCTACCGTAACCAGAACGAAGGCAACCGACATGGAAAGACGTTTGGAGCGGGAATGGAAGAATCGCTCCACAAAGGTAAAGAGCAGACCCATAAGTAAGCCCAAAAGAAGGGAAAGGACCACCTCCAGGAGTGGCTCCAAAAGGACAGAGATCATGTCGATTTTTCCCGATTGCAGTGCTTTTGCCACACCAAAGGAAATGGCGAAGAGAACCAGACCCACCGCGTCATCCAGAGCAACAACGGGAAGCAAAATATCGGTCAGAGGACCCTTTGCCTTATACTGACGAACGACCATGAGTGTTGCTGCAGGAGCCGTTGCCGCTGCCACGGCACCTAGAACGATTGCCGCCGAAAGGGAAAACTTATCAGGCATTGCCAGATGGACACAGATCAGAACCACGTCTACGATCAGAGTGGTGATGACAGCCTGAAAAATACCGATCACGGTTGCTTGTTTTCCGATCTGCTTCAGCTGGGACAAGCGAAATTCGTTTCCGATGGAAAAGGCAATGAAGCCAAGGGCAATATCGGAAAGAAGAGAATAGGATTTTACGTCAGCTATGCTGATAAAGCCAAGTCCCGGAACACCTAAAGCTCCAAGAAGGTAGGGTCCAATGAGGATTCCCGCCACCAAATACGCGGTTACTGCCGGAAGCTTTGCCAGCTTTGCCAGGCGGGACAGCATCAAGCCGGCAAAGAGCGCAATCGACAGAGAAAATAAAATTTGCATCTCAAATAACCTCCAAAAAAGTCAAGGATTATAAACCACCATGAGATTATAGCACTTTCTCCGGGGAATGTCAAGGAGGAATTGACTTTTTTCAAAAAATGTTGTATAATGAAGGAAATTTTTCAAATGACTCAATTGTCGGGAGGTCGGACTGTGAGAAGAAGGGATAATGTCATACTAATTGGAATGTCGGGAGCCGGAAAAAGTACCTTGGGAGTGCTTCTTGCCAAGGCTCTTGGAAAGAGCTTTGTGGATACCGATCTGTTGATCCAGCAGAGGGAAGAAAAGCTTCTTCAGCAGATTTTAAACGAGAAGGGGCAAGAGTATTTCATGGAGATTGAGGAGGACGTGATCTCAACACTTTCCGCAAAGAACAGCGTCGTTGCCACGGGAGGGAGCGTGGTGTACTCCGACAGGGGAATGAAGCATTTGAGGGAGATAGGATTTTTGGTCTATTTACAGGTAGAGGACGGGGAGCTGTTGGGACGGATCTCCAATATTACTACCCGAGGGATCGTGTTCAAGGGCTCGGGAGATTTTCGCTCGGTGTACGAGGAAAGAAAGCCCTTGTATGAGAAATATGCCGACCTGACGGTGAACTGCTCCGGCGGCACCGTTGAGCGAAGTGTGGAAAGAATTTTGACAGAGCTTTCCGAGGAGAAGAAATAAAAGAGGTCGTTATGGCGCATCTGCCTTAAAGCAGGTACGCCGTAACGACTTCTTTTTTATTCAGATATTCCGCAGGACCCAGAAGAGAAGGACAATGAGAATCATACCAACGTGGATCCATAGGGGACCCGGTAGGGGGTCAAGCTGTCCGGTTTTCAGGTATTTTGCCGTAACGCTTCCCACAAACCAGCCTCCGTACAAAGCATACAGGGGAAGGAGGGGGTTATACCCAAGGGCAAGCAGGATATCCCCTCGGCTCAGTGCCACGATACCTCTGGTCAAGCCGCATCCGGGACAACAAAGTCCGGTCATTTCGTGGAAGAAGCAGGGAATTCCGACAAAAGGAGTCGATCGAATAAGCAACAGGTAAGAAAGTCCTGCCAGCAGTACGACGGCGTAGATGGCGCATATGCGCCAGACTCGTGTTCTCATAGCTGCTCCTCCTGCTCCTTCGATGATTTTTACAAGATGGGGGAGAAGGCAGAGCCTCTCCCCCATCAATTTGGAAACGTTAGTTATCCAGTCTCTTTTCGTCGATCTGGGTCTTGGCAAAGGAAATAAAGTCCTCTGCTGCCATAGCACCCATGTCTCCCGTCTTGCGGGAACGAACGGCAACCGTGCCCTCGTTCATTTCCTTTTCGCCGATGACCAGCATATAAGGAACCTTCTCCAGCTGTGCCGCGCGGATCTTGTAGCCGATCTTTTCATTTCTCTCGTCAATCGTCACGCGCATACCAAGAGTCATCATGCGATTTGCGATCTGGCGGCAGTATGCCACCTGCTCGTCTCCGATGGGCAGGAAACGAACCTGTTCGGGTGCCATCCACATAGGCAGGGCACCTGCATACTTTTCAAGCAGCAGAGCCAAGGTTCTTTCGTAGCAGCCCATAGAGGTGCGGTGAATGATATAGGGGGTCTTCAAGGTATTGTCGGAGTCCACGTACTCCATGCCGAATTTCTTCGCCAGGAGCATATCGATCTGAATGGTGATCAGAGTATCCTCTTTTCCGTGAACGTTCTTGATCTGAATATCCAGCTTGGGTCCGTAGAAGGCTGCCTCGTCAACACCGATGCTGTAGTTCTCTCTGCCCAGATAGGTATCAAGAAGCTGTTCCATGATGGCTTGGGCTTCGCCCCACTGCTCGGGTGTTCCCTCGTATTTGTCGGTTCTCTTGGGATCCCACTGCGAGAAGCGGAAGGAGCAATCCTCCTTCAGCCCCATGGTTTCCAGGCAGTAGAGTGCCAGATCCAGACAGCCCTTGAATTCCTCGGCAAGCTGTTCAGGACGGAGAATGAGGTGACCCTCGGAAATCGTGAACTGGCGGACACGGATCAGACCGTGCATCTCGCCGCTGTCCTCGTTACGGAACAGGGTGGAGGTCTCGCCCAGTCTCATGGGAAGGTCACGGTAAGAACGCTTTTTATTCAAAAATACCTGATACTGGAAGGGGCAGGTCATGGGGCGGAGAGCAAAGCATTCCTTGGTCTCGTCGTGGGGGTCGCCCAGGACGAACATACCGTCCAGATAATGATCCCAGTGACCTGAGATCTTGTAAAGCTCACGCTTTGCCATGAGGGGGGTCTTGGTCAGCAGGTAGCCTCGCTTCTGCTCTTCATCCTCAATCCAACGCTGGAGTAGCTGAATAGTTCTGGCACCCTTGGGGAGCAGGATGGGAAGACCCTGTCCGACACTGTCCACGGTAGTGAAATACTCCAGATCCCTTCCTACCTTGTTATGGTCTCTTTTCTTTGCCTCTTCGATTCTCTCCAGGTGAGCCTTCAGCTCGTCCTTGGAGGGAAAGGCGGTACCGTATACGCGCTGGAGCATCTTGTTATTCTGGTCGCCCTTCCAGTACGCGCCGGTGCACTGAGTCAGCTTTAGTGCCTTAATAGCACCGGTGGAGAAAAGGTGAGGTCCGGCGCAAAGGTCGGTAAACTCGCCCTGGCGGTAGAAGCTGATGACCGCGTCCTCGGGAAGCTCCTCAATGAGCTGTACCTTATAGGGCTCGTCCTTTTCCTTCATGAGGGCAATTGCCTGGGCTCTGGGAAGCTCGAAGCGCTCAATTTTCAGATTTTCCTTGACGATCTTCTTCATTTCATCCTCGATGGATTTTAGAATCTCGGGGGTGAAGGAGGTAGCACTGTCAAAGTCGTAGTAGAAGCCGCCGTCAATGGCAGGTCCGATGGTGAGCTTGGTCTCCGGGTACAGGCGCTTGACTGCCTGCGCCAGCACGTGGGATGCCGTATGGCGGAATACGTGGGCTCCCTCCTCGTCAGCGAAGGTAAGAAGAGCTACCTCGGCATCGGTATCTAACAGGGTCGTAAGAGCGCAAACGGTTCCGTTTACCTTGGCGGCAAGAACCGCTCGGCTGATGAGCCCTGCCTCTTGTGCCGCATCGTATACCGTCAGCGGCTCGTTTTTTTCGAGAACAACGTCTCCAAATTTGATGTTCATATAGGTTTCCTCCTAAAAGTATGAGTTGTTTGGGTTATTATTTTAAGAAACTTTTTGAAAAAAGTTTCTTAAGATCTTCAAAAACTTTCAAACTGATTTTTAGCTATCAATCTGTCTATCGAATATAAGATAAGGGTATAAGATAAAAATTTTTCAGTATTGCTTTTTTTTGGTTACTTTTCTTTCGCGAAAGAAAAGTAACACGCGTCCTTATTCTCAAAAATCAAACCGCGCGTCCTACCACGGCGAAGAAGATCGCCCGAGGCGCAGGACGCGCGGTTCCACTCGGATTTATTACTCGTTATATGAAATTGCTTTTGGCGCAAAAAGCGGTATCACGGGGAGTCTTTCATAAAGACCTTTCAGCCTGGGGTCTTTTCTCTGGGATGAGGGGTCTCCGGGGACGTGTTTTTTTACGGGTCTCCAAAAGGATTACTTTTTGGTATTGTACGCGGAATGAGGATTGAGGAATTCACGCCAATCCAGGTCTCCGCGATCCAGGGCGGTAATGATTACCTCCGCTGTAGCAATGTTTGTGGCAACGGGAATGTTATACTGGTCGCACATCCGCAAAAGCTCCATCTCGGCGGGAGAGACCTTGGAGGAAGAGCGGGTGTCGCGAAAGTAGAGAAGAATGTCGATCTCGTTATAGGAAATGCGGGACGCGATCTGTTCCTCGCCGCCCTGTTCGCCCGACATTAAACGGTCAATGTGAAGCCCGGTAGCTTCTGAAATATACTTCGCGGTTGTGGCGGTGGCACATAGATTATGCTTGTTCAGAATACCACAATACGCGATACAAAATTGAGCCATCAGTTCTTTTTTTAAGTCGTGGGCGATAATAGCAATTTCCATCCATGTTCCTCCATGCTTCTTTTTGATTCGAAAATGACAATATACTGACGCTATTATACACTTTTTTTGTGAATTTGTCAATGAGTATTGGTGAAAAATTATAAATGTTTTTGAATAACATGAAATTGGTATTGCATTTTTTCGTCGAATGTATTATAATAAATGTATTATTTTTTCGTAACGTAGGAGGAGAAGAAATGATTCGTAAAATGATCGACGCAGTAGCGGCAGCCGATCCCGAGATCGCCCAGGCGATTGAGGCGGAATATACCCGTCAATGTGACGGGCTGGAGCTGATTGCTTCTGAGAACGTAGTCTCTCAGGCGGTGATGTGCGCCATGGGCTCGGTGCTGACGAATAAATATGCAGAGGGATATCCCGGAAAACGCTATTATGGCGGCTGTCAATGTGTGGACGTGGCTGAGAATATTGCCATCGAGCGTGCCAAGAAGCTGTTTGGAGCCGCATATGCCAACGTACAGCCTCATAGCGGTGCCCAGGCAAACACTGCTGTTTATTTTGCTCTGATCCAGCCGGGTGACACGGTTATGGGCATGAGCTTGGCGCACGGCGGACATCTGACACACGGAAGTCCTGTGAATATTTCCGGAATGTATTACAATTTTATTCCCTATGAGCTGGATCCCGTTACCCAGCGGATCGATATGGACGCATACGAGGCACTGGCGCGCAAACACCGTCCGAAGCTGATCGTAGCCGGAGCCTCCGCTTATCCCAGGGTAATCGATTTTGAGAGAATGGCTGCTATCGCGCACGAGGTAGGTGCGTATTTCATGGTAGACATGGCGCATATTGCCGGCTTGGTTGCCGCGGGTGAGCACCCCTCCCCCGTGCCCTATGCTGACGTAGTGACTACCACCACTCACAAGACCCTGCGAGGTCCTCGCGGCGGTTTGATTCTTACCAACGATGAGGAGATTGCGAAAAAGATCAATAAGGCGATCTTCCCCGGAACCCAGGGCGGACCTTTGATGCACGTAATTGCTGCCAAGGCGGTTTGCTTCGGCGAGGCGTTGAAGCCAGAATTCAAGGCATACCAGCACAGAATTGTGGAGAACGCGAGGGTACTGGCAAAGGGTCTTCTGGAGGAGGGCTTTGATCTGGTATCTGGCGGTACAGACAACCACCTGATGCTGGTGGATCTCCGTCCCATGAAGGTGACCGGAAAAGAATTTGAGGCGAGATTGGACGCGGTACACATGACTGCCAACAAAAACGCCATTCCCAACGACCCCGAGAAGCCCTTTGTGACCTCTGGTGTTCGTGTGGGTACTCCCGCCGTGACCTCCCGTGGGCTGGGAACCGAGGAAATGAAGACCATTGCCCGTTTGTTCGGCATGGTTGCCCGTGATTTTGAGGGAAGTGCCGATGCTGTACGTACGGAGGTTGATGGACTCTGTAAGAGATTTCCTCTTTACAAAAACGTGTAAGAGGCAACAAAGAAAAAATAAAGAGAGCACAACGCTGTCAAGGTGTTGTGCTCTCTTTATTTGACGGGAATGGGATTACTTTGGTATAGGTTTATGCCATCTTTGATAAACGGGAAAGTTACTTTGGTGTAGATGTATGCTATTCTTGGCTCAACGGTAAAATTACTTTGGTGTAGATGTATGCTATTCTTGGCTCAACGGTAAAATTACTTTGGTGTAGATGTATGCCATTCTTTGTTAAACGACAAAGAATGGCGAAGAAAGCGTTTTCAAGGCGTTCCCCCTTGAAAATCCCCCTGCGTCCCCGCCGCTTCATGCGTCGGGGAGGCTTTGCTATAGAAAAAGTCTCACCCGAAGGTTCATACGAATACCTTCGGGTGGTTGGTGGGATTGCCTTGGATTTCGATGGACGGAATTTTTCGGTAATTCTTTTTTGGTGAAGTAAAGAAGCCCAGGGTCGCCATTAGGTTTTCTTTTGCCTACCTTCTGTCTATTGATGAGGCAAGGAGAAGTGGGGTCGCCATTAGGTTTTCTTTTGCCTACCTTCTGTCTATTGATGAGGCAAGGAGAAGTGGGGTCGCCATTAGGTTTTCTTTTGCCTACTTTTCTTTCCAAAAAGAAAAGTAGGTCAGTCACTTACACGTTGAATATTTGCGCCTAAGGAACGAAGCTTGGCGGTGAGATCCTGGTAGCCCCGGTCTACGAATTCCAAACCGGTAACGGTACTGATCCCATCGGCGGCAAGAGCGGCAATGATCAGAGCCGCACCTGCACGGAGGTCACAGGCACGAACATTAGCACCCTTGAGGGAGGGAACACCGTTGATATGGGCAGCGTTTTCCGCAACCTCGATCTCCGCTCCCATTTTTTTCAGCTCCTCCACGTACTTGAACCGATTGCCCCAGATACCCTCGGAAATGGTGCTCATACCGGTTGCCAGAGCCAAAAGGGAGGTAAACTGAGGATGCATATCAGTAGGAAAGCCGGGATAGGGGTTAGTCTTGATAGAGGTGGAGCGGTAGCTTCGATTCGAGTAAACGGTAATGGCGTTATCGTCACATTCTACTCGGATTCCCACCTCACGGAGCTTCTGGGTAACCACCTGCATATGCTTGGGAATCACGTTCCGAAGGGTGACCTGCCCGCCGGTGGCGGCAGCAGCCACCATATATGTACCTGCCTCGATCATGTCGGGAGCCAGCTTATAGCTGCATCCGTGAAGGGATTTGACTCCTCGAATTCGGATCATGCTGGTTCCCGCACCGGAAATATCGGCACCGCAGGCATTGAGAAAGCTTGCCATGTCGGCAATGTGAGGCTCTCTCGCCGCGTTTTCCATTACGGTGACACCCTCGGCAAAGATCGCCGCCAGCATGACGTTGATGGTAGCACCTACCGAGGCAATGTCGAAGTAAATATCCGCACCCCGCAAGCCCTGTTCCGCCGTGGCGTGCAGATGGGCGTTGGCATCGAATTCCACCTGAGCACCCATGGCACCGAATCCCTTTAGATGCTGGTCTAGGGGACGGGTACCGAAATCACAGCCTCCGGGATAGCCCACCAGCGCTTCTCCAAAGCGTCCCAACATGGCACCGATGAGATAGGTAGAGCCTCGCATCTTACCTACCAGCTCCATAGGAGGTGCCTTCATCACCACGTCCGTGGTATCGATCATGACCTGGTCGGTGTTGGTAAAGCGCACCTTGGCACCCAGAGTCCGCAAGATATCCAAAGCCAGAGAAATATCGCTGACATCGGGCAAATTGCTGATCTCGCAAATTCCTCCGGCTGCAATGGTGCCGAACAGGATGGGCAGAGCCGAGTTTTTCATTCCGTTGATATCGATCTCTCCGTACAGCGGCTTGCCGCCGTGGATGATGAGCTTATCCATAAGAACCTCCACCAAATGTTTGTCAGTCCGGCTACTGCTTTCAGTATATTCCGGGGTCAGTGGGAACGATAATACGCCACTGCCAAATCTACGACCATGCCGTAGCTTTTGGTTCCTTCCGTGCCGTGCATGACCAGAAAGGTATTGTTCACCGTCTCGGATACCTCGCTTGCTACCGAGTGACGGTACTGTTCAAAAAAGGAGGAAAACGCTGCCATCTCACCCAAGACCTCCCCGGGAAGGGCGGCGTATACCTGACGGTACCCCTCGGGTGAGGCAGAGGAAAGGGCGGAAAGCACGTATTCCAAAAGATTTAGATAGCCGGAGTAACGGATATAAGGATCCTCAGACTCCAGGCAGACGAGAAATGCCATGAAATTTGCCTCGTCCTCTCGGGCAATGCCCCGCTGATGGGACAGCTCGTGAGCGGCGGTGTAGGGAACCGTGTAATCGGGAAAGGCTACGTTAATGTTTGCCTCACCGGTGAAAAAGGAATATACTCCCGTGATATGGGTATAGGACATTGCCTCGCTGAGCATCACCGGCTTGAGCCGGCTGTTCAGCCGCTGAACGAAGTCGTATTGATCGCAGACCCGGTCATATGCCTCCAGGAGCTTGTCGTTCATTTCCGCATAGTTGTAGGGCATAATGGAGAAACGGGTGACGGAGGAATACGAGATCCTCTCTTTTTCCGCCGTTACCTGCTCTGACAGGATCAGAGCCGTTTCGTAGAGCTCCTCAGCACTGACGTCTCGGCGGTCAATTCCCAGCTTTTTGTCCAAGGAGCTGCCCCGATACGCAGGAGCGAATCCTACGGTAAAAAGGGAAAAGACCAAGGCGGCAACCGACAAAAGGGAGCCGCAGAAAATACCCACACCCCGCCAGGAGTCGGCGTAGCGTCGAATACCGAAGCACACCAGAACGATGGCTACGGGAAGGAGCATGATGACCAGAAATTCCCCCAGAGAAAAAGGAATCCAGTTGGTCAGATGGGCAAGAAGTGCCCGCAGAAGGGAACTGACGTGGCGGTTGAACCAGTCTGAAAAGGCAGTACTGCAAAGAAACGCGGCATACAAACAGGCAGACAGGACGGCAATGCCGTAAAAAACCAGGGCAAAGCGGGGAAAACGCAGGGGACGCTCTCCCTTTTTGACAAAATGTTTCATCGTGGTATTCCTTATCTATATCTGTGAATGTGTTTGTAACGGTATGTCCCGGTCCTTCGTGAACTCGCGGCAGAGAGCGATCAGCTCCTCCTCCTTCGGCTCGAAGCCGCCGAAAAGGGAAGACGAAAGCTCTCGCATATCCTCGGGAAGAGGCGCGGTGAGGGTGATCCGTTCCCCGTCGGAGCAACGGAGAAAAGACAGTACGCAGGAGTGGAGGGCGTGGCGGCTGATACGGGAATCGGGCTTGCCGTAGAGATTGTCTCCCACTAAGGGGCATCCTAAGCCGGCAAAATGGACACGAAGCTGGTGAGTGCGTCCCGTCAGCGGCGCGGCACAAACCAAGGAATAGCCACCTGCCGCCGCTAACACCCGATATCGAGTGCGAGCCGGATCGCCCCCCTCGTCGGGTCCGCAATTCTCCCGCAGGATCACACTTTGGGCGGTACGGCGCATGTAGGTCTCAATGAGTCCCTCCGATTCCCCGGGAACCCCTTGGAGAATCGCAAGATAGAGCTTACGGATCTCTCCTTTTTGCATGGAGCGGAACTGGGTTGCCGCCGCTACGCGGTTGCGGGCAATGAGCAAAAGCCCGCTGGTGTTTCGGTCCAATCGGTTTACGGGACGGAACACGAAGGGGATACCAAGACTTTCGTAACGGTATGCCAAGGCATTTGCTACTGTGTCTCGGTGATGGTTACAGGAGGGATGAGTAGGCATATTCGCGGGTTTGTTTGGGACAGTGAGATCTCCGTCCTCGTAGATCACCTCCAGCGGAAGACAGACCGGCTCCAGCCGCTCATTTGGCATTTCATCCTCCACCGCTACCGAAAGCAGATCCCCGGTGCGGAGAAAGTAGCGAACGGTCACCGGATTTCCGTTGACTAAGATCCCGCCGGGGACGAATTTCAGATGCTTGAGAAGCCGCATGGAGATCCCCAATTCCTTTTTGATCACGTCACGAACGGGTTTTCCGTCGTTTTTTTCCTCCACCCGATAGTCCAAGGTGACCTCCTTGCCGATTTCAAACACGAAATGGGAAAGCCGAGCTCGGTCTTTCCTCTTCTTTTATTATATTATACCATCTCCCGGGGGATATTACAAGAATTTTATTGGAATTTCCCTTGCGGTTTTTTGCATTTTCCGGCAAAATCCCGAAAAGGAGCAAAGTTGCCCCACCGTACCGAAAAAACCTTGCTTTGTGGGGAACATGGAATGGAAAAATCCCCCACTCTATATGTTTTTCGGGGAAAATGTATGCCTTTTTTTGGGAAATTCGGCAGTTTCCCCAAAGGCAAGTTTTCCATAAAAGTTTTCCATAATCCATCCGATTTTCCGCAAAAGCTATGGAAAACCATGCTGATAATGTGGAAAACCCAGTAAAATCAAGGGTCTTTTTTGGGGTTTTTCGTTTTGCCCTATGGAAAACTTTTCTGAAAAGCTTGTCAAGTCTTTTTTGAAAAAAAACCATTTTCCACAATTTGCACAAATCGACAAAAAGAGCGAGTGAGGGTGAAAAAACTTTCTGGGAGAAGTGGTTCGTCGGGAACCTCGGAAAGGGTATTTGAAAAAATATTGCTTACTTTTTGAGGAAAGGCTGTCCTGTTCCGGATATGTAAATTCAAAAATAAAATGGGGTGTTTTTGTTGATTTTTTCTTCTGTGGGTGGTATAATAAGGATGGACGGAGGCTCAGATTTCCGTCCGGAGAATATACTGAAATAAGGAGGTGACAGTATGAGCGCGGACAGTCAAGGGCAGAGTTGTCATTTGCGTACCTGTAACGAATATTTGATACATAGGGAAGGGCGCTCCTTGTCACTTCGTTTGGAGGTGCCGTGGTAAAACACGGCTTCTTTTTCTCGCGGTGTCCAAAGGCTCTCTTCCATCGGAAGGGAGTTTTTTATGGAAGACAAAAGATTTTTTGAGGGAGAAGAAAGAGCCTATCGGTCTGCCATACTCGCCATTATTCGTAGCGAGTATAACGGGGAGCAGATTCGCAGGGAACTGGATCGGTACCACGATTACGATATTGCCAGTGTTCTTGAGGAGCTGACGCGGGAGGAGCGAGGCAGGCTGCACGCCGCCCTGGGAAACGAGGCAATGTCGGATATTATTTCTTATCTGGACGATGCGGGAGAGTATCTGTCGGAGCTGGATGCCGACACGGCGGCGGATATTATTGAGCAGATGGATGCCGACGATGCCTTGGAAGTATTGGGGGAGTTGGACGAATCCACAAGAAATCAGCTCCTTGGGTTGATTGAGGATGAGGAGGTTAAGGGAGAGATCCGCTTTCTCGGCTCTTATGGGGAGGATGAGTTTGGCAGTAAGATGAGCACCAACTTCATTTCCATTCGCCGAGATCTGACCGTGAAGGGAGCCATGAAGACCCTCATTGCCGAGGCGGCGGAAAATGACAACATATATACCATTTTCGTGACGGATGACAGCGGACGCTTCTATGGTGCCATTGATCTGAAGGCGCTCATCGTGGCAAGGAGCGATACCGATCTGGAGGAGCTGATCTCTACCACCTTTCCTTACGTATGCGACAAGGAAACTATTTCGGATAATTTAGAGCGGTTGCGGGGGTATTCGGAAGAGCTGATTCCCGTTCTTTCCTCGGAAGGGAAACGACTTCTTGGAGTGATTACCTCCAAGGATCTGATTGAGATCGTGGACGAGGAGCTGGGAGATGATTACGCCAAGCTGGCGGCACTGGGCTCCGAGGAGGAGCGGAATGAGACTCTGCTTCAAAGTCTGAGAAAACGGGCTCCGTGGCTGATCGTACTGCTGTTTATGGGACTGGCGGTATCGGCGGTGGTGGGTTTGTTTGAGGGAATCGTTAACGAGCTGCCCATGATCGTTGCCTTTCAGTCGTTGATTCTCGGTATGGCGGGTAACGTGGGGACTCAGTCTTTGGCGGTCACGGTGCGAAGCCTCGGCTCTGATGAGGGGGGAAAGGGAAAGAAGCAGATCGGATTTATGATCAAGGAGACTCGGGTGGCTCTCTTGAACGGATTGGTGCTTGGTATCGTCTCTTTTTTGATCGTGGCTGTTTACCTTTGGGTCTTTGGGCACTATGCCCCCGGCTTCGCTATGTCTGTCGCGGGGTGCGTCAGCGTGGCAATGTGCTTTGCCATGACGATCTCAGGCTTTACGGGAGCGGCGATCCCCCTCTGTCTCTATCGGGCGGGAGCTGACCCTGCCGTGGCATCGGGACCGTTGATTACCACGGTGAATGACCTGATGGCGGTAGTCAGCTATTACGGTCTTGCCTGGTGTCTGCTCTTGGGATTCGGAAGATAGATATACGGAACCGCTTTGCGCCCTCAGGGCTCAACAGCTATGATCACCTGACTTAAAATAGGGTTTGTGGACAGAGGTGCAGTGCTTGTTAAGAAAAAGGACAGAGAATAGGGGATGACCCCAAGATTCTCTGTCCTTTTCCTGTTGGTAAGTATTTAATTTTAAAACGGTCCTTTACCGTACGCACGTGACTATGCAATAGAATTGTAGAAAAGCCGAGGAGGTCAGATCGAAAGAAGTACCACGGCGACGGTTCCGATTCCTATGCCGATCCATTGCCAATATCTCAGCTTTTCATGGAACGCGACAAAGGAGAAGATACTGGTGACGGCAAGTCCGCCCACGGCAATGACAGGATAAACCAGGCTGGAGGGTACCGCGGAGGTCGCAAGAAGGATCACCAAGAAATTCAAAACCACGTTGCAAAGCCCCGCGCCTACGGGGAAGACGGTGGCATTCCTTAAAATGGACTTGGTATCCGAGCGATCACTTCGTAAGTACAGGATCCAATAAAAGAGGGTGGAGATGGCGATGGCAATCACCATCAGCTGATTGATTACCGTATTTTCCCGCAAACTGTCTTTGCTGGATTTTTTGAATGATGGCGCAACCGGCGTTTCCGATCACCGCCATAAGGACGAAGAGGAACCATTGGGGGGTGACGCGCACCGTCTCTTCTTTTTGGGTTTTACCCTTGTAAAGGCAGAGCCAAAGAGAAACACCGACCAGAATAAGTCCGATGCCGATGGTGGAGGAGAAGGGTTCGTCCCAGAAGAAAAAGCCCCAAACGGTGGTTCCGATGAGAGACAGCTGCAAGAACAAAGAGGTCAGGGAGATGGGACCTGTGCGCAGGGCATTGATCAAGCCGATCTGGCAGATGGCATAGGACAGACCAAAAGCGAGGGAGTAGGGAAGAACACCCGGTACAAAGGAGGGGTCCGTGGCGAAAAGAATCGCCCAGCCCAAAAGAGACGTAGAACAGTACAGGATATTGTAAAGTGGGGAAGGATCTTTCCTTTCGGCGGTTTTTTGATTGTAATATGCGCCGAACACTCCGGCGGAGGCGGAGCACAAAACCGTGATCTGAGATACAAATAATCCATGGTAATCCCTTCATAAAAGCATTTTGTGCTGTTTTACAACAAATAGGGGAAAAATTCAATAGTTCTAAGAAAAAAGCAAAAACTTTTCTGTTCCGCTGAAAAAACGTGCTATGATAATGGGTACGGGTCACCAAGAAACGAAAAAAGCACCGCGATTGCGGTGCTTCGTTTCTTGTGAGTAATAGGTGTAAAGGATACACGGATGAGTTCGGTCGAAAAGCGGATGAGTTTTTTGAAAACGGTTTCAAATTTAATTAAAGGTCGAAATGCTATTTATAATAAAAATGACAGAGGTCGTTAAAACCCCAACCGCGTATGCAGACCCGGAAGCTTCTCGCTCTGTCATCTTTGTTGACCGAGGTCGTCATAGCGCCAGCCTTGCAATCGCAGACTCCGGCAACTCTCGCTCGGTCATATATAGTATAGCAAACAAATAAGCTTTTGTCAATATCACATAGGAGTTCGCTTTAACCTCTACCACTACTTCTTTTTGAAATTCTCATCATATGTGCTAGGGTCAACCACTTTTATGTGCGCCTTGTATCCGTCCCAAGTTCTCGGTGACATTTCTTTTGAGAACGCCTCGAAGTTTGCAAGCTCCCTCTCGGTGTGGTAGACCGCATATTCGATGGTTTCAAAGTATCCAAGGAAGTCCTGCATTACGTTGTGGAACACCTTTGCCACAATCTCTGGAGGATTACGGAAAGCACCGCAGCCAAATGCGCCCAAAATAAGCACTTCATTTCCGTTGGCAACCGCTACCTCGAATATTCTACGAACGCGCGACGTGAGCAGTTTTTCAAGCTCTGTGGCGCTTATTTTTGCCGCCGTGGTGCCCGCGTTGGGATTCATAGCATTGCTAGGACGCTCACGCAGATTCGGCGCGGCGCAAGTGAGAATGTTGACATTCCACCAGTCCGCTTTCGGCAAAGGCTCAGGAAAGTTTGTATCGCTCTTGAACACGCATACATCGGGAGTATAGATGCAATCGTTATTATAAAGCGGATTGTTCGCTTTTCTGTGAGGCATGTAAAATGCATCCCACATTGCCGAGGTGTTCAAACAAGGATACAATGTGGTACAGCGGCAGATGCACTCTTCCTGTGCGGATGAACCGTTGACAACTCCACCGCCGGGATTGCTTGCCGATGCAAAGTTCAGAACACAGACCTTTTTGCCTTGCTTTGCATAAGGCTCGGCTGCTTCAAGTGAGCGTTTGCCACTGACTACTATTTTGGCTCTCGTTTGTGCTTGCGCCGTGGGGACAGCAACCTTTGCAGATTCTGCAATAAAGCATTGCGCCTGAATGGATGCGTTCACCGCAGCCATTAACGTTGGCTCGGTTTTATACTGTTTTTCTGTGTCGCTAAATATTTGTGCGTTTTTAGTTCTTCTGTCAATCATATTATTTTTCTACGTAATTTTGGAGAATGATGCTCTTTATTTCGTTGTACTCTTGTTCTGTAATTTCACCATTATCGAACTGTGCCTTTAACGAAATTAAACGTTGTTCAGCACTGTATGAAGCATAGCTGACAGGCTCAGCGACTGGTGGCGTTTGCGTTTTGACAAAGCGAATTAAATAAAGCAATACAATCGCCCAATGGAGAACAGAAATAATTGCGGGCATAATTGATGTTGCGTAGAAAACGCCATAGCGAGTGGTGCTTACAATGTTGGCGATAAATGCAACCAA
>JAFTRY010000026.1 GCA_017462035.1 Clostridia bacterium
CGGCTATGACCGCTGTGATTTCCGGGATCCGTTTGTCTATTTTTGCGAATCTGACAATCAATATTATATGTTGCTCTGCGCCCGCAGTACAGCGGCAGATAATGGAATTCGCACCGGCGAGACCATCCGAATGAAGTCCTCCGACCTAAAAACCTGGGAATTCGACGTCTCCATCTATGCCCCCGGCGCTTTCCAGACCCATGAATGTCCCGATCTTTTTCAAATGGGGGCCAAATGGTATCTAATCTTCTCTGAATACTCCGACCGTAATGTCACCTGCTACCGCATTTCGGACACACCGAACGGCCCATGGACCAAGCCTAAAAACGATGCTTTTGATGGCCGCGCATATTACGCAGCCAAAACCGCCTTCGACGGAGAAAACCGTTATTTATTCGGTTGGGTGCCAACTCGCATGGACAATCGTGACAACGGAAACTGGATGTGGGGCGGTGGTCTAGTCGTCCACCGGTTGCTCCAAAATCCGGACGGTACGCTTTGTGTTGCTCCGCCCGAGCCAATTCTAAATCACTTCCGCAACGAGCAGTATAAACTAGGGCACCTTCCTATCTGTGCAAACGAGCGTTGCATGATCCATACCATTCAGGAAGATGCCCCCCGTTCTTACCACTGTTCTTTTACCGTTACCCCCAGTCAGAATTGCGATCAATTCGGCATCCTTTTTGGCAGAGACTCCGCTGCAGACAGTGCCTACGCTTTTCGCTTTGATCTGTCAGAAAACCGTCTTTCCGTTAATCGCTTTCCCTGTTTCCCCCAGAATGAATTTGCGACATATATGTTAAATCGCCCCCTCTCATCTGCCAGTCAGTACCATGTAAATCTTTTGGTTGACAATGATATCGCCATCGTTTATGTTAATGACAGCATCGCTCTCAGCGTCCGTGTGTGCGACACCCACGCCACTGGACTGAGCCTGTTTGTTTCAAACGGAAGTGCAGACTTCACCAACATAACACTTTGTACATAGAGAGGAACTAAAATTGGTTACAATCAAGGATATTCAGGAATACACGCACATCTCCGCAGCCACGATTTCCCGTGCGTTGCGTAACCCTCAGAGTGTTTCTCCCGAAAAGCTTCAGATTATCCAAGCCGCTGTCAAGGAACTGGGATACGTTCCCAATTATTACGCCAGTAATCTGAAGTCCAAAAGCGGGCAGAATATTGGATTTATCGTGAACGATGTTCAAAACCCCTTCTTTAATAATCTAATACGCGCCATTGAGTATCACTTGTCTCAAGAGCAATTTAAGCTGCTGATCTCCTTCGGACTGAGTGAAAATAACTCCATTGAGGAAAAGCTAAAAACACTGCTCTCCTCTTCCGTATCCGGTATCCTTTTTTCTCCGAACTGTAGTGACCCCGGAATTGAAAAACTGCTCCACCAACAGGATGTATACGCCCTGCAAGTCTTCACAAAAAGCTACGACTCTCTGGATTCCATTGTGGTCGATGACTACCACGGCACCTATTTGGCGACCAAGCGCCTACTCTACGCTGGTCACACTAACACACTCATTATCGGTTTCGATGATCTTGCCTGTAAGGAGCGTATCAAAGGTTACCGTCAGGCATACATCGATTACGGCCTCACACCGAATGATAAGAACATTTTCCTGCTGGACAGTAAGGAGTCGCTC
>JAFTRY010000027.1 GCA_017462035.1 Clostridia bacterium
GGATCTTATCGGGATCGATCTTAATAGTAGTCATCTTAGGCGCGTACTTGGAGACCTCAGCTCTGGGAGCCTCAATGGCCTTCAGAATCACCTCATCGATGATATAGTCACGTCCGATATGAGTCTGTGCCAGAGCGGCCTTGATGATCTCGGGGGTCAGACCGTCGATCTTCAGGTCCATCTGAATGGAGGTGATACCCTTGTGAGTTCCGGCAACCTTGAAGTCCATGTCGCCGTAGAAGTCCTCAAGACCCTGAATGTCCAGCATGGTATCCCAGCTGCCGTCCTCAGCGGTGATCAGACCGCAGGAAATACCGGCAACGGGTGCCTTGATCGGAACACCCGCATCCATCAGTGCCAGGGTAGAACCGCAAACGGAGCCCTGAGAGGTGGAACCGTTGGAGGAAACCACGTCGGAAACCAGACGGATGGCATAGGGGAACTCCTCGGGGGAGGGAAGTACGGGAATCAGAGAACGCTCAGCAAGCGCGCCGTGACCGATCTCGCGACGTCCGGGGCTTCTGGTGGACTTAGCCTCGCCGGTAGAAAAGCCGGGCATGTTGTAGTGGTGCATATATCTCTTTTCGGTCTCGCTGTCGATCCCGTCCAGCATCTGTGCCTCGGACAGCATGCCGAGAGTAGCGGCGGTGAGAACCTGGGTCTGACCTCTGGTAAAGAGACCGGAGCCGTGAACGCGGGGCAGAATGCCGACCTCACTTCCGAGAGGACGGATTTGATCCATTCTTCTGCCGTCTACACGCTTCTTGTCAACCAGGAGCCAACGGCGAACGATCTTCTTCTGGATCTTGTAGATCAGCTCGTCCATCATGGAGCCGATCTCGGGATACTCTTCGCTGAACTGCTCGAGGATCGCGTCGGTGATCGGAACCACCTTCTCATCACGGACGTTCTTATCGTCGGTGTCCAGTGCCTCCATCATATCCTTCTCGCAGAAGGCGAATACCTTATCGAACATCTCATGATCCAGCTCACAGGAGGGATACTCGAACTTGGGCTTGCCGATCTCGTCAATGATGGCGTTGATGAAGCCCAGCAGATCCTTGATCTCTTCGTGTGCCTTCATGATGGCTTCAAACATGGTGTCGTCGTCAACTTCGTTGGCACCTGCCTCGATCATAACGACCTTCTTCATGGAAGCGGCAACGGTGAGCTGCAGATCGCTCTTCTTTTGCTCAGCCTCGGTGGGGTTTACCACCAGCTTGCCGTCAACCAAGCCCATGAACACGCCGCCGATAGGTCCGTTCCACGGAATGTCGGAGATAGCCAGAGCGGTGGAAGCACCGATCATAGCGGTGATCTCGGGAGAACAATCGGGGTCAACAGACATAACGGTGAGGGTCAAGGCAACGTCGTTGCGAAGATCCTTGGGGAAGAGAGGACGGATGGGGCGGTCAATCACACGGGAGGTGAGAACTGCCTTCTCCGAGGGCTTTCCTTCTCTCTTCAAGTAACCGCCGGGAATTTTTCCGGCAGCATACATTCTCTCGTCATAGTCAACGGAGAGAGGGAGAAAGTCAATGCCGTCTCTGGGCTTCGCGGAAGCGGTAGCACAGCAGAGAATGGCGGTGTCGCCGTAACGGACCAAAACGGATCCGTTGGCAAGACCTGCCATTTTACCGGATTCGATCACCAGCGGACGTCCGGCAAAGGTGTAGCGGAATACTTTGTAATTTTTGAATTCCATAGGGGTACTGATGGGTTGTGACATGATAAACCTCCAAAAAAATATTTTTATTCTCACGAGGTTTAGCACTTAAGTGTATGTCAATCCGGTAGGGGAATGGCACACAATTAACTGCTAATCCTTCATGAGAGAGTTTCAGGGATTGGGATTTAAACATCGAAAATGAGTCCAAAATAAGAGTAAGGAGTGAGGAGTCGAGTCACAGCTCCACTCTTCACTCCGACAACTATTGAACTTACTTTCTCAGATTCAGCTTTTCGATGATGGCACGATAGCGCTCGATATCGGTCTTCTGAAGGTAACCGAGAAGGTTTCTTCTGTGACCAACCATCTTCAAAAGGCCGCGGCGGCTGTGATGGTCCTTGTGATTGGACTTCAGGTGCTCGGTCAGATTGTTGATTCTGTAAGTTAGAAGTGCGATCTGAACCTCGGGAGAACCGGTGTCGCCCTCATGGGTTGCGTACTGCTCGATAATTGCCTGCTTTTCGTCTTTCAACATTTTTTTCACCTTTCTGCATCTCTGCATTTCAATTTTATCATTAACACAGGAGTCGGCGGGTGAAGCACCGATAGGCGGTCATAAATCCGAATCCCGAGTTAAGGACATGTGTAATTATTATAACATGTATGAGAACGTTTGTAAAGGGCTTTTAGAAATATTTTGTAAATTTTTTAAAAACAAAGGTTGGCAGATGAAAGCAGTTGGCAAACGACTCACGGAGAACGAGAATATACTGTAAGCGGAGGAGAAATCTTCCATGGAGAAAATATCCGCCATTGTGTTTAAAGCGGTGGGAACACGGTAAAAATACTTCTGTACGGAAAAACAAATTTGGAGTGTGAAATCAAATGAGCGTCAAACGCGGAGATATTTATTATGCTGATCTCAGTCCGGTGGTAGGCTCCGAGCAGGGAGGACTTCGCCCGGTACTGATTATTCAGAACGACGTGGGAAACCGATACAGCCCGACGGTGATTGCCGCCGCCATTACCTCCCGTATGGGAAAAACACGGCTCCCCACCCACATCGACATCTATGCAGAGCGGGCGGGGCTTGCTAAGGACTCGGTGATCTTGTTGGAACAGATCCGAACCTTGGATAAACGTCGCCTGAAGGAGAAAATGGGTCACCTGGATGAAGGAATGATGCGTGCGGTGAATAGTGCCATTGCTGTCAGCTTTGGGCTGGGAGATACCGTCGCTGACGGCGGACGGATACCCCCTGCGGAGGGAACCGCAATGCCCCGTTCCTTTCCGGCGGCAGCGGCATCGGTTGCCCGGGAGGATCCTCCGGGGAACGGAAGCCCTATGTCCTAATTTTCAGAAAAGAAAGAAAAACTTCTTAATTTCGTCATATTTCTTTGGTACAATAGAGGCATGGAAGCCTCCCAGAAGTGGGAAATTTGTATTCCTAAAGGAATTGGTGCGTGATTATGAAATATTCGGATTCTTATGAGACACGCTGGCACGATACCGATGCCAACCGTCAGCTTCGTCCTTCTCAGCTTTTGGTTTACATGCAGGAGACCTCTAACCATCATACTGCGTCGGTGGGAATGCAGCTGGACGATTTGCGGGATGAAAAACATCTTGCCTTTATCCTCAGTCGTTTGCGTCTTCAAATATACCGACCTCTGAGAGCCTTTGAGCCGATCGAGGTGCAGACCTTCACTAACCCCGGAAGGGGACTCAGCTCCCTGAGAAGCTTTCGCATTTTGCGCGGAGAAGAGGTGGTTGCCGAGGCGGACAGTGTGTGGGCTCTGATCGGGACGGAGGATCGAAAATTTCACCGCATCGAGGAAACAGGCTACGAATTCGAGGATGAGCCTCCGCTGGAGCTTTCGATTCCTGCCAGAGTTCGTTTCCCGGCTGATCTGCCCCTTGAGATCGTGGGACAGCGCCGCATCGTGTATTCCGACCTGGATTATAATATGCACATGAATAATACCCGGTATCCCGATATGCTTTGCGACTTCTTGCCCCTTGAGGACGTGAATCGCCTGCGGGGGATGTCACTGTCTTATCTCCATGAGGCGGCATACGGAGATACGATTACTGTCTTGGGAGCGAAACGGGAGGACAGCTACTTTATTCGTACGGTAAATGAGGCGGGCACGGTTTGCTTAGAAGCACAGATTTTGCTGAGAGCGGAGAACGAGTGATCCGCGTCCACGGCGGCTTCTCTCTCGGAGCTTTGGTGAAATGGGGGGCGTGAGAACTGACGTTTGACCCTCCTTGCGTTAGCCCACATGGACCGCTTTCTTCGGGGGGAAAACCGATTTTCTTCGGTTTTTCCCTTTTTTTACTTAAATTTTAGGATTTTACCAAAATATTTACAAATCGTCCATTGTATTTTTTCTTTTTTTGCGATATGATTATAAGGTATATTGCGGAAGAAGGAGGGGACGCTTTGTTCGGATACGTGAGGGCACAGAGCCCGGAGCTGAAGGTCAGAGAGCAGGAAATGTACCGAGGGACCTATTGCGGCTTGTGCCGCGCTATGGGAAAATGTACGGGGCAGTGTTCTCGAATGACCCTGAGCTACGATTTTGTTTTCTTGGCGTTGGTGCGAATGCAGCTGACGGGAGAAAGCTTCTCCTTTGAACAGAAACGGTGCCTGGCGCACCCCTTGAAAAAGCGGAATTCCATGAAGCGCAACGCTACCCTGAACTATTGTGCTCATGCGGCGGCTTTACTGAATTACCACAAGGTGTCGGATGATCTTGCCGACGAGAAGGGTTTTAAGAAATTCCGTGCCTGTCTTGCTTCCCCCATGGTTACTCGCGCTCGGAAAAAAGCGCTCCGGGCGGGATATGCTGATTTGGATCAAAGGATAGCGGAGGGGCTTGCCGCTCTGTCCCATGCCGAACAGTCAAGGCTTCCCAGCGTGGATGTGCCGGCGGAGGCGTTTGGCGAGATTCTCGCTCATATCGTGTCTTTCGGCTTGGAGGGGAAAGAGGCGCGAATTGCCCGGAGTCTTGGTATGGCGGTAGGAAAGTGGATTTATATTGCCGATGCCCTGGACGATTGGGGCGAGGATGCAGAGAAGGACCGTTACAATTCCTTCCGCCTCCTGTATGGTGATACCTTACCTTCTCCTGATGCCCTTTTGGGGATCCGGGATGCGCTGAAGAATGAACTAATGACCGCTTCGGATGCCGTGGACCTGGTTGATTTTGAAAGCTTAGACATGAAAAATATTATCTTGAATATCCTCTATTTGGGGATGCCCGCCGTGATCGAGGGGATCTTGCAAAAGAGAACCCCGCAGGAGGAGAATAGTCAAAGAACAGAAAGGATAGAAAAGACGAATGACTGATCCGTACAAAGTATTAGGGGTTTCTCCCGATGCCTCTGATGATGAGATTAAGAAGGCGTACCGTGCCCTGGCAAGAAAATACCATCCTGATAAGTATCGGGACAGTGACCTGGCCGACCTGGCAAGCGAGAAAATGAAAGAGGTCAACGCGGCGTACGAAGAGATCAAGACCATGCGCGAGAACGGAGGTCGTCAGCAAACGGGAGGCAGAGGCGGCTATTCTCAGCAGAGTTATGCGGGGAATACCTCTTCCTCTGGAAATCCTCGTTATAACGAGATCCGCCGTATGATCAATATGGGTAACGACCGTCAGGCGGAAACGCTGCTTTACAACGTGCCTGAAAACGAGAGAAACGCGGAATGGCAGTTCCTGATGGGTTGCGTTTGTGTCAAGCGCGGACGCTTTGTGGACGCGCAGCAGTATTTTGATACGGCTTGCTCCATGGACCCCTACAATAACGAATACCGTGCCGCGCAAGAACAGTTGCGCAGACGGGCAAGCGGATACGGCGGCGGATACAATACCACTCGCGGCGGCGGATGCTCCAGCTGTGACATCTGCTCCGGACTGATGTGCGCCGATTGCTGCTGCGAATGTATGGGTGGCGATCTGATCTCCTGCTGTTAAGAACACGGAGGGATTGCTATGGCAAAGAAGATGCAAACAAAAAAGCTGACCGTTTGCGCCATGCTTTCAGCACTGGGTGTGGTACTTCTTTGGCTGGGTTCTGCCGTGGAGGTGGTCGATATTTCCATGGCGGTGATCGCTTCTCTATGTTGCGTGTTTGCCGTCATCGAGTACGGTGGGAGTGCGCCTTGGCTGGTCTTTCTGGTAACGGGCGTTCTCTCTCTTGTCCTGCTCCCCCAGAAAACCCCCGCCATCATGTATCTGCTCTTTTTCGGCTACTACCCCATCTTGAAGGAGAAATTGGAAAAAAAGAGACGTCTTGTGTCTTGGATCGCGAAGGAAATTATTTTCAACGTGGCACTGGTTCTGATGCTGGTGATCTCCCGGCTTTTGCTGGTGGGCTCCCAGACCGAACCCCTGTGGATATTTGCGGCGGTTGCCGTGTTGGCAGAGATCACGTTTCCGATATACGACCTCGCTCTCACTCGGCTCATTTCCTTCTACCTGTTTCGATTGCGAAAGCGTTTTCGAATTAAGTAAACAGAGAATCCCTTATGCCGCCCGAAGCATAGGGGATTTTTGATCAGCAAGCGGTGAAAACAAATACTTTACTATTTTTCTCTTAAAAAATCAAAAATATATTGATTTTTTGGGGAAGTTGTATTACAATATTAAGGATGGACAATCTTCTTGGACACAGTATGTCAAAGAAATTAGAATAAAATGCAGAGGTGGATTATGAATAAATTCAGAAGAATCGGTATTCTGACTTCCGGCGGTGATGCCCCCGGTATGAACGCGGTGATTCGCGCAATTGTTAGAAAGGCAGATAAAATGGGTGTCGAGACCGTGGGTATTATCGGAGGCTATAAGGGCTTGCTGAACCAAAATTTTATGTCTCTGACTCCCCAGGCGGTTTCCAATATTATTAACAAGGGCGGAACCATGCTGTATTCCGATCGTTGCCCGGAGTTTAAGACAGAGGAAGGTATGCAGAAGGCAATTGAGAACTGTCGGCTGAATAATATTGATGCCATCATTGCCATCGGAGGAGACGGTACCTTCCGAGGTGCTACCGATCTGTCTATTCGGGGAATTCCCACGATCGGCGTTACGGGAACGATTGATAACGATATTACCGCCACGGAGTATACCGTCGGCTTTAATACGGCATTGGATACGGTGGTGGAGATCTTAGACAAGCTTCGCGATACCTGTGAATCTCACGCCAGATGTAATATCGTTGAGGTTATGGGACGGGATTGCGGACAGATCGCTCTTCTCTCCGGTCTGGCGGCAGGAGCGTTGGCGGTAGTGATCCCGGAGATGCCCTTTGATGAGGCAGCGACGATTGCGCGGATCAGATCGGCAAAGATCAAATGTAAGAGAGGCATGCTGATTGTGGTCAGCGAGGGCGTCTACGTAACCAATGAGAAGAACGAGCGTGTTTGCTACGGAGAGCTGCTTAAGGAGAAGATCCAGTCAGAGACCGGTATTGAGACGAAGTTCGTTCGTCTGGCGCACATCGTTCGAGGAGGAATCCCCACTGTCCGAGATCGCAAGGTCGCTACGCAGATGGGAGCGAAGGCGATTGATCTGATCATGGAAGGCAAGAGTAATCTGGTGGTCGTTGAGGAAGACGGACAAATTACCAGTAAGGAAATTGTCTTTGCGCTTACTACGGACCGTATGTATAAAAATATGCTTCAGCCCGGTGATCTGGATCAGTTTTCTGAGGAAGAAATTGAAGAGATGAAGGCGATCTGCGAAAAACGCCGTGCCGAGATCAAGGAGCTCTACGAAATGGTAGGGGATATGACCATTTAAATTATAAAAAAGAACCGCAAGGCTATATTGCCTTGCGGTTTTTTATGCTTACTTGTCTCCGTCGTCCAGGAAAATAACGATTTTGCGGTTATTTTCAGAGCCGATGGAATTGGTGGAAACACCCTCGATGTTTTGGATCTCAGAGTGAATGATCCGTCTTTCGTAGGGATTCATAGGCTCCAGCATGACGCTCTTTTTGTACTTTTGTACTTTGGCTGCCATTCTGCGAGCCAAAGCGCGGAGGGTCTCTTCTCTCTTAGCGCGGTAGCCTTCCACGTCTACAGAGATCTTGGTATATTCCTCCTTCTTGCCGTTGACCTTCTTGTTGGCGGCAAGATTTGCCAAATACTGAAGGGAATCCAAAGTGTCGCCGTGATGTCCGATGAGAATGGAGGCGTTTTCTCCGTTGATGGAGATTCGCTTTTCTCCGTTGTCACCGTCGGTCATGGTGACATCCGCCTCGATATTTATGTCAGTAAGAAGCTGCTGGATGAACGCGAGTGCCTTTGCCTCTCCGCCGTAGGTGTAGCTGGCAGAGATCTTCGCGTTGGTGGCTCCGATTCCCAAAAATCCCTTTTTGGGCTCCTCCAGAACGGTATATTCAATCTGATCCGCGGAAGAGGCTCCCAGCTCTTTAAGTGCCAGAGTGACCGCTTCCTCAACGGTCTTTGCCGTTGTGATTACTTCCTTTTTCACTTTTCTTCTCCATCTGTATTATTTTTATCGTCGTCTTTGTTAGATTCAGGATCCATTCTCTTTTTCAGGTTTGTGCGGTAAGCTTCCATATTCGAACGATCCTTTTTCTTCTCCTTGGATTCGGGCTTGTCGTCCTTCTTTAAGGAGCCTTCCTGAAGAAGGGAGCTTCCTTTGGCGTTTTTCTTTGCCTCGGTGTCTGCCGCTTCCTGAGCCTCTAAAGCCTCACGGCGTTTGATGGCTGCCTCGCGGGTGTCGTCGAAGTCCTCGTCGTCAATGTGATGCAGAGAACGGACGATCTTACCGGATTTGTTCTTGGGTGCCTTGTCCACACGAACATTCATTTCCTTCTCAGCCGCCTTATAATCCTCCTCGGTAAAGACGGGAAGAGGCATAGCCTTCTTGAGGATCCACTGTTTCAGTACTCCCAACAGGCTCTTGAAGATCCAGTATACACCGATTGCCGCGGGAACGACAAAGGTAATGTAAACACTGAACAGAGGCATCACGATGTCCATCATCTTGTTGGAGCAGCCCATAGCGGGATCATTGGCGGTGGTTGGCTGGTAAGTCAGCTTTCTTGTCATTCTCATGCTAAAGAAGTAGGCAAGGAAGGTGAGAACGGGAACCAGCAACAGCCAGTTGAACGCTTTGATGCTGGGAATGGCACCAAGATCAATGGCTCCGCCGAATAGAGACAGATTGGGAAGATCCTGGGCGGTAATACCGAACTGAGACAGGGCGGCGGGGTCGGTAGACATAATGTTTTTCATTGCCGCCATTAAGTCAATGTTGCGGGTAGTGGTGAAGGCAGATTCAGCGTACTGAGGGAAGCTCTTGACCACGGTGATAATATTACCGATGGTCTCCTCGGACAGTCCGCAAATATACTCCAAGGGACTCATTACGATATTGTACAGCGCAATGATGATCGGAAACTGAATCAGAAGGGGCAGACAGCCGCCCATGGGGTTGTAGCCTTCCTTCTGGTAGAGCTCCTGAATCTCCTGTGTCATTTTCTGCTTGGTAGGTTGGTCGTCCCGTCCGGCATACTTCTTGCGAATTGCCATTTCCTTGGGACGGAGCTTGGCTTGCTTGATGGAATTCTTTTGCTGTTTGATTCCGAAGGGCAGAAGTACGACCTCGATGATGATCGCGAAGATCAACAGAGCGAAGAGATACTGATTTCCCACGATTTTGTTACAAAACCGAAGAACGTAACCGAACGGAACGTTAATAATATCCCAAAGTGAATTCATCGATTTCTGTTTTTTCGAACGCGGGGGCTCGAAAATTCCTCTCTTTTATTCTTGGTTTAGGCTGTCATTGTCCGACTGTTCAGAGTCGGTTGCTTTCTCTCTCCGATCCCTTTGGTACTTGGGGATTTTCTTAGGCGGAACGGGGTCGTAGCCGCCGGCGCAAAAAGGGTTGCACCGAAGGACCCGCCAAACCGAAAGCCCAAATCCCACGAAAAAGCCACGTTTCATAAATGCCTCCAGGGCATAGGCGGAGCATGTAGGGGTAAATCTACAGCAGGGATTTCGTTTCAAGGGAGATAGAAATTTTTGATAAAAACGTATGAGCCAAACGCACACATACTTCATAACGTGTGTTCTTCTTTTTGAGACGGGGATGCCGTCCTTTGGGGGACAAGTAGCCCCAGTTGGGTAAAGGCAGTGTTCAGCTCCCTTGCCACCTCGGTACTGGTTCTCCCCTCAATGGCACCCCGGGCGCTGATCACAATGAGAAAACCGGTCTTCAAATCGTGGCATAAGGTATCGTAGGCGGCACGGATGATCCGCTTGGCGCGGTTCCTCTCTACGGCTCCGCCGATTTTTTTGGATACGGAAAGCCCCAGACGGTTGACGAAGAGCTTCTGAGGATGCTCCTTTTTGAGTCTGGGGGCGGCATAGTCCCGAAGGACGTACACCGCGGTGTATCTGCCGACAAACCGCTTGCCGTTCTTATATGCCTTTTGGTAAAGATGGTTCTCTCGGATCGCCATGTGTTTCATGATGTTTCATCCTGTCTGACCGCATTCCGAGGAATGGGTCCGAAATATCAAAAACCCCGATGCGGGAAAACAGAAACTGCTTCCGAAGGGCATCGGTGGTTTTTATGTTTCAGCATACAGACGTTTCTTAGTAGGTCAGTCTTTTTCTGCCCTTAGCGCGTCTTCTCTTCAGTACGTTTCTGCCGTCAGCAGTTGCCATTCTCTTTCTGAAGCCGTGCTCTTTCTTTCTCTGACGCTTTTTAGGTTGATAGGTTCTGAGCATTTCGTTGCACCTCCTTAAATTTGTTTTCATCCCGGACTGCGAGATGTCCGGAATGATCCGGAAGCGTGTCGCTTTTCAGCCAAAAAATACGCTTTTATACAATGACATCTTATATTAAACCATAATTTGTTTCATTTGTCAAGATGTTTTTTTGAATTTTTCCGCGGTTTTTCCTCTTTTTTGCGAAAAGTGAGCGGCGAAGAAGGGGAAAGCGGTATAATTTTAGAGGAAGGACTTGCGCCGATGGTGTGATTGTGCTATAATATTAGGGAAGAATTTCAGAGAGGTGGTGCCGTGATGGAGCTGATGAAGGAAGAGGTATTTCGCAAACAGCTGAAAAAAGGTCTTAGCGGTGCCTATTTGTTTTTTGGGGACGAGGATTATCTGAAGAGCTTCGCCCTGAGTGCGGCGAGACAGGCGATCTGTCCCGAGGAGACCTTCGCCGTCTTCAACGACGTGCGCCTGGATTCTATGGACTATTCAGCATCAGCACTTCTGAATGCCTTGATGCCCCCGCCCATGATGAGCGAGCAAAAGATCGTTACGGTCAGCGGACTGAATTTGGGTGCTTTACGCGCAGGGGAGATTGACGACCTGTGCGAGGTCCTGGGAGAGCTCACGCGGTACGACTATAATGTGCTGATTCTTTCAGTACCCGCCGGTCAAATGGAGGAGGGCGTTCTTCCTAAGCGCCCCTCCGCCCTGCTGACCCGTCTCGCGGAATATATGATTCCCGTCTATTTCGAACCGATCTCGGGGGCAAGGCTTGTGTCCTGGGTGGGAAAGCACTTTCAGCATCATGGAGTGACGGCTCCCGCCGAGGTCTGTGCATATCTCATTGAATATAGCGGGAAATCCATGTTTACACTGTCCCAAGAAACCGAAAAGTTGTCTTATTACGTCCTACGGCAAGGGAGAGCTCAGGTCACGCGGGAGGATGTGTCGAGGGTGGCGGTTGCCGGGCACAGCGCGGATTCCTTTGCTCTTGCCAACGCCGTTCTGGACGGACAGTATCAGGAGGCGATGAATGCCCTGGCTGTGATGAAATTTCGGCGTGTAGAGCCGGTGATCATTCTCTCCGAGGTGTCACGGGTCGTTTGTGACCTGATCTCGGTGAAAGCATTATATGAGGAAGGCCTACCGCCGGGGGAGATCGCCGCTGTCTTGAAAATGAATGAATATAAGACTCGACTGTATCTCAACGGAGCGTCGAAAAAGAGCATGAAGAAGCTGCGCCGCGCCGTGGCACTTTGCTCTGAGGCAGACCTGGCGTTAAAGCTTTCTCCTCAAGGTTATATTGCTATCGAGAAACTGATCGGAAGCTTTTAAGAGAGACGGACCGTTATCCTTTTATCTAAGTAAATGCTGACCTACCGAGAAGGACGTTACATCAGTTGGTCTTCTTTTGCCTATTTTTCTTTTTTCAAAAGAAAAGTAGGTTAAAAATTCGGCGTGTAAAGGGAGGAGGCGGAAGCTCTGCCTTGCATGTAGCCTGTGAAGCCCAGAGAAAGGGCGTGCTCCAGCACCGATTCGTACTCAAAACGGGTCACTCGGCGGTGAAGCTCCTTGTGAGGACATTCCAGGGCAAAATCGGGAGTGTACTGGCTCATGAGGCTGAGGCGGAGGTCTGTTACGGGTAATAATTCCGAAAGCCGGCTCAGTACAGCCATGCTGTCGTGCCGGTTTCCCGGCAGTACCAGATGCCGAACCAAAAGACCGGAGCGGAGAAGTCCGTCGGTATCCAGGGTAAAAGTGCCCACCTGGCGGTACATTTCAAGAAGTGCCTTCTCGGCAATCTCCCGATAATCCGGGGCACCGGAATACTTGGCAGAAACCTTGGAGGAATAATATTTGAAATCGGGGAGATAAATGTCTACCAGCCCCTCCAAACGCCCCAGAGCTTCCACAAGTTCGTAGCCGGAGGTGTTGTAAAGAACAGGTATGGTCAATCGGTGCTTGACCAGTTCCAACGCCTGAAGTACACCGTCCAAAAAATGGGTAGGGGTGACCAGATTGATGTTGTGTGCCCCCTCCTGCTCCAAGCGAAGGAAGATGTCGGTAAGCTCCCGCGGGGTCACGGCTTCTCCGATCTGCTCGCCGCGGCTGATGGCACGGTTCTGACAAAAGACACAGCGAAGAGAGCAGCCACAGAAGAATACGGTGCCCGAGCCCCGATTGCCGCTGATGGGCGGCTCCTCATAAGGGTGGAGTGCGGCACGTGCGATTCGAATCTGTCGTGTCTGACCGCAGACACCCAAGGCATTTGGGGTGCGGGATGCACCGCAATGACGGGGGCAAAGATGGCAGGCTTCCATGAGACGCTCCTTTCTGAGACCTTGCGGATGTTTACTCTAAAGAGTGATTTCAATACTTATTGTACCATATTTTTTTAGAAAAGGCAAGAGGCAAGGAACTCTTGTCGGGCTAAGCCCGGAAATACCGTGGCTTGCGGAAAGTGAGGAGAGATCCATGAAAGAGAGAGCCATTCAAACGGCGGAGATCCTTTGCGTAGGAACCGAGCTTTTGCTTGGGGATATCGTAAACACCAACGCCGCGTATCTGTCCCGGAAGTTGGCGGAGCTGGGAATTCACGTATACCGTCATACCGCGGTGGGGGATAATCCGGAGCGGCTGTCACGAGCCTTGGAGGCGGCGTTCCGAGAGGCGGATCTGGTCATTACGAGCGGAGGACTCGGTCCAACCTACGACGATCTGACCAAAGAGACGGTGGCGGCGTATTTCGGGCGGAAGATGGTGTTGCACGAGGAGTCCTTGGAAAGCATCCGAGGATATTTTGCCCGTACGGGACGGGTCATGACACCCAACAACGAAAAGCAAGCAATGATGCCCGAGGGAGCTTTGGTGTTCCCCAATCATTACGGAACCGCTCCCGCCCTCTGCCTTGCCGACGGAGAAGAACATTGTAAAACGGCAATCATGCTCCCGGGGCCTCCCGGGGAGCTGCAACCGCTCTTTGAGGAACAGGTGAAGCCCTACCTGATGAGTCGCCACGCCTCGGTTTTGAGGAGTAAAAATATCCATATCTTCGGCATGGGCGAGTCGGCGGTGGAGAGTAAGCTAAAGGAGCTGATGACCGAATCCCGCAATCCTACGGTGGCACCCTACTGTAAGGAGGGTGAGGTGCGGCTTCGCGTTACGGCGGAAGCACAGAGCGAAGAGAAAGCGGAAGAAATGTGCGACGAAATGATCCGAACCATACGGAATACCGAGGTCGGCACGTATATTTATGGTGTTGACGTGGAGAGCCTGGAGCACGCCGTGCTCCTGTTCTTGGAGAAAAGGGGAATGACCCTTTCCTGCGCCGAATCCTGTACGGGAGGACTGGTTGCCAAACGGATCACCGACCTTCCTGGCTCCTCGTCGGTCTTTCTTGGCGGATGCGTTACCTATAGCAACGACGCAAAGCAAAGGCTGCTGGGAGTCTCTCCGGAAAGCCTTAGCCAATTTGGAGCCGTGTCAGAGCAGGTGGCAAAGGAAATGGCACGGGGTGTCCGGGAACGACTTGGCTCCGATATCGGTGTCTCTTTGACGGGAATTGCTGGTCCCGGTGGCGGAAGCGCGGAAAAGCCTGTGGGAACGGTCTACGTGGGGATCAGTACCGCTCGAGGAGAACAGGTTCGGCGGCTCAATCTGTCACCTATGCGAAGCAGAGACTATATTCGCAAGGTCAGCGCCTCCAACGCCTTTGATATGATCCTCCATTGCGAGGAATAAAAAGAAAACCGCAGCCTTGGCGTGATACTCTTAACGGAGTATCGCGCCAAGGCTGCGGTTTTCTTTATTTCAACTCAAGTGGATCGTTTCTCTGGGGGCAATGGAGTGAATCTCCTTTTGATGAAGGAACCAGAGGGTACGTGCGGTGGGATTGTAGATCATGGAGCAGTCAGCGGAAAAGATCAGCCGCCTGTAATCCTCCATGTATTCAAAAATCTCTCCGTTGGTGGCGTACCAGATCTGATCCTCACGTCCTGCCATATAGTCGAGAAATTCCTCGATTACGTGCCAGTTGTTGTCATTGTCAAATTCATAGGAATGACCCCAAAGGTAAAACATTCCGGGGTTGAATCGGAAATCACGTTCCACGAATCCTTTTGCCAATTCCATGAGCCTCGGGTTGTTATGATGACAGGTGGCGGGGAGTCTGAGCCAGTCCTCCGGAAGGGAAAACCTCTCGGTACTGACCGTGGTTCTGGCATAAAGAATTCCACAGGCTCGCAGCGCGTCAACCACATGGTCGGCGGTGGTGCCGTAAGGATAGGCATGACCGCGGATTACCCGTCCAAATTGTTCCTCCAGCGTTTCTCTGTCCCGCATGATCTCGTAGCACACGGCGGAGACGGGTAGAGTATCCAGAGGAGGGTGGGTAAAGGCGTGGGTGGCAATCTCATGCTCACGGGTAGAGAAGAAATCTGTCACCTGTTGCTTGCTCATGCGGCGATGGTTGGATCTGTGAACGTAACCCTCCGGTGCGTACAGCCCACCGTTTAAGTTAAAGGTTCCTTTCATGCCGTGAGCCTCTAATAGCTCCGCCAGGCGCATATCCTGTTCCACACCGTCATCATAGCTGAAGGTTAAGGTCTTGGCTCTTCCGTTTGGGAAGCGCATCGCAATCGTTCTGTTCATAACTTTACTCCTTTTCAATCGTCGGAATCTCCCAGGGTTCCCTCGGTGACTCGTCGGGCATATTCCTCGGCACTCAGAAGAACTCGTCTGGGCTTGTTGCCGTCAGGCTTAGAAACGTATCCCATTTGCTCCATGGTGTCGATGATCTTGGCGGCGCGTCCGTAGCCAAGACCCAAACGGCGTTGCATGAGAGAGGTGGAGATCTTTCCTTCCTCTACGGCAAGCTTCACTGCCTCACGGAACTTGGAGTCTCCGCCCTCTACGTCTGAGCCGGGCAAAGCGTCGCCGCCGGCGGCACCCTTCTTGCCCATGCCGCACTTAGCCGCTTCTTCCTCGATCCGATTGATAAACTCGCTGTTGTACTTGGCTTTGGCGTTGTTTTCACGAATGAAGGTAGCAATGTTTTCTACTTCGGTTTCGGTGACGAAAGCGCCCTGCACACGCAGGGGCTTAGCGGCACCTACGGGAGCAAAGAGCATGTCACCCCGTCCGATCAGCTTCTCCGCACCGGCAATATCAATAATGGTACGGGAGTCCACCTGGGATGCCACGGTACAGGCGATACGGGAAGGAATGTTTGCTTTGATCAGACCGGTAATGACGTCAACTGAAGGACGCTGAGTACCGATGATGATGTGAATACCGGCGGCTCTCGCCTTTTGTGCCAATCGGCAAATGGCGGTTTCCACTTCGTCTGGAGCAGTCATCATCAGATCGGCAAGCTCGTCGATGATGATCACCATCTGAGGCATATGCTCCTTGTAGGGATCGTTTTCGGTGACGGCATTGTAGGTGGTGATGTCGCGGACACCCACCTCTTCGATCAATTCAAAACGACGTTCCATTTCGGCAACGGCAGAGGCGAGCGCGCCCGCCGCTTTTTTGGGGTCGCTGACAATGGGGGCGTAGAGGTGAGGAATGTCCTTATAAATGTTAAACTCAACCTTCTTAGGGTCAATGAGGATCAGTTTCACGTCCTCGGGCTTTGCCTTGTAGAGGATACTGATGATAACACTGTTGATACACACCGACTTACCCATACCGGTAGCACCGGCAATGAGTAGGTGGGGCATCTTGGCAATGTCAAAATAGATGGGATTTCCACCAACGTCCATGCCGAGACAAGAGGTGAGCTTGCTCTTGGCTTCGGTGAACTGGCTGTTGTCGATCAGGTCACGGAGATAAACGGTGGCGCGGTTGCGGTTGGGAACCTCAATACCCACGGCAGGCTTGCCGGGGATGGGAGCCTCGATACGGACACCGGAGGTGGCAAGACTTAGGGAAATATCGTCAACCAAATTGGCAATGGAGCGAACCCTGGTTCCCGCCTCGGGCTTCAGCTCGTAACGGGTAATTGTGGGTCCTCTGGAATAGTTAATCTCGCGGATGTTGACCTTGAAGCTCTTCAGGGTATCCAGCAAACGGTGGGCGTTTTCCTGTAGCTCGGCGGTGTAGTCGGTCTCCGCCTTGTTTTTGTTTTTCTCCAGCATATCGATGGGAGGGAAGACATAGGGCGTTTGGGCTTCTTCTTCTGCTTCGCCTCCCTCCTCGGGAGTGACTGCCGCCATATCGGAAAGCAGCTCTTCGGTTCCGATTTCACTCAGATCCAGAGGCTCAGCAGGAGCTTCCGCTTTTTTCGGTGTACCCTCTCGCTTCATTTCCTTGGCGGAGGCTTCGGCGGATTGAGAGTTCAAGGTTTTGAAGAATTCCTCCAGCTTGTCGTATTCCGTGCCCTCCAGATCGCGGTTGGCATCGTAATCCTGACCTTCCGGGGAGTCGTTCCCCGTCTCTTCCGATTTGCGCTCCGAAGAGGCTTCGTCTCGCGCGGGACCGATGTAAATCTCCGGTTCGGGCTCAGCGGGGGTATCTGTGCCCATTTCCATGATCTCCTCGGCGGAGAGCTCTTGCGCCCGTTTACCCCGAGAAGGCTTTTCTTGCTTGACGGCAGGAGCGGGAACGGCAGCCGCAGCCGCCATACGGTGGGCGTGCTGTTGCTCCTCCTTGCGTCTTTCCTGTTCCTCGGCAAAGCGCTGCTCCGCCAGATACGCTCTTTCCTCCCGTCTGCGTTCTCTCGACTCCTGGATTCTGCGAACGATGTAGTCCGGGGTCAAACCCAACATCAGCAATACAAAAAGGATCAGTAGAATAAAGAGAATGATCAGAGAAATCACCTGCTCAAAGGCAGTAACCATCAGATATCCCAGAATACTTCCGAGAATGCCGCCCCCCATAAACAAATCCTCCGCGCCGTCGGTCCACATTCCCTCCAGATCCACGGAGGGATAATCGGCAAATACGCCAAAGATCACGGAGACGGTCAGAAGGGAGAGACAGGACATCACACCCTGTAAGATCATACGGCTTTTTGCCTTGCGGTATTCGGTAAAAACAGGGGAGGAAGGAAGCATGTCCGCTTCGACCCACTTGATGTTGTATACACACCATTTTATGCCGATGTATGCCAAAACCAAAGGCAGGAACAGGTTTCCGCCCCCCAATAATCCGCCAAAGAACCACTGGATGGCATATCCAACGGCACCGGCACCGTCGTCAATATCCAAGGCGTGGACAATAATCAGACAGACGGTGAGCACCAACGCGAAAAGGATGAGGAAATAAGGCAAGATCTTACAGCCAATCCCTCTGCGAGGACGGGGGGCGGCAGGCGTTGTCGATCCCCTCGGTTCCGAGCCGCGGGATGCCTTTGCCGAATCGGCGCGGCTATCGCGGGATGCTCCCTTTTTAGAAGGTGCTTTTGCGGCAGAGGCGGCTGCCGAGCCTGATTTTTTCTTTTTTGGTTCGCTTACTTTTTTATTGGCCATAAACTTGTTGCCTCCTGTGTCAGATCTGATTGAAAACACGGAAAATGGGGTATCCTATTTGGAGAGTGGATCGATTCCGCATCAACATATACAATATCAGTGTATATTATAGCATAAAAATTCCCGGCATGCAAGATTTTTCTCCTTTTTTTTAGGAGAGATTTTCCGGATGAATGTTGAGATATGGGGGAGAGGAAATGGAGAAAATCAAGGTCGGGGGTGAGAGATTTCCCCTGCTTCGGATCGCGGTAATGGGGGTGCTTGCCGGGGTGGCAAACGGACTTTTGGGAGCCGGGGGGGGGATATTGGTGGTGTTTGGACTTTCCGGGCTTATGAAGCAGTATGAGCCCAGGGATTTGTATGCCTCTGCGCTTTGCGTGATGCTCCCCGTTTCGGTGATTTCCTGTATTCGGTATGCGGCTGAGGGAAACCTTTCGGTAGATGGCTTCGGTATATATGCGCTTCCCGCCATCGCGGGTGGGATTCTGGGCGGAATTTTGCTGGGTCGCTTGGGCGGTTCGGTGTTAAAAAAGCTCTTTGGGTCTTTGGTGATCTACTCGGGTATTCTGTTGATACTTCGGTAAGTGCGGCGTTTGTTGAAATTTCATGAAAATAAAAAAGAACCCGATGGGTTCGGAAGGAGAAAATATGCCTGTATGGCTCTCTGCCGCGGCGGCACTGGTAATCTCCGCTTTGTCGGGAATGGGAGTAGGGGGAGGAGGATTGTTCGTGATCTACCTCGCTCTGGCTACCGATACTCCCCAATTGGCGGCACAGGGAATGAATCTTTTGTTTTTTTTGTTTTCCGCCGGCTCCGCGCTTCTGGTTCATCTGCAAAAGAGGAAGATCCTGTGGTGGGCTGTGGGAGTTATGGTGGCGGCAGCCATCCCGGGAGCACTTCTTGGTACCTTCCTCGCTTCTTACGTAAGCCAAAGCCTCCTTCGGAAGATCTTCGGTGCTATGCTGGTTACCGGAGGAATCCTGGCGTTACAAAATAGGGAAGCGTGAGAATGAAAGAATGTGATTTAAGAATTTTCAAAAAACTACGTTCTGCCCCCTATGCCGATCTTCATAATTTCTCCCGTGCTTAAAATATAGTATACTTAAATCAAGTATACTTGCAACATTATACCATGAAATTATCTTAAAATAATCTTAGATTAAGATATTTTAAGGTTGAAAAATCAGAAACAAGAAAAATAAGCATTTGGGTCTGGAAATCGATCTGGAGTTGCACTATATTTCCTACTATGAAGGAAGAGGTGCCAAGGGACAAGACCTTTACCTGATCCGTAAATGTATCCGGGGCTTTGAAGCAGCGGAAGGAGAAATTACTCTGCCCGAGGAGTTTCAGAATCAAAAAATTGAATGGTTGTCACGAAAAAGTATCCCCGAGGACAGTATGTCCTCGGGGGTGATTTCTATGGTGCGTGATCTTAAAAATATACCTAAAGATGGGCGGTGCGGCTCAATTCTTCCTTTAGAATTTTATCTAATATCAAGGGATCGGCTCTGCCCTCGGTTTTTGCCATGACCCGCCCTGTCATTGCCTTTGCCGCGGCGAGCTTTCCACCTCGGTAGTCGGCAAGAAGCTTTGGGTTTTCCGCAAGCATCTCGGTCACCGCCGAGCGGAGAACCGATTCGTCTCGAATCTGAGATAACTGCTTTTCCTCTACCAGCGTGCGAGGGCTTTGATCCTTTTTCCAAAGCCATACGGTCAGCTTCTTTGCCGTGGAGCTGTTGACGGCACCGTTGCCCAACAGGTCGGCAACCTCAGCCATGTGAGCGGGAGAGATGGGACAGGAGAAGTACTCTTCCCGATTTAGCTTCATAAGATCGGTAATCATCAGATTGGCAAGAAGTTTTGGATAGGCGGTCAGAGGCGCGGCAGCTTCAAAGTAGTCCGCCATGGATCGGTCTGACACCAAAAGAGACGCGTCGTAGGCAGACACGCCGAAGACTTCTCGATATCGCTTTCTTCTTTCATCCGGCAACATAGGAAGAGTAGCACCCAGAGCGGAAATATGCTCGCGGCTCAGTACAATATAGGGCAGATCCGGCTCGGGAAAATAACGGTAGTCAGCGGCATCCTCCTTGGAACGCATGGGAAGGGTTTTACCCGAGGAAGGATCAAAGCGACGGGTTTCCTGTAAGACCTGTCCGCCCGCTTCCAAAATGTTGATTTGCCGCGCGGCTTCGTATTCGATGGCGCGGGCGGTAAAGGAAAAGGAGTTGAGGTTTTTCAGCTCTGTGCGAACGCCAAGTGCCCATTCTCCGACGGGGCGTACCGAAAGATTCACGTCACATCGGAAGGAACCCTCGTTCATGCGGCAATCGGAAGCACCGACGTACAGAAGAACGGAGCGAAGCTTTTGCAGATAAGCCAGAGCCTCCTCCGCGGAGCGCAGATCAGGCTCCGACACGATCTCGATCAGAGGCACACCGCACCGATTGAAATCGATGAGAGTTCCCTCTGTGGGATCGTGGATCAGCTTGCCTGCGTCCTCTTCCATATGAATGCGGGTAATACCGATTCGCTTTTCCCCTTCCTTGGCATCGATCGTCAGATAGCCGTTCCGGCAGAGGGGCAGATCCATCTGAGAGATCTGATACGCCTTGGGAAGATCGGGGTAAAAATAGTTTTTTCGGTCCATCTTACATTGGGTTGCCACATCGCAGCTGGTGGCAAGACCGGCAAGAACAGCGAGGTCTACTGCCCGACGGTTCAAAACAGGCAGGGCACCGGGTAGTCCCAAACAAACGGGACAGCACCGGGTATTCGGCTCACCGCCGAATTTTTGAGGACAGGAGCAAAACATTTTGGTTTCTGTAAGAAGCTCGGCGTGAACCTCCAGACCGATGATGGTTTCGTATTTTTTCATTTTCTCCATTATATCATGGATCTGTGTCTGTATCCATGGCGTTTTTCATGTTGTTTTTGTTGGAAATAAAGATTTTTAAGATCACCTGCCGCCCCACTCCTTGGCTCTGATCCGTTCCAACTCCTCCCCTACTTTGTAAAGTAAGGGCTCGGACCATAAAGGTCCCATGAGCTGAACCCCGATGGGAAGTCCGCAGCAATCCTTGCCAAAGGGAACGGTCAGCGCGGGGATTCCGGCGAGATTGGCGGGAACGGTACAAAGATCCCGCCTGTGGATAGCGGCGGGATCGGATTCTCGGATCCCAAGCTGGGGTGCTGAGGTGAAGGCGGTGGGGGAAAGAAGGAGATGGCAGTTGGCAAAACAGCTTGTCATCTCTGCTTGTATCAAGAGCTTTGCCCGAAACGCCTTTTTGTAGTACTCGTCGTAACGGTCCCTTGAGAGGAAGAAGGTGCCAAGGAGGATTCGCCGTTTGACCTCCTCGCCAAAGCCCTCGGAACGGGTTCGGCAATATAGCGCTTCGGGGTCCCGGACTCCCTCCGCCCTTCTGCCAAAACGGACTCCGTCCATTCGGGCAAGATTGGAGGATGCCTCGGCGGCGGAAAGAATATAGTAGGTGGGAGCCGCATAGGTCAGAGAGGGCAGGGAGACTTCCTCTACCAACGCTCCCAGCTTTTCCAACATGTGGGCGGCGTCCAGCGCCCTGCTTCGCACCTCCGGGGCAATGTCTTTGCTGAAAAGCTCCCGAGGCAGACCGATACGAAGCGTGTGAAGGGCTATCGTATGCTCTCTGCTGTCTACGGGGGCTGAACGGGAGGTTGCGTCCCGGGGATCCTGACCTTGAAGAAAAGACAGAATCGTGGCGTTTTCGCTTACGGTCCTCGTCAGCGGTCCGATCTGCTCCAGGGACGAGGCAAAGGCACACAGACCGTAGCGGGAGACCGAGCCATAGGTAGGCTTGATACCTACCGCACCGCAATGGGATGCCGGCTGGCGTATCGAGCCGCCCGTATCGGATCCAAGAGTGAATACCGCTTCATTCGCGGCGAGAGCGGCGGCAGAGCCGCCGGAGCTTCCCCCGGGAGAGCAGGTCGGATCGTGAGGATTTTTGGTGGGGTGAAAAGCGGAGTGCTCGGTGGTGCTTCCCATGGCAAATTCGTCCATGTTCAGCTTCCCGAGAAAGACACAGCCTGCCGCCGCCAGCCGTTCGATGACGGTGGCAGAGTAGGGCGGGACATAGTGTTCGAGATACCGTGATCCGCAGGTGGTGGGAATCCCCTTGGTGCATAGATTATCCTTGGCACCGTAGGGAATTCCGTCCAGGATACTTCGCGTGTCTCCCCGTCTGCGCCGAAGATCGGAGGCAACCGCTTGTTTCAATGCCTCATCTGTGTTGACGAATAGATAGGCACCGATCTCGGAATCAATTTCCTCTATGCGATCTAAATATGCCCGCGTCAGCTCGAGAGAAGAATACTCCCTTGCCTCCAAGGCGCGGATATGTTCGGTAAGCGTGCGGTCAAGAAGGGTCTTCATGAGAGTCCTCCATCACCGAGGGTACCGTAATCATGCCCTTCTCGTGGGCAGGTGCCGCCGCGAGAATGTCACAGGGCGAGAGACAGCTTCCTACTCTGTCTTCTCTCAGCAGACAGATCCCTTCTGCGCGGAGAGAATTCGCCTCGTCGGGAAGCTCCGACACTTCCCGGGCAAAGTCCGCTATTCTCATGAGATCCTTTCTGAGGGCGGACTCCTCCTCTTGGGAGAAGGAAAGCTGTGCCAACCGAGCTAATTTGGGAAAATCAAGATTCAATTCCATGAGTAGGCTTCCTTTCAACGATATCCTTCTGTCATTCCTCCGTGGGATCCGTCTGAGAGATCGGTGTCTTTGCGGCGACGGGAGTCAAGTGCTCAAAGAGAATGGGATCGTATTCCAGACGCAAGGTAAGCTCCTCCCCACCCTCACGGCATCGAAGAAGACAGCTTTTGGAGGGCTGTAGATCCACGCAGTAGTCAAAGATCTTCTTTTTGTCTCGCTTATATTCCGCCAGAAGAGTCTCGCTTTTTCCTCCGTCGGAAAGGTCCAGAAGGGTCAGTTGAGTAATACCGCCGAGACCGATCCGGCAAACGACGGTCTGCCGTTTCCCGTTACCCGTCAGCTCCACAATCTCCAAATCCCTCGCTCCATCCTCTCCCTCACAAATTCGATAGAGATAGGAGCGGGTGATATACCGGGTCACAAGGAAGAGGGAGAGGGTAAGAAGCCCAATGGCAATGAGCTGATATGCCCATCGGTACGCCATGTCGGGCAGCAGGGCGGTCATTCCGAATAACACCGCGGCACCGACAAGAAGAATGAGAATGATCTTTTGGGCGGTTTTGTTGTTTTTTGGGGGGATCCATTGATACATGGCAGATAGTCCTCTTTTCTTTATTAAAGTTATTTTTTTTGGGGTGATTTTGAAAAACACTTGAATTCGAGGGAAAGCTGTGATATAATGAATATAATTATGATTATTTAAGATCGATTTCAGTTGCCTGACTTATCTTACCAACATTATACAAAAAAGGAGACAAAATGTCAAGAGTTTCAAAAGGGTTCCGCATGTTCGGAAGGATCGTGAAGGCAGTATTTTTTTTGATTATATTTTCCGTCATTTTTTTTCTGATCTGGAGGGTGTTTTCATCCACTAAGCCTCCCGAATCGGTAGCGGGCTTGGAAATAAATGATGACCTGTACGCCGCTTACTTAGAGGAGGGTGAGGATCTTCGCCTCTGGCGGCAATCCCAGAATACCTTAACGCGGGGCGAAGACAACGCCGGATACTTCGGTGCCAGTGATTGCGTGTTCATTCCCGGAGCCAACCAGGTTCAGCTTTTGGTGCGGTATAATAACAGTACCATCCGCGCCCTTGCAGAGGATTATCAGCTGGCGTCGGTTCCTTCCCGCGAGGAGGAGCTTTACGACATTACTCTGGTGCTTGCCACCGATCTGACTCCCGACGTGACAGAGGATAACGCGGGGAATGATCCTGCGTCGGTCCGCTTTATCAGACTTCATCCTGTTTCGTCTACGTCGGATACAAAAAATATGTATAACTACCGTCGGCTGGTCTTTGATTTGGATGAGGGGGGGGTGTCTCTGGAGGATCTGACCGAGAGCGGACTGCTTCTGGCTGTATACGCTGACTTTTATTATAACCAAGATATTCGCTATGATGAGAACGCCTACGGTACTCTATGCCTGTACGACTATTTGTCCGAGACGCTGGTGGAGAAGCCGGAGAGTGAGGATAGGCGCGCGCTGAAAAACTATAAGAAAGAAAACTGATATTCCTTTAGAAAGAAGCGGGAGAAGGACGAATGGAGCAGAAGCGTTTTTTCAAGAATGACGATTCCTTTGTTTGCGCTCATTGTGGCAAAGAGGTGCCGCCTTTGGGATATACGTCCCGAAATCACTGTCCCTATTGCCTGTGGTCTCTTCATGTGGACATCAACCCCGGGGATCGGGCAAACCCATGCCGAGGTGCCCTCAGACCCATTCGTACCGAGCCCGATCCAAAAAAAGGCTTTGTCATCATCCATCGCTGCGAGCGGTGCGGTGAGATCCGCCGTAATCGGGCGGCTTTGAGGGGAGATAGCCCCGATGACCGGAAGCTGCTGATCCGGCTGACAGCGGCATCCGAGAGCTGATCCGGTGATTCAAGACAGTATGAACAAAAAATACAGAGAGAAGGATCGATTCAATGACTCGCAATTTATTGGGAGAGATCGAGGGAAGAATGTCTACCTTTTCCAAGGGGCAGAAGCTGATCTCCAACTATATTCTCGAAAATTATGACAAGGCGGCGTATATGACCGCGTCTAAATTGGGAAAGATCGTGCAGGTGTCGGAATCCACGGTGGTGCGCTTCGCTATTGAGCTGGGCTTCGAGGGATACCCTGAATTTCAGCACGCCCTGCAGGAGATCGTACGCACGCGCCTGACCTCCTTCCAGCGCATGGAGGTTACTAACCATCTCATCGGAGACGGGGATGTGCTGTCTAAGGTTCTGATGGGTGACGCGGATAAGATCAAGCATACCCTGGAGGAAATAGACCGAAAGGCATTTGACGACGCGGTGGATCATATGGTTCGCGCCAAGAATATCTACATTCTCGGAATCCGTTCCTCCTCTACTCTGGCAGGCTTTCTTGCCCATGGACTGCGAATGATCTTTGATAATGTCCGCTTTGACCAGTCCACCTCGGGAACCGAAATGTTTGAGCAAATCATGAATATTCAGCCGGAGGACGTGATGGTTGCCATCAGCTTTCCTCGGTACTCCAAGCGAATCATTCACGCGGTGAATTTCGCCAATCACGCGGGAGCGGACGTGATCGCCATTACTGACGGTGCCGCTTCTCCCATCGCGCCCCAAGCCAATCAGCTTCTCATTGCCAAAAGCGATATGGCATCCTTCGTGGACTCGTTGGTAGCACCTCTGAGCATTATTAACGCCATTATCGTTGCGGTTGCCCGAAAGAAGCAGGACGACCTACAGGTACGTCTGCGCCAGCTGGAGGCAATTTGGGACGAATATGACGTATATGACAAAAATCAAGGATAAAATGCAGTAATCGAGGAATTATAAAAACAGAATGGAACACACACAGGTAATTGTGGTCGGCGGCGGAGCTGCCGGGATGATGGCGGCGGTCTATGCCGCTGACGCGGGAGCACGGGTGCTTTTGCTGGAGCGTGGAAACACCTGCGGAAGAAAGCTTCGCATTACCGGAAAGGGGCGGTGCAACGTCACCAATGACTGTACTCTGGAGGAGTTCATGCAGAATGTTCCCACCAATCCCCGGTTTTTATACAGTGCGTTGAATTTTCTTTCTCCAGAGGATACTCAGCTTTTTTTTACCGAAGCAGGAGTTCCGCTCAAAACCGAGCGGGGGCGAAGGGTTTTTCCCGTGTCTGATCGGGCAGAGGATATTGTTCGCGCCCTGTACGATGCCTGCCGCAAAAGAGGGGTGGAGCACCGAACGGGAAGAGTGGAGAGCCTGATTTTAGAGGACGGAGCCGTACGCGGTGTGATCTGCGACGGAGCGGCGTTGCCCGGAGATCGGGTCATCGTTTGTACCGGCGGAATGTCTTATCCCAGAACCGGCTCCGACGGAGACGGATATCGATTGGCGAGGGAGGCGGGTCATACCGTTACCCCTCTGATCCCATCCTTGGTTCCTTTGGTGAGCAGCAGTAAGCTCTGCGGAGCTCTCCAGGGACTTTCTCTGAGAAACGTGTCCATGACCGTTATCGAAACAGCAAGCAATAGGGTGGTGTACGAGGACTTTGGAGAGATGATGTTTACCCATTTTGGAATCACGGGTCCTATGGTGCTGTCTGCGTCGGCACACCTGTCCGACTTGACACCGGGGAAATATGAGGCAAGGATCAACCTGAAGCCAGCACTGGAAGAAAAAACGCTGGACGCTCGGATCCTTAGCGATTTCAACCAATATCAAAATAAAGATTTTCAAAATGCCCTGGGGGATCTGCTCCCTCAAAAACTCATTCCCGTGGTGATCGGGCTGTCGGGGATCTCTCCCCATAAAAAGGTGAACTCGGTGACCAAAGAGGAGAGACACGCTCTGATAGAGGTTCTTCGGGGACTTCGGATCAAGCTGGATCGGTTTCGCCCCATTTCGGAAGCCATTGTTACCAAGGGCGGGGTCTCGGTCCGGGAAATCCGTCCGAAGACCATGGAGTCTAAGCTCTGTTACGGTCTGTATTTTGCGGGAGAGGTACTGGATGTAGACGCCTATACGGGAGGATATAACCTTCAGATTGCCTTTTCAACCGGTGCCTTGGCAGGTGCCAGTGCCGCCGAGTGAACAGCGCATCGTGAATGGTTACCTTTATATGAAAAAGGAGAAGTGATTATGATACAGATTGCTATTGATGGACCCGGAGGAGCGGGGAAGAGTACTATATCCCGGGCGGTTGCCGCCAAGCTGGGGATCGTTTATGTAGATACGGGTGCCTTATATCGCACCGTGGGCTATTTCGTTCGCTCCCGGGAACTGGATCCCAAGAATCGGGAGGCGGTTATCGGATGCCTTTCGGATATTTCCATCGAGGTTCGCTACGCGGAAGGCACTCAGCATGTCTTCTTGAACGGAGAGGATCTGGGAGATCGGATCCGTACCCCCGAAATGTCTATGTATGCCTCTGCCGTTTCGGCAATTCCGGAGGTTCGGGCGTTTTTGTTGGAAACTCAGAAGGATATTGCCCGAAAAAATAGTGTGATCATGGATGGACGGGATATCGGTACGGTAATCCTGCCCAATGCGGACGTGAAGATTTTTCTTACCGCTTCGGCGGAGTGCCGAGCCAAGCGCCGCTATGACGAGCTGATCGCCAAGGGACAGAACGTGCAATTTGAGGATGTGTTGCGGGAAATGAACGAACGGGATACCCAGGACAGTACCAGGGAGATCGCCCCCGCTACGGCGGCGGCAGATGCCGTTGTGTTTGATAATACCGGGATGAACCTGGAGGAAAGCGTAAATGCCGTGGTGGCGTTGATTCGAGAGAAAACAGGCTTTGCCGGCGCATAAGGAGAACAGGGTGAAAAGGGTTGACGTCAAGGAGAAAAACATCCCAAAAAAGAAAAAAAGGGAGACCAGCGTATTTTATCGGATCTGTTACGCGATCTTTTCTAAGATCGTAGGCTTTTTGTTCCGGATCCGAGTGGTGGGAGAGCCGGAGCCGGAAGAGGGGCGGTTTATCGTCTGCGCCAACCATATTGCCGCTTCCGATCCGGTGGTCCTGTGCTATGCTTTCCGCCGCCATCAGGTTCGGTTTATGGCAAAAAAAGAGCTCTTCAAGATCCCCCTGTTGGCTCAGTTGATCCGCATGCTGGGAGCCTTCCCCATTGACCGGGGAAGAAACGACGTAGGAGCGGTAAAAAATGCGGTGAAGCTGGTCAAAGACGGGAAGTGCATGGGAATTTTTCCCCAGGGACACCGATATCCCGGACAGGATCCCAGACAAACCCCTACGAAAAACGGGGCGGCACTGATCTGTACCAGAGCCGAGGCGGACGTGGTGCCGGTCTTTCTGTATCGAAAGGACCATATTCCAAAGCTTTTCCGCAGAACATATGTGATCATCGGTAAAAGGATCCCGTACGGGGAATTTGCCTACGATCCCGAGCAAAACGGCGAGTACGCCAGAATTACGGGAATGATCTTTGATCGGGTATGCAGCCTGGGCGAAGGATTTGCCCCCGAATCTAAGAGATCCCGCAAACAGTGAGGAGAACGATATCGCACCTATGAAGGTTGAAATTGCAAAAAACGCAGGCTTCTGCTTCGGCGTGAAGCGCGCCACTGACCGCCTGGAGGAGGCAATCTCTGCAGGAAGGGGGGAGAGGCTTTATACCCTTGGCACTTTGATCCATAACGATGTCTATAACCGCCAGCTTTCGGATCGCGGGGTGAAGATCGCAACCGTAGAGGAGGCTCCCGCCCTTGCCGCGTCGGCAACGGAGCAGTCCCCCGTCAGAATTTTTGTCCGTGCCCATGGAATTCCCAAGGAGGATCGTCTGCTTCTGGATCGGTTGTGTCAAGAATACTCCTACTTTTTCTATGAGGATTGTACCTGCCCTTTCGTAAGTAAAATTCATCGGATCGCTTCGGAGCATTCGGAGGAGGATAAGCTGTTTTTGCTGTCCGGTTATGCGTCTCACCCCGAGGTGGTGGGAATCATGAGCCACTTCGATTACGATAAGCTTACCTTTGAGGATTCTGAAGCACTGAAAAGGGCGGCAGAAAGCGGAGTTTTTGAAAAATATGGAAAAAAAGAGCCGATTTTGGTGGCGCAAACCACTCAAAATTTGGGTGAATGGAAAAAAACTCAAGAAATTTTAAAAAAACTATATACAAATCCCTTAATTTTTGATACAATATGTAGTGTTACGGAATTGAGACAGACCGAGGCGGCGGAGCTGGCGGCAAGAAGTGACGTGATGATCGTCATTGGCGGCAAGGATAGCTCCAACACAGCGAAGCTGTACGATATTTGTAAGAAAATTTGCCCGCGGACCGTACGGATTGAACGGCCGGACGAGCTTGCGGAGCTGAATTTAATAACGTCCGCCCACACGACAGTGGGCATTGCCGCGGGGGCATCGACCCCGTCAGGCATCATTCAGGAGGTGTACAAAACCATGAGCGAAATGAATTTTGAAGAAATGCTCGAATCGTCGTTCAAAACTTTAAATACAGGAGATATTGTAACCGGAACCGTAACCAACGTTACCGATACAGAGATTACTCTCGATCTGGGCGCGCAAGTTACCGGCTATATTAAAGCCGAGCAGATTACCGACGACACTTCTGTAAAGTTGACCGAGATGTTCAAGAAGGGTGACCAGATTGAGGCTCGCGTTGGCAGAGTAAGCGATATCGAAGGAATCGCGGAGCTGTCCAAGAAGGCAGTGGATTCCGCGAAGAACTGGCAGAAGATTGTGGATGCGGAAGCAAACGGCGACGTTCTTGCCGGTAAGGTTGTTGACGTAGTCAAGGGCGGTGTATCCGTTCTGGTTGGCGCAAACCGTGTATTTGTTCCCGCGTCTCAGACCGGTGTTCCGAAGGACGGCGATCTGAATACACTGAAGGGAACCGATACCAGAATCAAGATCATTGAGATCAAGGGCAACCGTGCCATCGGCTCGATCCGTGCTGTTCTGAGAGACGAGCGCCGCGCACAGGAAGAAGCATTTTGGAGTACCATCGAGGAGGGTAAGGTATATACCGGTGCCGTTAAGAGCATGACCTCCTATGGCGCATTCGTAGATCTGGGCGGAGTGGACGGTATGGTACATAAGACCGAGCTGTCCTGGAGACCCATTGCAACTCCCGCTGACGTAGTTTCCGTAGGTCAGGAGATTACCGTATTCGTTAAGAGCTTTGACGCCGAGAAGAAGCGCATTTCTCTTGGCTATAAGACCGACGATACCAATCCTTGGTACATCTTTACCGGCAAGTACGCTGTAGGCGATGTAGCATCTGTTAAGATCGTCAATATGATGCCCTTCGGTGCCTTTGCCGAGATCATCGACGGTGTGGACGGTCTGATCCATATTTCCCAGATCGCGCAGGAGAAGATCGGCAAGCCCGCTGATGTTCTGGAGCTGGGACAGGTGGTAGACGCGAAGATCATTGCCATTGACGAGGAGAATCAGAAGGTTAGCCTCTCCATTCGCGCTTTGTTGGACGAAGCTCAGGCAGCTGCGGAAGCAATGCCCGAGGATATGGAATAATCGGAATTCACAAAACTATAACGCCCCGTTTGCATATGCAAGCGGGGCGTTTCTTGTAAAAAGACCGTTCTGCTATTTTTGTTCACCGGGGAGGGGAAATTTTTGTACTCTGCCGCAAAAATCGGCGACGATGATCCCGTCTTGTACAATTAAAGGTGAAACCAGACAGGGAGCTCCGACGGCGGTCTTTTGGAGAAGCTTTCCGGTGTCCTTGTCGTAATCGTATAAATATCCGTCCAGGGCGGTAAAAATCAAATGCTTCCCAAGAATTTGAACCGCTCCCTCAACCGTTTGCATGGTTCCATGTACGTAAGGTGCTGTGGAAAGAGTGTTGATCCCCGTGGGAAAGAATCGTTGAGGCTCTAACGTGTCTATGGTTGCCGCTATCACTCCCTGGGTGGCGGTGGGGTAATACAGGGTAGAACCGTCTCGGACGGGGGAACCGCTGACATCCACTCCAAAGGGAACCGAACGCGTAAGAAGGATCTCTCCGTTCTCGGCACTCAGCTTGATCAGCGTACGATTGCCGGCGGTGTAGATGATACCGTCCACCAACAAAGGAGTGGAGGAGCGAAACCAGACGGGTTGCTCGCATTGCTGCCATCGAATGGAGCCGTTGTGCGGATCGATGGCGATCAAACCGCGCCAGTGTGCACTGATCAAAAGCTGATTCCGTTCCTGATCCCAGAGCCAACGGGCAGGTGTGTTTTCTGACACGGGAAGCTCCGCGTACCAAAGAAGGGCTCCCGTTTCCTTGTGGTAGGCGTACAGTTGACAGGGCTTGCCTACGATTACTTGGTCTTCTGTCAACAGAACGCCGCTTCCGGTATGAGCGATTTTGCGCAGGGGAGAACGGACACTCCAAAAAAGCTCTCCGGTCTCGGCGGATAGACAGTAAAGAGTTCCAAAATCATCTTGGGCATAGAGGCAGTCTGCCGCCAGTGCCATATCGTTGCGAATACCGTCAGGAGTCAAAAAAGACCAGAGTATCCTTCCGTTGATACCGCTGATTCGGAAGATTCCGCATCGTTTGGGAAATCCGTCGTTTGCCGTGGCAACGAGAAGATCGCCGCCATAAGGAAGAGGGGTGGAAAACTCTACTTGTCCGGGAAGCTCGGTCCTCCAGAGGGAGAGGTCTGCTTTGGAAGGTGTAAAGGAGTAGAGGAGCTCGGTGGTGTGCTGTCCGTTGATGATCGAATATTTACGGATCCCGGAGGGTGAGGAATCAATGCCGCCACTGTCGGGGCGAGCTGTGGAAATGTTCAGTATTCCCTCGCTATCATGACATAGATGCGCGTGATAGTGTCCAAAGATCCAGGCGCGCAGTCCCTCCTCACGAAGCGAAAGGGGCGCGTCCTCTATAGAAACGGTAAAGCCAAGCTCGTCGTCGCGGCAGATGGTGTGACAAAAGATCACCAGCTCCTTGCCGCGGCAGTTTTGTTTTAGATCTTCTCGGAGCCAAAGCCATTGATCCTGAGGCATGTATCCAGAGGGGCGGTCACCGTAGGGAATTTGCAGTACGGCAAAGTGAAGGGAACCGCAATCAAAAGAATACCAGGTGGGACCGTAATCTTGCTCAAACCGTTGTTCTCCGTATTCCTCTCCCACGAAATCGTGGTTTCCGATGGCGTAGCGGACAGGACAGCCTATGGTATTTTCATTCATCAAAATATGATGGCGGCGGACACCCTCGTCTCGACATAGGTCACCGGTATGCATAAAAAAGGAAGGCTTATGTCGAAGGACCTGTTCTCGAAGTCTGTCTACCCATTCCGTATCCCTTCGGTTTTCAATTTCAGTATCCGATGTGTGAAAGAAGCAAAAATCGGAGGAGGTCTCTACCGGATCTACAAAAAATATGGGATTTTGTAAAAACTCGGGAATGGTACGAAACCAGTCCCGCTGTCCACGGGTGAGCAGATCCACGTGAATGATGTGAGCCCGTTCCCATCCCTCCAGGGAGAATTGTCCGTTCCCATCGGTGAGGGCGATGTTTCTTCCGTCGCTGACCGGAATTCCCGCTAAAGGTTTTTTGGTGAGAGCGTGTAAAACTTTTCCTTGATATGCCATAAACGTACCTCCCGGCTTGATAGCTTGAGTATAACACAAAGCTTGGCAGAACGCAAGATGACCTAAAGAAAAGGTAAGGAAAATCCAAAAAAATTGCAGGAAGAAAGTTTCTGTTGATTTATTGTTCCTTCCGTGTTATAATAGTGAGGAAAATGAAATAAACGGAGAACACGGAGAACATAGTATGGATCATGTGAAAAATACGGTGGAAATCAGAGACGACGGTACTGCCGCCTTTCGGGATGCCTTGTCAGCGGAGACCTTTTTGGCGGAGATTCGATCTGCCTCGGAGCAGATTATGAGAGAATTGCTTGCGGCATCAGAGACGCGTGCCGGGGAGATCATGGTGGTAGGATGCTCTTCCTCCGAGGTTACGGGAAATCGGATTGGCAAAGCATCGGTTCCTGCGGTGGCAGATGCCATCCTGGACGGGATACTTCCTCTCCTTCAAGAGCGAGGGGTGTATTTGGCGGCGCAGTGCTGTGAACACTTGAATCGAGCACTGATCGTGGATCGGTCGTGTGCTCGGGAGTACGGTTTGGAACCGGTGTGGGTACGTCCCGCGCCTAAGGCGGGGGGCTCTTTTGCGGCTTCCTTTTACAATCGACTGGAGGACCCGGTGGCTGTGGAAACAATTCGTGCCCATGCGGGCTTGGATATTGGCGGCACTTTGATTGGCATGCATCTGCGGCAGGTGGCAGTTCCTCTACGCCTTTCGGTGAAGCGGATGGGGGAGGCACCCATTTTGTGCGCTACTACCAGACCGAAGTATATCGGCGGTCCTAGAGCGATCTATGAATAACCGTTTTTTGGAGAAGATTTAGGGCGTTCAACACAAAATCTTCACATAAAAAACAGAGGATTTTTAGCGAAATACTGTAATAGTTCACAAATTGTTTATAATTTCGTGATATAATGTAAAATGTATTGTAATCTTTTTTTGAGGATGAAAAACTCGAACACGAAAAATCAGGAAAGGAAATTCCCGGATTATGATAAAAATTGATCACCTGGTGAAAAACTACGGAGCCAACTGCGCCGTAGACGATATCAGCTTTGAAGTGCAGAGGGGCGAGATCGTGGGTCTACTGGGTCCCAACGGTGCCGGCAAGAGTACCACGATGAACATTTTGACCGGTTACCTCTCCGCTACCTCCGGCAGCGTGTCGGTGGCAGGGCTGGACGTGCTGGACAATCCCTTGGAGGCGAAGAAGCACATTGGCTATCTTCCCGAACAGCCTCCCCTCTATCTGGATATGACGGTGGAGGAATATTTGATTTTTAACTACAATCTGAAGGGATGCAAGCTGAACCGCACCAAGCACCTGGAGGAAATTTGTGACATTGTAAAGATCCGGGATGTATACAAGCGGGTCATTAAAAATCTGTCCAAGGGATACCGTCAGAGAGTAGGGATCGCCCAAGCACTGATCGGAAGTCCTGAGGTGATCATTTTTGACGAACCCACGGTGGGACTTGATCCGAAGCAGATCATTGAGATTCGAAATCTGCTCCGAAACCTGGGAAAGGATCACACGGTAATCCTCTCCACCCATATTTTGCAGGAGGTACAGGCGGTATGTGACCGAATCGTCATTATCAACAAGGGAAAGATCGTGGCGGACGAGCTGACCGAAAACATTACCCGCGCGGTGGAGAACAACCGCCGCTTCCAGGTGAAGATCTGCGGACCTCAGAAGGAGGTTCTCCAGATGCTTCGCTCCAAGCCCGGTATTATTTATGCCGAGGTGCTGGCTCAGAGAGACGGAGATGCCTACTGCTACACCATTGAGAGTGAGGTGGGGGTAGACATTCGCAAAACTCTTTTCTATACCCTGGCGGAAAAGAATTGGCCCTTGGTGGGAATGGAAGCTCTCGGTATGAGCCTTGAGGATATTTTCATTGCCATTGTGGATCAGTCGACGTCAAAGAATCGCTACGAGCGACGGGATACCCGCGCGAAGACCGCTCGCGGACGAAGCGACGTGGAGCAACAGGTTGCCAAGAAGGTAGTAGAGAGCACCGGTAAGAAGCAGGGCGGAGAATTCTCCGCGCTCTTCGGAAACGACGACGAGTCTGAGCAGTAAGCAGGGAAAAGAAAGGAGAAAATACACGCCCTCTGCGGCGTGTGGGACGAAACATGTTTGCTATCTATAAAAAGGAGCTTCGCTCTTATTTCATCAACGCCATCGGATACGTATACGTGGGCGTATTTCTGGCGGCGGCAGCTCTTCTTTGCTGCTATACCACGCTGGTATCTAACAGCTACAAGACCACAAGCTATTTTACCATGCTGATCTTTTCCTTCATTATATTGATTCCCCTTCTTACCATGAAGCTTTTCGCGGAGGAGAAGAAGCTCCGCACCGAACAGCTGCTTCTGACAGCCCCGGTGTCCATTTGGGGGATGGTAATGGGAAAATTTCTGGCGGCATCCACTTTGTTTGTAGGGACGGTACTTGTGTCCTGCATTAATTTCTTCCCTATGTATTCTTACGCCAATACCGAACGGCTGGCGGATGAGTACGGAACCACTCATATCGGACCGGTGACCGGTGAGATCGTGGCGTGTGTGGTAGGAATCATTCTCATTGGACTTGCCTTTGTCGCCATCGGTATGTTTGTATCCTCCCTCACAGAAAACCAGCTGGCGGCGGCGGTGATCACGGTTGCCATCATTCTGGTCATGCTGATCCTGGATCTTTTGAATCAGTATATCAACGTATATGCCATTCGCTTTGTCATCAGTTGGTTCAGCGTATTGAGTCGGTTTTCCAACTTTACTACCGGAATTCTCGATTTTTCGGCAATCCTATACTACCTCTCCATTGCGGGCGTATTTCTTCTGCTTACAGTGCGCGTGTATGACAAGCGCCGTTGGGGTTGATTGAGAAAGGCGGTAAAAAAGAATGAAAATGAAAACCGGAACCAGCCGCAAGCTCCGTTATGGCGGAGTTACGGTAGCGATGACTGCTTTGATCATTGCTGTTATCGTGATTGTGAATGTGATCTTCACCGCGCTCGCGCAAAAGTTTTTGTGGTACGCGGATCTGACCCCGGAGCTGTTGTTTACCCTCTCGGATAACTGTATTGATCTGATCGCCAACGGAGACGATACCTATGAACAGAGCTTTTCTCCCGTTGAAATGGTTGACAAGGCACGGGAAGAACGGAGAGCGCAGAACCCAGACTTTAAGGACGAGGATTTGATGATCCGCATTATTTTCTGCGATGATCCCGACGCGTGGGAGGAAACCTCCTCTCGCCGTTACATCTATGAGACGGCGAAGCAGTTAGCGGCAGAATTTCCCGATTATATTGAGATCGAAAACCATAATATCATCTGGAATCCCTCCTCGGTAAGCCAGTACGGAATTTACGTGAGCACCTCCAGCGTGATCATTGAATTCGGTACGGAGTATCGGGTGCGGAATCTGAATACCTTTTATACGTACAGCGACACCACCAGCGAGGAACCTTGGGCATACAACGGCGAGAAAATCTTGGCGGCAAGTATTTTGGCTGTGACCCGCGCCGAGTCGCCTGTGGCGTGTCTTACCACCAACCATGGGGAGACGCTGGACGACACAGAGCTTTTGACTACCTTGGATACAGCCGGCTTCCAGGTTCAAGAGCTGAACATGTCAACCGACGAGATCCCTGAGAACTGTCGATTGATCGTAGTTTTTAATCCTCAGACCGACTTTTTGGTTAAGGACGGTTATTCCTCTGACGTGGATGAGATCGAGAAGCTGGATCAGTTCTTGGACGATGACAACTCTCTGATGGTATTTATGTCTCCCGATCTGACCACGCCTCTTCAGAATTTTGAGTCCTATTTGGAGGAGTGGGGAATTTCCTACAATCGGTACAAGACCGAGGAGGCGGGAAAGACCACCTACCATCCCTATATCGTACGGGATACCACCCAGTCTCTGACGGTGGATGGCTACACCATCAAGGGTGAATATTATACCAAGGGCGGACAGGGCTCTCAGTTGACCTACGATATGACCAACAATGTGACCAATCCTCCCATGATGGTATTCCGGGATGCTATGTCCATTTCTTATTCTGACCTATACTCTCCCCAGCACTACGTGGATGCGGATGATGCCAGCATTTCCTATGACTACGCTACCTACGGTGTAGATGGAACCTACCGCTCCATCTACGACGTATTTACTACGGGTGAGAATGCAGTGGCTATGGCCAACGGACAGCAGGTAGCTAAAGCCACCGCTGTCAATCCCCTCAAGCTGATGACCGTTTCCGTAGAGACTCACAGTGTTGTGGAAAACGCCACCTTGGGATCGACCATGACCGAGACTGCCTACGTGATTGCCTGCGGCTCTACGGATTTCGCGTCGAGAAGCCTGCTTCAATCCAATTCCTACGGAAACAGCACCTTCCTTGAGTACGCGCTTCGTACCGTTGGCAAGGAGCCGGTTCCCGTGGGGGTGAAGTTCAAGCCCTTTGGGGACTATACCATTGACACGATTACCACCTCTGAGGCGACTCAGTACACGGTGGTGCTGACGGTAGTGCCCGCGGTGCTTGCGCTGGGAGCGGGAGTCTTCGTAATCGTTAGGAGAAAGAATCGATGATGAGTATTGCGGAAAAAAAGAACAAGACCCTTCTGCGTCGGCGGAAGCAAGCCATCGTTCTGTCTGCCATCTTAGTCGTCGTACTTGCTATTGCCCTTGTGTTCGTGATGGACTACGTGCAGACCATTACCTGCGCGGACGCGGACGGAACCGAGTACTACATCCGTAAAAAGAACGGTGTCTATGCTCTTTATGACAAGGACAGACAAATTCTTGCTACGGATTCGGAGTATGGATATTATATTACGGCACTGGGAACCCTGATCGAGGTGGATGCCGAGACGGGAGAATATGAGATCATTGCGGTGGTGGATACGGAGGGCAATGAGGTCGTGGGCATCAATTCCCGCATCCTCCTGTTTCCGCACATCGAAAAGAAGAATATTCTTTCCATTGAGGTTCATAACCAGGAGGGAAGCTTTACCTTCTGTCGATATAACCCTGAGACCGATCAGATCGACAAGAGCGGAGATTTTATTATCAAAGGCTCGGCGTTGACCACCTATGACCAGGAGCTTTTTGCGAAAATGTATGTCAGCGCGGGGTATACCCTGTCACTGATGAAGCTGGAAAATCCGATTAAGGATGAAAACGGTGAATTTACCGAGTACGGTCTGGCACCTGAGATGCGGGTGGATGAGGAAGGAAACGAATACCTTTACGAGCCCGCATACTATATCCTGACCGATGTAAACGGGAACCGTTACAAGGTGCTGATCGGCGATCAGCTGGTGACCGAGGGCGGTTACTATACGCAGTATGTGGATCTCAGCACGGGGAACGAGGTAAAGAGAGACGCGGTATATGTAGCGGATACCACTACCGGAACGACTCTTTTGGCTCCCATTGAGGACTACGTAACGCCTTTGCTCAGCTATCCTATGGAAATGAATAATTTCTTTGACGTGGAAAACTTTACGATTTCCAAGCGGAAGGATGGCGCAACGCCAACCGATTTGAGCAGTTATGAAAAAATCGTGGCATTTTCTTACGTGGATCTTTCCTTGCGGGAAAACACCATCAGTGAAAAGTTCCCCTATATTCTGCTTACAGAGCAGCTGGACGGCTATATGCCCTCGGATGCTAGCATAGATGTTGCGCTTCAAAACCTGTACAGCCCCTCCTATGCTGACTCCGGTGTTTGTCTGTTCGCCCCTACGGAAAAGGATCTGGCAGAATACGGACTTTACAGGGCGGCGGTCAACGATAAGGGAGAGACGGAATATTATCCCTTCTCGGAGTATACCGTCGGCTTTGAGTACGATCTTACAGACGCTGACGGAAATTATGTGGAGACCATTCACCAAACCATTTTGATCAGCGAGCCGAACGAGCGGGGCAATCGGTACGTGTATACCATTGTCAGCTCCGTTGAGGAAAAGAACGGTGAGAAAAAATACGAGTTCCTTTATACCTTTAACTCTGTGGTAGAGGTAGAGGGGCATGTTTTGGAATTTGTTACCTGGGACAAGGATCAGTGGATCAGCACCAGCTACATTCAGGGGGATATCGCATTTATTGAGCAGGTCACCCTGACGGCACCGGGCTACGAGGCAAGCTTTAAGCTGGACAACTCCAAGAGCGATCAGTCCGACGGAACCAATTCCAGTGATTTGACCGTCCACGCCACCGACTCCAAGGGACGGGATATTTCCACCTTTGGATCATTGACGGTGGAGGATGTAAACGGGTATACTTGGGTGGTGACCGCCAGACATATTCAGGTATACACATCCTCGGGAGAGGAACGAAATATGGCGGATGGAATCGGATATTACGATTACAATCTTTTGGGTACCCAGGTGCTCTGTCGAAACGGATATATTGACGGAAAAGAGTTTGACGTGGAAGTTAGCGCCAACGCCATTCGTTTGAGTTATCCGGACGGAACCACCGAGACCATCACCCGTCACAGCACGTCTCTGTTCCGTTCCTATTATCAGACCCTCCTGTACGCTACCATTGTGAACTCCTATCCGCTTACTGAGGAGGAGGAGCAGGCTCTTGTGAACGATGAGTCCAAGTGGTTGCTGACGTTGACGGTGACCACCAGAGATACAGACGGTACTCTGGAGACGAAGGAGTGCAAGTTCTATCAGGTGGCATCCAGAAAGGCGTATTTGACGATCAACGGAAACGGCGGCTTCTACGTGAATAAAAACCGTGTGGATAAGTTCTTGACCGACGCGGAGCGGTTCTTCAACATGGAGCTGATCACGCCTACTGACAAGCGGTAAAGGAAAAACGCTTTCAAAATTACGGTACCCGCCGTTGGCGGGTGCCGTTTTTGATATTTCCGTGAGCTTTTTTAAAGGAAAGCGGTCTTGACAGACAGGGAAAAAAGGGGTATAATATAAGCGGAATAGGAGGTGACGGAATGGATATTTCTACGGGATCGGTACCATATGCTCTTCCGCCTTACCTCATCGCCCTCATAGAGCGATTTGCCCAGGCTGGGGAAGAGGTTTATTTGGTGGGAGGCAGTCTTCGGGATCTAATGCTGGGGTTGGTGCCTCACGATTACGATCTGGCAACCTCCGCGCCGCCCGAGCTGACCTCTTCGATGTTTTCCGACTGCCGTGTAATTGAAACGGGTTTGAAGCACGGTACGGTCACTGTTTTGTTTGAGGGAAACCCTGTGGAGATTACGACCTTCCGCTTGGACGGAGTGTACGCCGACTCCCGCCATCCCGAATCGGTTAGTTTTACCCGAAGCATCGTGGAGGATCTATCCCGTCGGGATTTTACTGTCAACGCGATGGCATACCATCCGGACGTGGGGTTGGTGGATCTTTTTGGCGGGCAGGATGATCTGAAACGAGGCGTGCTCCGCGCCGTGGGAGATCCGTACCGTCGATTGGCGGAGGACGCGCTGCGGATCATGCGCGCGTATCGCTTTTCGGCTCAGCTTGGCTTTGCTTTAGAAGAAGAAACGGAACGGGCATGCATAGAAAGTAAGTCAAAACTAACTAATATTGCTGTTGAGCGGATCGCCTCCGAATTTCTTCGTTTGCTGACATCTCAACATCCGGAATCAGCCCTGCTTGCCATGCGAGACGGGGGTGTTCTGTCCTACGTTACCGGAACCTATTGCCCCAGTGAAAGAATCCTTCGCTCGCTTTCACAAATGCCGGCGGAACCGGCGGCACGTTTGGGCTTTTTCTTCGCCGATATTGACGAGGAGCGCGCCAAGACGATGGTGGGTCATTTAAAGCTTTCTAATCAGATGAAAACCGGTGTCGGTGCCGTAGTTCGAGGAAGCAGGCTGACGTTGACCTCCCCCGCGGATGCCAGACGATTGATCGCTAACTGCGGAATATACGCCCCTGCCGCCGTGCGTGCCTCGGTGCTTCTGGGACGATCTCCTGCAAAGGCTTTGGATTGGGTATGTGAAAATCGTGCACCCTGCACGTTATCCGATCTGGTGATTGACGGAGGGGATCTGTTAGCGGCAGGATTTGAGGGCAAAGAAGTGGGGAGCATACTGAAGGCGTTGTTGGAATCGGTCTTGGACGATCCGGAGCGGAATCAGAAGGAGGAGCTGCTTTCCATTGCCTTGGGGATAAAACGAAAGAATCTGTCATAGAATAAAAACAATCAAAGGAATATATACATGAATGAATTAGAACAAATCGCCGGAAGTCGGGGAAAGATTTTGGGCGTGGATTTTGGAGATACTCGAACGGGGCTAGCTGTTTGTGATCCGTCGCGTCTGCTGGCATCGGGGATCGGGTACATTAGCCCCGGAGGAATCGATAAAACGGCAGATGCCGTTGCGGAGATCGCCAGAGAACAGGGCGTAGTGGCTGTTGTGGTAGGCTTGCCCGTCAACATGGACGGAAGTGAGGGCGCAAGAGCCGCCCGCTGTCGAAAATTTGCCCATTTTCTCGAGGAGAGGCTTTCGTTGCCTGTGGCAATGTTTGACGAGCGCATGACCACTATGACCGCCGCCCGTTATCTCAACGAGACCAATACCCGAGGAAAAAAGAGAAAAACGGTGATCGATACCCTATCGGCGCAGATCATTCTGCAAAATTGTCTGGATCGGCTAAAATATTTACAATCGTAAGTCGGGAGGTTTAGCTTTGACTAATTTTAAAAAACAAGACTCATCCTCCGCCATCAAAAAGAGGGCAGGAAGCTGTGAGAGCTGTGAGTTTTACGATTATGACGAATACTTGGATGCCTATGTTTGTAATCAGAGACTGGATCAGGACGAAATGATTGATTTTTTAGGAAGAAATACGGCAAGGTGCCCGTATTATCGCTATTACGACGAATACAAGAGCGTTCATAAACAGATCTGACCATTTTTGTGAAATACCGTGACTTCTTTGGAATATCCAAAAGAAGGAGAAGCTATGGGAACTTTATTTGACTATTTGGATTGGCGGGGGGATGTGTCCTTTGCCGATTTGGGGCTGAACGAAGTAGACAATCTAATCTTTTCTTTGCTCAGCTACATTGATTTTGAAGGGATCGTACCCCCGGATCCCGGTGAGCCGCCAGTTACCCTTCAAGGAGCGGCGAGAGGTTATCTGAAGCTCCACCGGGGGGAGGTGCCTTATTTGGGAAAGATTCTTCCGCCTGAGACCATTACTCTTATGGCGAAAGCTGCGAAGACCAGGCGATTCGCGGGAACAAAGCTGATGGCGTATACCAATCGGGTAGACGAGGAAACCCAGACGCAGTTTGCCGCCCTCACCTATTTACCGAACAACGGTATGGCGTATCTTTCCTTTCGGGGAACGGATGATACTCTGGTGGGATGGAAGGAAAATTTCAACATGAGTTTTATGCAACCCGTTCCGGCTCAGGAGCGGGCGGTGGAATACGTCCGTGAGGTGGTGCCTTACATGCCGGGTGCCTTTTATCTGGGGGGGCACAGCAAGGGCGGCAACCTTGCGGTCTACGCCGCCGTCAAGAGCGAGAAGGTTTTACAGGATCGGTTGATTACCGCGTTTAACAACGACGGTCCCGGCTTTGATCGCGCTTTTGTTACCGGGGCAGATTACCTGGATATGCGGGAGAGGATCCGAACCCTTGTGCCTCATTCCTCCGTGGTGGGGATGCTATTGGAGCATGAGGAGGATTACGAGGTGGTTAAGAGCAACGCCACCGGTCTGCTACAGCACAATGGGTTCTCCTGGGAGGTGCTGGGAGGTGCCTTTATCCATTTGGATACCATTACCGAGGAAAGCAAGCACCTGGATTCCGCTTTGAAGGAGTGGATGAATACGCTGAGTGCCCAGGAGAGGGCAGAGTTTGTGGACACTTTTTACGAGACGTTAGTTTCGACTAATGCAAAAAATCTCACCGAGCTTACCGCGGAGAAGATCAAGCTTGTGAAAGCCTGGAATACCTTGGACTCCAAAGCGAAGAGCATTATTTTGAAGTGTATTTCCCTGCTTTTGAAGCCTACCTCCAATTCTATGAGAAAGAAACATTCAACATCATGAACTTTGAGACGAGAGAACAGCCGGAGTGGGGAGCGGAGCTGACACGGCAATTGCGACGGCTGCCGCTGACCCTGCGATGCTATGAGGAGCTTGACTCCACCAATACCGAAGCAAAACGGTACGCTATTGCCGGAGGACAGGTTCCGGCAGTCTTTGTGGCTGGTGCGCAAACCCAAGGAAGAGGGCGTATGGGACGAAGCTTTTATTCCCCGGAGAAGACAGGCATTTACCTCTCACTTCTTTTGAGAATGGAGGGAGAGCTTGAGAACGCTGTGACGCTGACCTCCGGGGCGGCGGTGGCAACAGGACGCGCCATTCGGCAGGTAACGGGGATCGAAACCGGGATCAAATGGGTCAACGATCTTTATTATCGAGGGAGAAAGGTTTGCGGGATTTTGGCAGAATCCTTCTTGTGGGAGGACGCTCGATACGTGATCCTGGGCGTGGGAGTCAATCTCTGCACCTCTGATTTTCCCGAGGAGCTACAGCAGAGGGCGGGAAGCCTTCTGGACAGGCAGGGAGATGAGCGGACGGCTCTTACCGCCCGCATTGTTTCGGAATTATACCATCTTGCCACAAGAGAATCGGAAGAGAATTGGATCGAGGAATACCGAAGCCGTTCTCTGGTGCTTGGGCAGGAGGTTACTTATTGGATCAACGGAAGCCGTCGGCAGGGGGTCGCGGTGGAAATCGAGGCAGACGGTTCTCTTCGAATCCGTCATGCAGACGGAAGTGAGGAACGGCTTTCCAGCGGAGAAATTACGCTGAGGTTAGCTGAAACAAACTGAAAAGGAGCATAAAGTTCATGGACCGAAAATGCGATCAAAAAAGAGGAAGGCTGTTTGTTTTGGAGGGGATCGACGGAGCAGGGAAAACCACCCAAGCGAGCTTGCTGGAGGAATATCTGAGGAGCCGCGGCAGACAGGTTTTGCGGACGGCAGAACCCACCGCCTTTCCAACGGGGGTGGCACTGCGGCGAGTGCTGAGCGGCGCGGAGAAAAAGACCGAATGCGAGATGGCGGCGATGTTTGTACTGGACCGGATTGCCCACAACACGCATCCTACGGAGGGAATCGAAGCGATTCTTGCCGAGGGAATCGATCTGATCTGTGACCGATACTATTATTCCACCCTGGCATACCAGGGACACAGCACCGATTACGAATGGGTCAAGGCAATGAACCTGCTATGTCCGCAAATTCGAAAGCCGGATCTGTGTTTGTATCTGGATCTGACACCTGAGCAAAGTCTGGAGCGGATTCGTGCCGGAAGAGATCGGGTGGAAATCTATGAAAATGCGGACACACTGATCCGTGTACGAAATGCCTTTTTCCGTGTATTCGAGGATTTAAAAAGTACCGATCCCATCGTGATCGTGGACGCTTATCGTTGCCCTGAGGAAATTGCCGCCGACATTGCCCGAGCGGCAGAAGGGATTTGAGCAATATTTGTCTCAAAAAACAATAAAATTGACTTGAAAAAGGCAATCCGTTGCCATATAATAGAATCACCAAATAAAAAACTGGAGGGAAATCATATGGCATTACCGGTAGCAGTACAGGTTTATTCCGTACGCGATGACGCAAAAGCGGATATTCGCGGCACGCTGGAGCAGATCAAAAAGATGGGGTATGACGGCGTGGAATTTGCGCAATTACATGGCAGTACTCCGGAAAAATTGAAGAGCTTGTGCGAGGAGTTTGATTTGGTTCCCGTGTCGGCTCACGTTCCTTACGTAGAATTAATGGAAGATTTGAAGGGAGTGGTGGCTCAGTATGCCTCTGCCGGGTGTCAGTACATTGCCATTCCTTTTCTGGACAAAAACGACCGTCCCGGCGGTGAGAATTTCTACCAGGTCATTGAGAACATCAAGGTGATCGGCAAGGAGGTTCGTGCTCAGGGTATGCAGCTTCTTTACCACAACCATGATTTTGAGTTCATTCTGATGGACGGAAAGTACGGTTTGGACGTGCTTTATGAGTCCACCTGCCCCGAGTGCTTGCAGACCGAGCTTGACACCTGTTGGGTCAACGTGGGCGGTGAAAACCCCAGCGAGTATTTGATGAAATACGCGGGGCGTTCTCCCGTGGTTCACTTGAAGGACTTTTACGGTGAGAAATCCGAGGATATGTATGAGTTGATCGGTGTAAAGAGGGATAAACCCGTTCGTCCCGGTAATTTTGAGTTCCGTCCTGTGGGAAGCGGACTTCAGGATTTCCCCTCGATCTTGAAGGCGGCGGAGGCTGCCGGTGCCAAGTGGCTGGTGGTTGAGCAGGACAACCCCTCTATGGGTCTGACTCCCATGGAGTGTATCGCAAAGAGCAGAGCGTATTTGAAGACTCTTGGCTATTAAGAGTGAAAATTAAAAAATCATAAATACGGAGGAAAAACACATGGCAGACAATTCTATGGCTGGATTGAATACGTTCACCGCTGAGACCAGCGGTCCCGTTGTGGATGCCAGCAAAAAAATGAGAATCGGTATTATCGGTTGCGGATGGATCGCGGGCTCTCATATGAACTCTTACCTGAAGCAGCCCGACGTTGAGATCGTGGCAGGCGCTGATCTGGTTCCCGGCAAGGCGAAGGCGTTCATGGAGAAGTACGGCGTTGAAGGTGCCAAGACCGACTACGCATCCCACAAGGAAATGCTGGAGGACAAGAGTCTGAAGCTGGACGCGGTGTCCATCTGTACCTACAACTGTCAGCATGCTCAGCCCGCCATTGACGCGCTGAACGCAGGTGTGAACGTGCTTCTGGAGAAGCCCTTCACCGTTACTCTTGACGAGGCGGTTGCCGTTATGAAGGCGGAGAAGGCAAGCGGCAAGGTTCTGTCCATCGGCTTCCAGCCCAGAATGGATGTGAACATGAAGCAGATCAAGAAGATCGTTGAATCCGGTGAACTGGGTCAGATCTACTACATCCAGACCGGCGGCGGACGCCGCCGCGGAATCCCCACCCCCTTCGGTACTACCTTTATCGAAGAGAAGACCGCAGGTATCGGTGCTCTGGGTGACATTGGATGCTACTCTCTCGACATGGTTCTCAATGCCATCGGCTATCCCAAGCCTTTGACCGTTTCCGGCTACAAGTCCGCTTTCTTTGGACAGGATCCCAATTATTCGGGTTATGCAAAGGGAAAGGGAGAAGAGTACTCCAAGCTCTTCGGCGTGGACGATTTCGCCGCTGCCTTTGTTCGTCTGGAGGGCGGAATCATTCTGGACTTTAGAATCGCGTGGGCAATGAACCTGGATACCCCCGGTGACACCATCATCATGGGTACCAAGGGCTCTCTGAGAATTCCCTCTAC
>JAFTRY010000028.1 GCA_017462035.1 Clostridia bacterium
ATCTTACCGAGAAGAAGCCTGACGCAATCAAAGCTCCTTACCTTAAAGGTAAGAAGGCTTAAGAGTATAGGAGGACATGAGAATGAAACTGGATAGAGTAATCGCTGTTAGAAATAATAAAACCATTTACCGTGATGGGGAACTCGCCATCAAGGTATTTGATGCGGATTATTCAAAAGCGGATGTCCTGAACGAGGCTCTCAACCAGGCTCGTGTTGAGGAAACCGGTCTGAATATACCTAAAATCCGAGAAGTGTCCAAGGCAGAAGGAAAATGGGCAATTGTGTCGGAATACATTTCGGGAACCACACTGGCTGAGCTGATGGAGAAGAATCCCGAGAAGGAAGAGGAATATCTGGAGCTGTTTGTCGATCTGCAAATGAAGATTCATGGAAAGAAATGTCCCATGCTGAATAAGCTGAAAGATAAAATGAACAGAAAAATTGCTGAGGCGGATATTCCCGAGATCACCCGGTACGAGTTGCATACTCGCCTGGAGGGAATGCCCAAGCACAATAAGGTATGCCACGGTGATTTTAATCCTTCTAACATTATTTTAACCGAAAGCGGAATTCCTTATATCATTGACTGGGCACACGCTACCCAGGGAAATGCCTCTGCGGATATTGCCAGAACCTACCTGCTGTTCTGTCTGGAGGGAAAGCGAGAGTTGGCTGACAGATACTTAGAACTGTTTTGTGAAAAGAGTAAAACGGAAAAGAAGTATGTTCAGAAATGGATGCCGATCGTTGCCGCCTCTCAGTCGGTGAAGGGTAAGCCTGAGGAGAGAGATTTTCTCCACGGCTGGATCGACGTGGTGGATTACGAATAACCGTAAAAAGCAGAATATTAAAATTGGATAACAATCCAATAGACTGGCAACCTATACAAAAATCACCCGCTATCTTTTGTGGATAGCGGGTGATTTTTTTGTTCATTTGCAACCTGAGTGTAAGGGCATCTGCAAAAATTTCAATTTAACGTAGCTCCTTTTTCACAATTTACTTTTAGCTAATTAACAAATTTCAATGTTAAGAGTGAAATGTGAAGAAGTGTAAGTGAAAATGAAAAAATAAAATCGACAAATCTCTTTCGAAATTTGTCGATTTTTGGTGACCCACCGGAGACTCGAACTCCGGACCCCTTGATTAAAAGTCAAGTGCTCTACCATCTGAGCTAGTGGGTCTTGACCTTTAGCACTACCCATATATGATACCACATTTAGGGAGTTTTGTCAAGTTTTTTTGTTTGTATATTTTAAACAAAACTCCCATTTAAAAATCGGCATATTGGGAAAAATATCATGAATTTTAGTTCAAGGATTTTATTTTATCCGCCAGTAGGACAATATTTTCCGGTAGAATTTCGGGAAGCTGGTGATGATCCGTATCTGATTCCTCAAAATCCTGAGTGCGAATGGAATTTCGTACCATTTTCACGATCCACTTGTCGATCCCCCTCAGCTTTTCGGGCTTGAGTTCACCTCCAAAGCAGTGAACGCCAAGAGAACAGGTTAATTTTTTTGGCAATTCAAGCTCCGCATATTCCTCAAACTGTCTCGGATAACCAAGGCAAAGGTAAACTGCCGTAGGAACGGAGGACAAATATTCCGCCTCCTCTTGGAGTAGCTTTTTCATGGCACGGTTGATCTTTCCCATGCGGATATTGCTCCCCAGAATGACCACGTCGTATTCCGATAGAGCGGGACGTTCTTTTTGAATATCCATTACGGTGACGGTATAACGCTGGTTTAATTGCTTCTCCAACATTTCCGCGCACTGCTTGGTCACTCCCCAGTTGGTTGCGTATAAAATCAGTATGTTCTTCATACGGTTATTGTATGTATCCCTTCTTGTTTTTTATCCTACCATTGAATACCTATATTATAATCCATTTATCCAGTCTTGTCAAGGAGAAATCACACTTTCCTAAATACTTAGCTTGACAAATCGACAAAAATCTGTTACAATGAAGTGACTAAATTACAAAAGGAGACCTACGATGAAAAAATTTATTTTTATTTTAGCGGTGATTGTTGTACTGGGATGTCTCATAGTCGGTATTGGAATTGCGCTGAATCAGCCGGAGCGGGTTGCGGAACGTGCACTGGCGGGACTCGCGGAGGATTTGACATCCCGTGAAGAAGTCGAGGCTCTGGTAAAGCCCTTTGAAAAGGGGTCCGTAGCGTTTACGGGAACTGCGGATGCTTCTGACGCGGAATTTGGCGGAAAGATATATTTTAACTCTAAAAAGTCAACGGTTATGGCGGAGGATCTTTATTATTCTCAGGGGGAAAGTCTCAATCTGACGGGCAGTCTTTACATAAGCGAAGACAAGTCCTATTTGAGCAACGATGAGATTTTAAAAGGAACTTACGGAATCGAGCGTGGAGAAATGATGTCTGCCTTGAAATCCTCCATCTTCCGAAAGGATGCCAAATCCGAAGTCGCTTTGAGTGAATCTACGTACGATTTGTTAGCAGCTATGATGCAGATGTACGACATTGGTGCTGACAAGGAGATGAAAGAGGAGTGGGACAAGATCGTTACCCGCTACGGTAAGAAGCTTTATTCGATTTTAGAAGAATATGCGGAATTTGAGTCCGAGACACGTCGCATCAAGATCGGTGAGGAACGGAAGAAAGCGCGCGTGATCACAGTTACTGTCGACACGGATGCCTTTTTGATGATGCAGGAAGAGCTGTTTTACTACGTCTCCAACGATAAGAAATTGGAGAGTTTTGTGGAGACCTACGGCGGATATTATGAGGAATATCTGTGGGAAAGCGGCTTGATCGGGAGCGGACGGGATATCTCGGATGTCTATGAGACTTGGATAAAGAATTGGGAGGACTCCCTGGATGAGGATGAGCTCTCGTATGCCGGCAATGACGAAGAGCTCGTAATCAAGTTGGTTACCGGTAAGCTGTCGTCTACTCTGATGAAGCTTGAGCTTCATGACGATTCCAATGGTTTTAACCTTGCGTTGGATGTTGGTACCAAGGGCTTGGCAAAATCTGAAAATATTACTTGTACCTTGAACGGGACGAAATGGGAATACAGTGTGGATGACGAAGATCCTACTAAGTTTGGAATCAAGCTTTTGAAGAACGAAGAGACTCTGCTGAATTTCCATATTGACAAAGAAAAAGATACGTATCGTCTCACTCTTGGAAACGGCTCTCTTACCATGAGAGGCGATTGGAAGAAGACGGGACTTGGCGAGCTTCAGATTACCGTTGACAAGATCCTTTACGTAAAGGAAGGAAAGAGCGTTACTTCCGATCTGACCTTGGTATTGGACGTTGACATGAAGGACAACATGCCAAAACCAAAGGCGGACATGGAGATTATCTTTGATCTGTCCGAGGATGAGATAAAACAGATCGAGAAGCGCGTGAATGAACTGGGAGAGAAAAATGCGTTTATAGGTACCCTGGTGACCGGATTGAGGAGCGAAAAGCTATTTGGTTCATACAGCAATACCTTCCTCGGTCAAACAACGACATTGAATTTCTTTGGCACCGTTGTGATTCTTGAGGTGGAGGACGAGGAAGGGAATGTTTCTTCTGCCGTTGGTCAGTGCTGTATTGAGAATGGACAGATTACCCTTGAGTTTGATGATGAAGCATGGACTGCTCCTTATACCGGCAGCTTCCTCTTTACTCGGGATGAAGTGGAAAAAACGGTTACCATTGGTACGATTGAGTATCAAGCCGTATCTGCCGAGACTGAATCATAAGAGAAGCCCACCGACTTGCTCGGTGGGCTTCTAAATTTGTAGACGGTTATTCCTCGTCTGCGGTGATCAAGCCGTAGGTGTTGTCATGCCGTTTGTAAACCACACACACTTTTTCGGTGTCGTCTTCCTTGAAGACGAAGAATTCGTGACCCAGCAGGTTCATCTGCATAATAGCTTCTTCGGTGGACATAGGCTTAATCGTGAAGGATTTGCGGCGTATGGTGAACTCGGTGTCTTCCTCGTAGTCCTCGCCTGTGTCCGGAAGGGGAACCTCGAAGGCACCGCTCCGCAGTCGCTTAGCCAAACGGGTCTTATTTTTGCGTATTTGTCGTTCTATGGTATTGACGGCACGATCCAGCGCGTTTCGGAAGGTTTCGTCCTGTACCTCGCTTCTGAAAATCGTTCCGACGGATACAATGGTGATCTCTAAGCATTTTTGTCCGTGCTTGGCGCTGAGAGTAGCTGTCGCCGAGCACTCGTCACTAAAATACTTGTCAAGCTTTCCGAGCTTTGACTCGATGGTGGTCTTCATTTCATCCCACACGTTCATTTGTCTGCCAACAATGGTAACCTTCATCTGTACTTCCTCCTTGAAGAAATATAACTGAGGATTTTTCCTCATGAACAGTATACCATAAAAAAATGTGTTTGTAAATAGTTATCAATATTTTTTTGACATTTTTTAAATATTTATATATTATCACCAAATTTAAAGTGACTCATAAAAAGAATATGAGACTTGAAAATCATCCACGGCGAAGGAGACGCGGATGGATCCGCTCAGAACGGATACTTGGAGGAAATGTTTGTTTTTTGGAGACAGGAAACGAAAAAATTGGTGGGAAAACGCATTTTTTGTTGTTGACTTTACGTATAAAATATGGTATAATCATAACAGCGAAATTTCGAAAAAAAGAAAGCTTGTTGTGACCGGCGGATTACGTGGAAACAACCACATGGGGAACAAGAAGCAATAACGCCGACCGCCTGGGCAAACCTGTTTGTGTTAGGATAGGTTTGTCCTATTTTATTTATCGGAGGAAAATATGAAAAAAATCGGTATTCTTATGGGAAGTGACAGCGATCTACCCATTGTTCAAAAAGCAATCGATACCCTGACGGAATTTGAGGTTCCTTTTGAGGTGCACGTGTATTCCGCGCATCGAACGCCCATGGAGGCAAAGGAATTTTCCGCAACCGCCAGAGAGAAGGGATTCGGTGCTATTATTGCCGCGGCGGGTATGGCGGCTCATTTGGCAGGTGCCGTTGCCGCAAACACTACGTTGCCCGTGATCGGAATTCCGGTCAGCACTAAGTATTTTGGCGGTATGGACGCGCTTCTGTCTACTGTTCAAATGCCTTCCGGTATGCCTGTGGCAACTGTTGCCGTAGACGGTGCGACCAATGCCGCTCTGCTTGCTATTCAGATTTTGGCGGTCAGCGACGGAGAACTAGCTGAAAAGCTTGACGCGAAGCGCCGCAAGGGAGCCGAAACAGTTCTGGAGAAGAACAGAAACATTGAATTGCGCTTCAATCAAACCAGTAATGAATAATTTGAGCGTATAAAAACCGCAAAGGAGAAGAAAATGAAGAGTTACAGTGAAAGTTACAAGGCGGCTGGCGTAGATATTACTGCCGGCTACAAAGCAGTAGAGCTGATGAAGTCTCATATTGCCCGTACGAAGAACGAAGGATGTATTGACGACGTAGGCGGCTTTGGCGGCTGTTTTGGTCTCCCGATTGCGGGAATGGAAGAACCCGTGCTTGTTTCAGGTACGGATGGTTGCGGCACGAAGGTAAAGATGGCGATTCTGATGGACAAGCACGATACCATCGGAATCGATGCAGTGGCAATGTGCGTGAATGACATCATTTGTGTTGGCGCAAAGCCTTTGTTTTTCTTGGATTACATTGCTTGCGGAAAGAATGTTCCCGAGAAGATCGCTTCCATAGTAGGTGGTGTTGCGGAGGGCTGTGTTCAGTCTGGTGCGGCATTGATCGGCGGAGAAACCGCGGAGCATCCCGGCATGATGCCTGTTGAGGATTACGACCTTGCCGGATTCGCTGTTGGTATTGTGGACAAGAAGAAGATCCTGGATCATACGAAAATGTGTGAGGGAGACGTGGTGATCGCGCTTCCTTCCAGCGGTATCCATTCCAATGGATTTTCGCTCGTCAGAAGAGTGTTTGATATTGACAATAACCCTGATACACTGTATGCTCCCTGTGAAAAACTGGGAGGTGCTTCTATTGCCGAAACCCTTCTCACTCCTACAAGAATATACGTAAAGCCGGTTCTTAAACTCCTAGAGAAGGTGAACGTAAAGGGAATCAGTCATATCACCGGCGGCGGATTCTATGAAAATATCCCCCGTTCCATCCCCAAGGGACTTTCCGCTAAAATTCAGAAATCCGCAATTAAGGTTCTTCCCATATTCGAGCTAATTGCGGAAAAAGGAAATATTCCCGAGAGAGATATGTATAACACGTATAACATGGGTGTGGGTATGAGCATTGTCGTTCCTGTCAACGAGGCGGATGCGGCAATTGATATTTTGAAGGCAAACGGAGAAGATGCTTACGTGATCGGAGAGATCGTGAAGTCCGATGAGGGCGTGATCTTTTATTGATCCGCTTGCTTGTGAAAGGAATGAAGAACATGAAGCAAAACGAGCAAGTTAAGGTTGCTGTATTCGTGTCGGGCGGCGGAACCAATCTGCAAGCTCTCATTGACGCTCAGGCTTCGGGGCTGATCCGTCACGGAGTGCTGAGTCTGGTCATCTCCAATAACCCGGATGCTTTCGCTATTACGCGCGCGGAACGTGCCAATATTCCTGCGGTCATTATTTCCGGAAGGGAATACCCAAGCCAAGATGATTTTGAAGCCAAGCTGATTAACACCTTGGATGAATACGGTATTGAATTGATCGTTCTTGCCGGATTTATGAAAATTCTCAGTGAGAAATTTACCTCTCGCTATCCCAAGCGGATTCTGAATGTGCACCCCTCTCTGATCCCCTCCTTCTGCGGAAAGGGCTTTTACGGTCTGCGGGTTCATGAAGCGGCACTGAAATACGGCGTGAAGGTAACGGGTGCAACAGTCCACTACGTGAACGAGGTGCCGGATGGCGGAGAGATCATTTTGCAGAAGAGTGTTAGCGTGAAAAAAGGAGAGAGTGCCGAGAGTCTGCAACAACGGGTTATGCGCCAGGCGGAATGGGTGATTCTGCCCAGAGCGGTAGAACTGGTTTCCAAAGAAATTATGAATACACGAAGGGGAGATAAGAAATGAGTGTTTACGGAATTCAATCCATAGAGAAATTGTTGTCGGAGAACTCCTACCCGGGACGTGGCATTATGATCGGTAAGAGTGCCGATGGAAAACAAGCAATGATCGCCTATTTTATCATGGGCAGAAGTGAGAATAGCCGTAACCGTGTGTTTGAGCGGTTTGGGGGAGGTATGCGTACCAAGGCGTATGATGAATCCAAATTGCAGGATCCCAGCCTTATTATTTACAATCCCTACTTGGCAAGACCCAATATGGATATCGTTACCAACGGTGATCAGACGGATACCATTTATAACTTCCTTGAGGAAGGAAAGAGCTTTGAGGATGCCCTGATGACCCGTGAATTTGAGCCCGATTGTCCCAACTATACTCCCAGAATTTCTGGAATCGTGTATTATTGCTACCCCAGACGTGAATTTACCTATTCGCTCTCCATTTTGAAAAGTGCTTACGGCAATCCCGAGGCGTGCAACCGTTATTTCTACCGTTACACGCCTAGGGACGGAATCGGACATTTCATTCATACCTACGAGTGTGACGGAAATCCTATTCCTTCCTTCCACGGTGAGCCTGAAACGGTTACTCTGCCCAATACGGCAGAGGAGCTTGCCGAGTTGATCTGGAAGAATTTAAACGAGGACAATAAGGTTTCTCTCCTGGTTCGTACCGTTCCCCTGGATGGCGGTGAGCCCAAGGAGATCATTATTAATAAGAATGTTTGAGGAGGCGTTTCATGAAAGAATTTGAGTTGAAATATGGCTGTAACCCCAATCAGAAGCCTGCGAAGATCTTTATGAAGGACGGAAAGGAACTCCCCATCGAGATCCTCTGTGGCAAGCCCGGATACATTAACTTCCTTGACGCGTTTAATAGTTGGCAGTTGGTAAAGGAACTAAAGGAGGCTACCGGTATGCCATGCGCGACCTCCTTCAAACACGTAAGCCCCACCTCGGCGGCAGTTGGACTTCCCCTGTCTGACGTGCTCAAAAAGGCTTGCTTTGTAGACGATATCGAGGGATTGGATGATTCTCCCTTGGCTTGCGCCTATGCCCGTGCCAGAGGAACTGACCGTATGTCCTCCTTTGGTGACTGGATCGCTCTGAGTGATGTTTGCGACAAGACCACGGCGCTGATCATTAAGCGTGAGGTTTCCGACGGCATCATCGCTCCCGGTTATACGGATGAGGCACTGGAGATTCTGAAGACGAAGAAAAAAGGAAATTATAATATTGTAAAGATCGATCCCGACTACGTTCCTGAGCTTGTAGAGCAAAAGCAGGTGTACGGTATTACCTTTGAGCAGGGAAGAAACAATTTTGAGATCAACAGGGAACTGCTGAACAACGTCGTAACAGAAAATAAAAATTTGCCGGACAGCGCGGCACGAGATCTGATGATTGCCCTGATTACTCTGAAGTATACTCAGTCCAACTCAGTCTGCTTTGCCTACGACGGACAGGCAATCGGCGTGGGAGCCGGTCAGCAGTCCCGTATCCACTGTACCCGGCTTGCCGGAAATAAGGCGGATATCTGGCACCTGAGACAGCACCCCAAGGTGTTGGCTCTTCCGTTCCTGGATACTCTGGGGCGCCCTGACCGTGACAATACCATTGATGTCTATATTTCTGACGAGAGCGACGACGTGCTGGCAGAGGGAAGATGGCAGAATTACTTCACGGAGCGTCCCGAGCCCCTCACCGCGGAGGAAAAGAAAGCATACCTGGCTTCTATTACCGGTGTAGCGGTTGGCAGTGACGCGTTCTTCCCCTTTGGAGACAACATCGAGCGTGCCAGAAAGAGCGGCGTAACTTACGTTGCCGAGCCGGGCGGCTCCATACGTGACGATAACGTGATCGAGGCGTGCAACCGATACGGAATGGTGATGTGTTTTACCGGCATGAGACTCTTCCATCATTGATCGTAAAGGGAAGGGTGATAGTATGAAAATAATGGTTGTTGGTGGCGGCGGAAGAGAGCACGCCATTGTAAAGAAAGTAAAAGAAAGTCCCCTTGCCGAGGAGATTTACGTTCTTCCCGGTAACGCGGGGATGAGTGCTGACGCGGTTTGTGTACCGATTGGTGCCAAGGATCTGGATGGAATTGTGGCGTTTGCCAAGGAAAAGCAGATCGATTACGCCATCGTCGCTCCCGACGATCCGCTGGTTTTGGGGGCGGTAGACCGTTTGAACGAGGCGGGAATTCCTTGCTTCGGTCCTCGAGCCAATGCGGCGATCATCGAAGGAAGTAAGATCTTTTCCAAAAACTTGATGAAGAAATACCGGATCCCCACTGCCGCTTACGAAGTGTTTACCGAGATGGATGCGGCATTGAAGTATCTGGATGAAACCTCCTATCCTACGGTTATCAAAGCAGATGGCTTAGCTTTGGGGAAGGGCGTGGTCATTGCCATGAACCGTGAAGAAGCACGTGACGCGGTTCGTTCCATGATGGAGGATCATATGTTCGGTGACAGCGGAAGTCGTGTGGTGATTGAGGAATTTCTCACCGGTCCCGAGGTATCGGTACTGGCGTTTACCGACGGAAAAACCGTTATTCCCATGATCTCTTCCATGGACCATAAGCGCGCTCTGGATGGAGACGCGGGCTTGAATACCGGTGGTATGGGAACCATTGCTCCCAACCCCTACTATACTCCTGATGTAGCAGAAACTTGTCACAGGGAGATTTTCCTTCCTACCATTGAGGCAATGAATCAGGAGGGACGTACTTTTAAGGGGTGCTTGTATTTTGGATTAATGCTGACACCCAAGGGTCCCAAGGTGATTGAATATAACTGTCGGTTCGGTGATCCTGAGACCCAGGTAGTGCTTCCTCTTCTGGAGAGCGATCTACTGACGGTCATGATGGCTTGTACCAACGGTACCTTGGCAGAAACAGAGGTGAAATTCTCCTCTCGTTCCGCTTGCTGCGTGATTATGGCATCTGGCGGTTATCCCAAGGGCTATGAAAGCGGCTTTGAGATCACAGTGGACGGGGACATGACCGCCGAGCTGTTTGTGGCGGGAGCCAAGGAAGCAGATGGAAAATTGGTTACTGCTGGAGGCCGTGTATTGGGTGTTACGGCGGTTGCGGAGAATCTGCCTGCTGCCATTGAAGAGGCATACCGCAACGTGCCCAAAGTGCACTTTGCGAAAGCACATTATCGGACCGATATCGGAAAAAGAGCGCTGGAAGCGACGAAATAATTAGCCACAGATTTGATTTGAGGAGAAAATATGGTTTACAGAGTGTATGTTGAGAAGAAAAAGGAGCTGGCAAACGAGGCTCGGAATCTTTTCAATGAAATTAAGAATCTTCTGTTTATAGAGAGCTTGGAAGATCTGCGTATCATGAATCGCTACGACGTGGAAAATATTGAAAAGCCGTTGTTTGATTATGCGGTGAACACCGTGTTCTCCGAACCGCAGCTGGATGTAGTGACCTATGAGCTGCCCAAGGATTCCGCTACCGTTTTTGCTGTGGAATATCTGCCCGGTCAGTTTGATCAGCGTGCGGATTCCGCGGCACAGTGCGTACAGCTCTTTTCCCAAGGGGAACGTCCTACGGTTCGTACCGCAAGGGTATACCTACTTTACGGGAAGGTTACTGAGGATGAGCTGAGAAGAATCAAAAAATATGTAATCAACCCCGTGGAGAGCCGTGAAGCGTCTCTTGCGGAGGTAAAAACACTGGCGACCTCTTATGACATTCCTGCCACAGTAAAGACCCTGCATGGCTTTATCGATCTGGAAGACAAGGGACTTTCGGAAATGATCCGTGAATACGGTCTTGCTATGGATCTGGATGACATTCGCTTCTGCCGTGATTACTTCCGTACGGAGAAGAGAGACCCCACCATTACCGAGATCCGTATGATCGATACCTATTGGTCGGATCACTGCCGACACACCACCTTCCTTACCACCATTGATCGGGTAACCTTTGAGGATCAGACCATCGAGAAGGCGTTTGAGGAGTATCTGGCAACCCGTCGGCATATCGGCAGAACTAAGCCCATCAATCTGATGGACGTGGCTACGGTTGCCGTTCGGTATCTGAAGGCGGAAGGGAAGCTTCCTCTTCTGGACGAATCCGAGGAGATCAATGCCTGTACCGTTAAGATCAAGGTAGATGTGGAGGGTGAGGAGCAGGATTGGCTTCTGCTCTTTAAGAATGAGACCCATAACCATCCCACCGAGATCGAGCCTTTTGGCGGTGCGGCAACCTGTATCGGCGGTGCTATTCGTGACCCCCTGTCCGGACGTTCTTACGTCTATGCGGCAATGCGTGTTACCGGTGCCTCTGACCCGAGAAAGCCTGTCAATGAAACGATGCCTGGCAAGCTGCCCCAGAGAAAGCTTGTGACAACGGCAGCGGCGGGATATTCCTCCTACGGCAACCAGATCGGTTTGGCAACGGGACAGGTAGACGAAATCTACCACGACGGCTATGTGGCAAAGCACATGGAGATTGGAGCGGTGATCGCGGCGGCTCCTGCGAAGAACGTCAGACGGGAAGTGCCTCAGGATGGCGACATTGTCATTCTGTTAGGCGGCAGAACCGGACGGGACGGTTGCGGCGGCGCTACCGGATCTTCCAAGTCCCATACACTTCAGTCGCTGGAAAGTTGCGGTGCCGAGGTTCAGAAGGGTAATGCCCCTGAGGAAAGAAAGCTCCAGAGACTCTTCCGCAATCCCGAGGCATCGGCAATGATCAAGCGCTGTAACGACTTTGGCGCGGGCGGTGTATCGGTGGCTATCGGCGAGCTTTCCGATGGCGTGGATATTGATCTGAATGCCGTACCTAAGAAATACGAGGGTCTGGATGGAACCGAGCTTGCCATCAGTGAGTCTCAGGAGAGAATGGCAGTGGTGGTGGAAGCCAAGGATGTTTCTCGCTTTGTTGAGCTTGCGGGAATGGAAAATTTGGAGGCTACCGTCGTGGCTCGCGTAACAGCTCTGCCTCGTCTGGTGATGCACTGGAACGGAGAGACCATCGTGGATCTGTCCAGAGAGTTCCTGAACTCCAACGGCGCTGAGAAGCATATCGACATCGTAGCGGCAAAGCCGGAGAATTTCAATAAAAAGACAGAGGGAACCTTTGCTCAGCAAATGCAGGCACTCACTGAGGATCTGAATATCTGCTCCAAGAGAGGTCTTTCCGAGCGCTTTGACTCCACGATCGGCGCAGGAAGCGTGACCATGCCCTTTGGCGGTAAGCATCAGAGCACACCGACTCAGGTGATGGTCAATAAGATTTCTGTGGAGGCGGCAGATACCGATACCTGTTCCTTTATGACTTGGGGCTATAATCCCTTCATTTCCGAAAAGAGCCCCTATCACGGTGCGTATCTCGCGGTTGTTGAATCGGTTTCTAAGCTGATTGCCGGCGGTGCTCAGTTCCGCGACGTATATCTTACCTTCCAAGAGTATTTTGAAAAGCCCGGTAAGGATCCCAAGCGTTGGGGCAAGCCCCTTTCCGCACTACTGGGTGCCTTTATGGCACAGAAGGAGCTTGGAATCGGTTCCATCGGCGGTAAGGACTCCATGAGCGGAAGCTTTGAAAAGATTGACGTTCCTCCCACATTGGTTTCCTTTGCGGTAACCACGGGAAAGACAAACCAGGTAGTAACCCAGGAATTCAAGGGAGCAGGGCACAACGTATACCTGTTAAAGCCCGAGTATAACGAGGAAGGTCTGCCTAAAGCAGAGTCCTTAAAAGCACTCTACGATACCGTTTACGGATTGGTAGAAAAAGGACAGCTTCTTGCCGCATACACGCCCACCTACGGTGGTATTGGTGAAGCGGTCATGAAAATGACCTTTGGCAATCGGGTAGGCTTTGCCTTCTCAGATGTCGTAGAACTGGATGAAATCTTCGGCTATTCTTACGGTTCCTTTGTTTTGGAGGTAGCGGACGGATGTAATCTTGACGGAACGCTTCTGGGTATGACCACCGAGGCATATCGCATGACTTACGGCGCGGAGGTTATCGATCTGGATGCATTGTATGCGTCCTATGAACATACATTGGAAAGTGTATATCCCACTCATGCACGGGAAAGCGAGAAGGAGATTCCCACATTCTCCTACGAGAGAACAGAGATTGCGAAGCCCGCGGTGCTTTGCAAAAAGCCCAAGGTTCTGATCCCCGTGTTCCCAGGCACCAACTGTGAGTACGACTCTCAGAAGGCATTTCTCCGCGCGGGAGCTGACGCTGAGATCTTTGTAATCAACAATTTGTCTTCGGCAGGTATTTCTGCGTCGGTTGAGTCCTTCGCCAAAAAAATTGCTGACGCGCAGATGATCTTTATTCCCGGCGGATTCTCAGGCGGAGACGAGCCCGATGGCTCCGGTAAGTTTATTACCGCATTCTTCCGCAACGGTGCCATCAAGGAGGAGGTCAATAAGCTGCTGAAGATTCGCAAGGGTCTGATGTGCGGTATTTGTAACGGCTTCCAGGCAATCATTAAATTGGGTCTGGTTCCTTACGGTGAGATCATAGACACAGATGAGAACTGTCCTACGCTGACCTTTAATACCATTGGTCGTCACCAGTCCAGAATCGTTCAGACAAGGATCGCTTCTAATCAGTCTCCTTGGTTGGCAAAGACAAAGGTGGGAGACATTCATTCTGTGCCGATTTCTCACGGGGAAGGGCGCTTCTTGGCTTCCGACGAGCTGATTCTGAAACTGGCTAAGAACGGTCAGATCGCGACACAGTACGTTGATCTGTCTGGAAAGCCTACCTCGAACATTTTGTATAACCCGAACAATTCTTGCTTTGCCGTGGAAGGAATTACCTCTCCCGATGGCTTGGTGTTTGGTAAGATGGGACATTCGGAGCGTATCGGAGACGGTCTGTATCGGAATGTTCCCGGTGATTACGACAACCATATGTTCGAAGCTGCTGTGGAATATTTTAACTAAACATATCAAAAAGGCTCTGCATTTTGGCGTGATACTCTTACCGGAGTATCACGCCAGTTTTATTCGCCTGCGGCGAGTGATGGGCATTCGCTACGCGAGCTGAAGAGGCGAATAGAATATCACTGAAGCCGTAGGCTTCCATATCACTTTTGCGTCAGCAAAGAATATCACTCATAGATAGCAGAAAAGAGAGGGTTTTACGGAATTTTGTTTCCGCATTACTCTCTCTTCTGTTTTTATCGCAAGTTTCGCATTTGTATTACAAATGCCTTGGGCTCTGCATATCCTTTTTCAAATTCTCCGATAAGGACATCACACATTCCATGCGGATCCTTTTTGAACAAAAATTCCGATATAAGAAGTTAAACAGATGTTATTTAAACGAAAAACGAAAAAATAATTCCAAAAAATCAAAAAAACTTCAAAAAATATCAACATTGTCCGTTTTATGACACATATCGTGTGATATAATAAAGACACAAGGGAAGAATAAAAAGATTCAATCAGATAAGGAGAAATCACCATGAACGGAACAATGAAACGCACCGGATATGAAGCCATGAATTCTGATCTAATCCCCGAGAACTGTAATTTTTCTGTTTACTCTATGGCAGCCATGGCAGGCGGGATCCTGCTGTGCCTGGGAATTGTTCTTTATGCGATTCTCACTGTTTGAGACTTGATTTTCATTTCATTCTGTGATACAATAAATGCGGATACACGATAAACAGAGTGAAAAGGGGAGGCGCAAGGATGGCGAAAATGCCCAACCAAAAATTAAAGCTGATTTATCTTTCCAGAATTTTACGGGAAAAGACCGACGCGTATCATGGACTGACGCTTTCGGAAATTTCCGCGGCACTGGGAGAGTATGGAATCAGCGCGGAGCGAAAAAGCCTGTATGATGATATTGAGGCATTGCGCCTATGCGGATATGATATTCGGACGGTGAGAGACAGCCATGTGCGATACTATCTGCAATCCCATACATTTGATATGGCTGAGCTCTGTTTATTGGTAGATGCCGTACAAGCCTCCAAATTTCTTACGGCAAAAAAGAGTAATGACCTGATTCGAAAGATCGAGGGGCTGGGAAGCCGATACGAGGCGTCTCAGCTGCATAAACAGCTTTTTTCCGCCAATCGCTTAAAAACCGAGAATGAGGAGATCTATCGAAATATTGAAACAATTCATCAGGCGATTGCTATGAACCGTCAGCTCTGTTGCAAATACTTTGAATGGAACGAACATAAGCAAAGGCTCCTCCGGCGGGGAGGCGAGGACTATCACATCAGCCCCTTTGCTCTTTGCTGGTACGATGAGTTTTACTATTTGGTTGCCTATGATTCTGACGCGAATATGATAAAGCATTTTCGCGTGGATAAAATGGTACGTGTGCGAATGTTGGATGAGCCCCGTCAAGGGAGCGAAGCCTTTGCTGATTTCGACATGGCACTCTATTCTCAGCGGGTATTCGGCATGTACGGCGGGGAAGAGGTCAACGTGAGAATTCTTGCGGACAATTCTCTTGCCGGAGTGGTATTGGATCGTTTTGGCGTAAATGTGACGATCCTCAATCACGGAGAGCAATTTGAATTTTGTACTAAGGTAATGGTTAGCCCTACTTTTTTTTCTTGGGTCCTTGGCTTTGGAGGTCAGATGAAAATTTTGTCTCCGGAAACGGTAGCGCAAAGGGCGGCAGAGTTGGCAAGAGAAATTGTAGCTGTTTACGACAACAATGATTGGTCTACTGCATCCAATGAACAACAATAGTCATAACCACCAGCCGTGCTGGTGGCTTGAGTAAGCCCCCTTGGGGCATGTCACAGGCTGAGCCTATAGGCTCGTCGAAAAGTCTGCCAACCGCACGACTTTCACAGGCATGCCCCTAAAGGGGCTTTAATTTATTTGC
>JAFTRY010000029.1 GCA_017462035.1 Clostridia bacterium
ATCAAGCACCTTCCAGGCAAACAAGGAGCCTTTCCCCGACTCAAAAGCCTGCCCCGCGAAATACAGCTTCCCATCTACCTCGTAAAGCGACTCAATGGATTCCCAATACCCATAGCCTCCGTTCAGACCGTCACTTTCATAAAATGAGGGGATCTCGTACAAAAATTCGATGTTATTTCTTTGATGGTCACAGCGGTACAGTCCGTATCCGTGTATCTGGTTTTCCACCGTGAAATAGAGCCAGTCATGACTCACGTACAGGATGGAATAACCGAACGCCCAAATGCAATCCTCGCTGTCACATTCGCACAAAGGATCGGCACACCATTTGCTCATGTTGCCCGTAAGCTTATTATAATAGGTATCCCCGAAAACCTTACCCGTCGGTAGGATACTGATCTCGGGGCGCACCTCGTTTTTGAGCCACATGGTCTTAAGCTTGTCTTCGGTCTTCCCCGAAAAATAGGGCGTTTCTCCCGTCTTTTTGATGATGGGAAGGGCGTAGTCCTCCGAGGGACTGCCGATGAAGCCGTTCAGGGCTGTCTGCTCCTCCAAGGGGGCCTCGGGTTGGGTGTCCTTTGTGCTCTCCAGCTGATCCTCGTATTGATTCCTGCGGGAGCAGGAGGCGAGTGAGGTCACCAAAAGTGCGGCGGCCAAAGTAATCAATAAGGCTTTTTTCATGATACGTTTCCTTTCGTTATTCTTGAAATAATGTTTCAATGCAATTTTACGGGTATGTGTGTAATTATCCTTTCACCCATTTTCGTCCGCTCCACCACACGCACAGTGCCGAGACTCCGACTACAGCAACAGTAAAGGAAACAGCGTAAACGGGCAAATCCATCGCCATTTCCAGATACCCGCTTCCTTGAAGGAGAATGGTAACATCGCAATAATTCGTTGCTGTAAGCCCCAGGCGGGTCAGCACGAAGGGGAGCAGGGTTACCAACACCGTGACAGACAAGGCGTGGACGGCCTTTTTCAGTAGCAGAGATACCGACACAGCGGCAACGGTCAGCAGGATGAATCCTATGAGTTTTGTGATCTCATAGGTAATGAAATAGCCCCGCAGGGTCATGGGTATGGCCAAGTTGGATAGCGTTGCCAAGCTCAATGCAGGCGAATCCCACGCGGGGAGGCTGTAAAGTTGATTCATTTTGATGAAATCCAGCGTGGTAAATAGAATACCCATGGTCAGCGCGAGAGTGATCGCCAGCGCATACTTGGTGACTAGAGTATGCCGCCGTCCCTTGCCTGTGGCGCGGATAATGGGGGAGATCCCGAAGAATTCCGGCGTAAAGATCCCCACGCCCAGAATGAGCAGGAGTGCGAACAACAGGTAGTCGAATTCCAGATCGAAGAGCGCATCCCAACCCGTAGCATAGACGAAATGAGCTTCTTTTCCGGCCTCTTTTTGGGTGAGAATATAGCTTTCCTGCATTTCCACACGGCTGAGAATGGCATCCCGCACCTTGGCATCGTAGAGGCTCTTGCGGTATTCATTGTACTCGGTGCCGCTGATCTCTCCCGTTTCAAGGAGGCTCTTCATGCTCTCCTCTTTGGCCTTCACCTCCTCAATGGCGGCGCGTTCGGCATCCAGATAGTCGCCCTTTTCCTGTGTCCATTCTCCCTCCAGGCGGGTC
>JAFTRY010000030.1 GCA_017462035.1 Clostridia bacterium
ACACGCTTTTAGCGTCTTATACAGATTTATTGAGTTTTGAGACAAGACAGTTTTTGTTGCATCGTTCCTTTTTCGGATGTTTTTTTCGGCACACCATTTTGCCGCGTTTTTAGGCGTTTTTTCGCCTACTCCACCAAATCCTGCACCAAACCCGCATTTACTTGCATAAATTTTTATGGAGTTTTGTGATCGAGTGGAATTTTTGAACTTCCGAAGATCCCTTGTGCCATAAGGCTTTATCGACTTTTATGGAGATATAAATTTATTGTGAAATTGGTCGTTCTTCACCGATACCAAGTTTCATAAAAACCGTCCTTATTTTTCAGAAATTTCAATATAAAAGTCCATAACATGTCTATTATACTATACTTGTACGGATTTTTCAAGACAGGAATGAAAAAAATCAAAAAAATCAAAAAACTCCGAACATGCGAAAAAGGGGGGGGATCGACAAAAAACGAGAAAATATAAAAAAATCATAATAAAATTTAAAAAATGTTTGCAAAACAGGAAAATGTATGTTATAATATAGTTTGGTGTAAAGGATATTTACAAACATAGATGTGTCCGGAATCGGACCGTCAAAAGGAGGTACCCGGATGTTGGATACGAAAATTCTGATTGTAGATGATGACTCGAATATATGTGAACTGTTAAAGCTTTATTTTGAGAACGAGGGCTACGGAATCAAGGTGGCGAATGATGGCGTAGAGGGCTTGAACCTCTTCAAAATCTATGAGCCGGATCTGGTGCTTCTTGACATTATGCTTCCTAAAAAGGACGGTTGGCAGGTGTGCCGAGAGATCCGAGAGATGTCGGCAAAGCCGATTATTATGATCTCTGCTAAGGGAGAGGTCTTTGACAAGGTTCTTGGACTAGAATTGGGAGCCGATGACTTTGTGGTGAAGCCCTTTGATATGAAGGAGCTGAGCGCCCGGGTGAAGAGTGTGCTGCGCCGTTATCAGACCCACTCGAACCAAAACGACGAGGAAGTGATCAAATTTGACAATATTGAGATCAGTCACCAGAAGTATGAGCTGAAGCTGAGAGGAAAGCCGGTGGACGTGCCTCCCAAGGAGCTGGAGCTGCTGTACTTCTTAGCATCCAACTATAACCGTGTGTTCACACGGGATCAGCTGTTGGACAAGGTTTGGGGCTTTGATTATTTGGGGGATTCCCGTACCGTGGATGTTCACGTCAAGCGTTTGCGTGAGAAGCTGGAGGGAGTTTCGGATAAATGGACCCTAAAGACGGTGTGGGGCGTTGGCTACAAATTTGAGCTTTTGAGCTGAAGGTAAACGGATTTGATACAGCCGTGAAATGACATAGGGGATGAGCACCGGGTGCCCATCCCCTTGTTTCACTCAGAGCGGGGAAGGAGCTATTATGTATAAAAGTATATTCGCCAAGTACGTGGTATCGTTTATGGCAATTATCCTGGTCAGCTTTTTGATCATTATTCTCACCATATCCTCCATCATTGGAGACTATTCCGGTCAGGCGAAGGCGGACATGATGAAAACGGCGGCACAATCCTCGGTTACTTACCTGGAAAATGAGTTAAAATTTCGGGAGAGCTACGACCTAAAGACCCTGATCGAATCAGAGGAAGAAAATATCCGAGAGATGCTTGCAGTGTTGGCATCTAACGCAGAGGATCTTACCGTAGTGCTGGTAGATGCCGACGGGGAGATCCATATGGCGGTTGGAAGCGATGAGGAGCAGGTGGAAATCGGTATGGCTTTGCCGGCGGAATTACTTCAGGAGGCGAATGAGCCTCAGGGAAGCTTTCTGTCCCAGAATACCGAACAATTTCAAATTTTCGATCAACCGCACTATCGATATGCCTGTCCCATATACGACGAGTCGGAACAGCTTTGCGGCACCGTGTTTGTATGTGCTACCTCGGTAATGCTTACCGAGCTGATCGAGGTGATCGTAAAGACCATCGTCATTGCCAGTATCTGGGTTCTCCTGGCGTCTCTGATCGCGGCATACCTAATCAGCGAGAAGATCAGCGCGCCTCTGAAGGAGATCAGCAAGGCGGCGAAGAGCTTTGCCGCGGGTCGGTTTGATGTCCGTGTCCCGGTGCGGGGAGAGGACGAGGTGGCGGAGCTTGCTGTTGCTTTTAATAACATGGCGGAGTCGCTGAACAATTACGATAGAATGCAGACGACCTTTATGTCCAATGTTTCTCATGACCTCCGTACTCCCATGACTTCCATTGCGGGTTTTATTGACGGGATCCTGGACGGTGTAATTCCTCCCGAAAAATACGAGTACTATCTGAGTTTGGTAGCAACCGAGGTCAAACGACTTTCCCGGCTTGTAGCGTCCCTTCTCGATCTGTCCCGCATCCAAGCGGGTGAGCGGAAGTTCGTTATGTCTACCTTTGACGTGTGTGAAATGGGACGGCAGATTTTGATCTCCTTTGAGCAAAAGATCAATGAAAAACAACTGGATGTATCCTTTGATTGTGATGAAGAATCTTTAAATGCGGTTGCAGATCGGGACGCGATCTATCAAGTATTCTATAATCTGTGCGATAACGGAGTAAAATTCGCGTCGGAGAAGGGATGCTTCCGCATTGCCGTTCGCAAATTAAAAAACAGAAGGGTCCTGGTTTCGGTGTATAACGAAGGTCAGGGAATTGCCGACGAGGATCTTCCGTACATCTTTGACCGCTTTTATAAGAGCGATAAGAGCCGAGGACTGAATAAATCCGGAGCCGGGCTTGGATTGTTCATATCGAAAACCATTGTGGAAGCCCACCACGAACGGATTTGGGTGGAAAGCGAATACGGAAAAAACTGTTGTTTTAATTTTACACTGTCCGGTGAATAAAATAAATTCCTCCGACAAAAGAATAGAATAGACGGAACAGATTTTTTTATTCTTTGTTAGGAGGTATGAGCATTGATTCAAAAACGCCATTCCCAAAAAAGACGGGTTTCACCCTTTCCCGGTATTCGCCGCGGGACGGAGAAGTCTGCCGAAAGGACTCTCATCCGAGAAAAGGATGAGTCGGAGGAAACCATCTCCCCCGCGATGAGTCCCGATCCAATTGGTGATCTGGGCGACTGCAATGAGCAGGAATCGGAAAAGATGGGATTTATGGGTTGGGAACGGGACAGGATTTCCCGAGAGACCGATTCTCAACAAAAAAATATACCGAAAAGAGTGGTCTCCAACGTTCCCACAGTGCCTGAACCGGGACGCGTGGTGTGGGAGGAGCACAAGAAAAAAGAAGTAGCGGAGAGCCCCGAGGAGCGGAAGGAAGTGATCCGCAAGATACCCCCATCCGAGCCTTATACGCCACCGCCTCTCCACCGGGAGGAGAAAAAAGGGAGAGGAATTGGGAAATTATGCGTAGGGATTCTCACAGCCACTTTGCTATTAGCGTCCCTTACCCTGTTCGTTTCGGTGCTGGCAAGCCGCGCTTCCGAGGGCGAGTGGCAAGGAGAGGGTACGGCGAAGGATGAGGTCCCCGCAGATGTCCCGGTGAACGATTCCCCTGATAAGATCATTTTCGTGAAGCAGTATGACGATCAGAGCGGAATACTGACTACTGCTGAGCTCTATGCCAGATGTGCTGATTCGGTAGTGTCCATTCTTGCTCAAGGAGAGAAAAACTCCGGAGTAGGCTCTGGCTTCTTTATTACGTCGGACGGTTATATTGCCACAGCCAATCATGTGGTAGAGGGTATGGAAAGTCTTACCGTGGTGGAGGCGGACGGAAGCCGTCATCGTGCCACGCTGGTGGCAGGCAATGCCCTTACCGATCTGGCACTGCTGAAAATTGAAAAGGAAGGATGCTCCGAGGTGGATTTTGCTTCCTCCGCCGATTTGTTGGTGGGGGAGAAGGTCGTGGCGATCGGTACGCCGGCGGCACTGGACTATGCGGGCAGTGTCTGTACGGGAGAACTGTCATTCGTAGGAAGATCGGTCAAGATCTATGGTGATGACGGACAGATTCAGAAAAAAATGACTCTTTTGCAGACCGATGCCCCCTTGAATCCGGGGAATTCAGGATGCCCGCTTTTTAATGAATATGGTCAGGTGGTTGGCATCGTTACGATGAAGCTGGGAAGCAGTTACGTGGGAATGGGATTTGCCATCCCCTCGTCAGGGGCAATGAAGATCCTCAGTGCCATGATGCGGGGGGAGGTGCTGACCGAAGAGTTGCTGTCAGAGGTTAGTACCGTGGCACCCAGCCTCGGAATACTGGGAGAGGCTCAGACTGAGGAGGGGGTGTGCGGCGTTCGGGTTCTGGACTTTTCGTCCGCTACCGCTCCCGTTTCCTATATTCTGAAAAAAGGAGATCTGATCGTACAGATCGACGGAACGCCCGTGGCGAACCGCTCGGACGTTACCTCGGTGATCCAACAAAAAACACCGGGAGATATGGTAGCGGTCACCGTGCTCAGAGGCGGTCAGTGGTTGACCTTCCGCCTGGCACTGATGTCATCTGCAACGGAATTGACCTAAAGGGTGACGGAAAAACAGATGAAAAACGAAATATTTTTAGTAATTTTATAAAAAACTATTGCAAAAAACGAATGAACGGGATATAATATATAAATATATCTGTCATTCGTTTTTTTGTGTGAAATCGGTGAAAATAGAGGAGGAAGTTATGATCACCCTATCGATTTGGGATTTGCTGGCACGACTTGGTATAGCCTCTCTGTGCGGCGGTCTGATCGGAATTGAGCGGGGAAGAAAGCACCGTGCGGCGGGATTTCGTACCCACATGCTGGTGTGCATGGGAGCGGCGCTTACCATGGTTCTCAGTACATACCTGTGTGTCATGCTGCAAAGTGAGACGTGGCACCTCAACCCCCTGGTGGATAATATGCAGACCGATGTATCCCGTTTTGGTGCCCAGGTAATCAACGGGATCGGTTTCATTGGCGCGGGGACGATCATTGTCACGGGACGCCAACAGGTTAAGGGAATGACCACTGCGGCAGGACTTTGGGCTTCTGCCTGTATGGGACTTTCCATCGGTGCCGGCTTTTATGTCGCCGCGTTGATTGGCTGTTCGCTGATTCTGATTACTATTGTTGTATTTTCCAGGATCGAACACCTCATCCTGTCTCGCTCCCGGAATATTAATTTGTACGTGGAATTTGATTATATCGATGACCTGTCTCTTATTTTGGAGAAAATCAAGGAAAAGCAGATACGAATTTTTGACGTGGAGATTACCAAAGCAAAGGGAAATACCCTTCCTGGTGCTCTCTTTTCCTTGCAGCTTCCCAAAAAACAACCACATACTCAGGTAATGACAGCCATTGCCGAGGTGGAAAGTGTACGAAGCATTGAAGAAGTGTAAGGAGGGACGGAACTGTGATTGAATATTTGAACTTTTTGCGAAGCGATCATTTGGACCTGCTTTCCATTTTCGTGCGGCTGTTTTTGGCAGTTCTTTGCGGTGGGTGTATTGGTCTGGAACGGGAACGGAAGCGCCGACCCGCCGGCTTCCGAACGCATATCCTGATCTGCCTGGGGGCGGCAATGACCACCTTGACCAGCCAATTTTTGGTGTTGGAGCTTCATCTGTATACCGATATGGCACGTTTGGGTGCCCAGGTTATCGCGGGAATCGGCTTTATCGGCGCGGGTACCATTATTATTACAAAGCGCCGACAGGTAAAGGGATTGACTACCGCCGCGGGGCTATGGGCGGCGGCAATCGTAGGCTTGTGTTGCGGAGCGGGCTTTTATGAAGGTGCGCTTCTTGCGACTGCCATTATTCTCTTGGCGGAGCTGGTGTTTGCCAAGCTGGAATATTATATTGTTTCTAACGCGCGGGTCATGAATTTGTACGTAGAATATGTAGAAGCCAGTAACTTGGGAACCATTGTGGATACCATTAAAAAGACGGGAGCATATATCGTTGATATGGAGATTACCAAAAACGGCGGTGAGGAAAGACACCCCTGTGTCATTGTTTCCATTCAAACTCCCCGGAAGATTTCCAATCAAAATCTGATGGCAGTGGTCGCCAAGTTGGACGGCGTTGCCTCAGTAGAAGAACTGTAAAAATATCGCCTTGTTCTTAGAGCTTAGACTCGGAACAAGGCGATGTTTATTTTTGCTTCATAACAGTATCTAAAAAGCTTAGTAGCTGACTTCGGTATCCATCCGGATCGTAGTAGATCGATTGCGAGTGCGGTGCCTCGGGAACGGTCCATAGGCAGATCTGATCCGGAAAAAGACGAGAGATACGACGTGACATTTCTGTAGGAACAAAGCGGTCATTCTCGCCGTGGATCATGAGGATCGGAAGGCGGTTGCCCTGAAGAGCCTGTTGACAGGATACCTGCCAGTAATCAAATCCGGCAAGGATGCGGCTCCAAATGTTCATGCCGTAAATCGCGGGATACGGATAGATTTTATGCTTGTACCGAAGGGTTCTGGCAATGATCTCAAAGGGAGAGGAAAATCCGCAATCGGCGACAACCCCCTGTACGCTTGAGGGAAGAGGGGTTCCCGTAGCCATGAGTACGGTAGAAGCTCCCATGGAGAGCCCCAACAAGGCAATAGAGAGGGAAGGAAAGCGTTCTTCCGCCCATCGGCACCACGCGCCCACATCCCAGCGTTCTTTAGCACCAAAGCAAATGTATATCCCCTCGCTTTGCCCGTGAGAGCGTTGGTCAGCGAGAAGAACATGATACCCCGCCTCGTGCAGGATTCTTGTGTGTACCGTAAAATCTCGCCGACAGGAGGAGTGATAGCCGTGAAAGCAAAGAACAATCCCTCTCGCCGGCGATTGGGAAGGCAGAAATTGTCCCGCAAGACGGAGTCCGTCAGAGGAGAGGATCCGTATCGACTCAAAAACTTGACGGTCAAACCAAAGCCGGTTGTCACGTAAAAGCACCTGTCCTTCGGAGGGAAGGGGGAAAGAGCCGCCGTGTTCCCGACGGTCAGCGGGGTAGTGAGTGCGGCGACGATTGGCACGACGAAATAAAATTAAGGAAAAAATAAGAAATATAAGAAAAAGGATTGCCAAGCAAAAAGAGAATATTCCAAAGAGTTTCATAAAACCTCCCAATCACGATCTGTCTTTATTTTAACACAAAAGGGCAAAAAAATCAACTTCCGTGAACTTGTTGAATGAATTTTGTAAAAGGTACACACCCTAATGACAGAAAAAACAAGGGGGTAGAGCGGGATGAAGGGTGCGTACGCCAAGGTCAAACGGCTGATGGATGTCATATTTTCCGCGCTTCTTTTGTTTTTTTTGCTTGTTCCCATGTCAGTGATCGGTATACTGGTGGCGGTAAGCTCTCCCGGGGGAGCGATCTTTCGTCAAAAAAGGGTGGGACAGGACGGGAAACTTTTCGTGTGCTATAAATTTCGAACCATGATCTCCGACGCGCCCCCCGATCTCCCCACGGCAGCCTTTCGGGACGCGGAGCAATATGTGACCCCGATAGGACGGTTTTTGCGCCGAAGCAGTTTAGACGAATTGCCTCAGCTCTGGAACGTGCTCCGAGGGGACATGAGTCTGGTGGGACCAAGACCTCTCATCCCGGCAGAACGGCAGATGCACGAGCTGAGAGGACGGAGCGGGGTGTACCGTGTCCGTCCCGGCATGACAGGACTCTCCCAGATTCGGGGACGAGATGCCTTGCCGGATCGGGACAAGGCAAGATTGGACGCACGGTACGCTCATACCCTAAGCCTGTCCTCCGATTGCAGGATCCTGTGGGAGACCGTGTATCGGGTGTTTACGGGAAAGGGCGTAGCATTGCCTCCCAAAGTGGCAGGTAAATGACCGCCGCCGAAAAAATAAAAGAAGGAGCCGTCGACGGGTATCATTCGACGGCTTTTGCCATATACTTTCCTGACCATAACTGTTTTTGGGGGATCTTATGAAACGAGTTCTTGTGTTCCTTTGCCTTTTGCCTGTTTTGCTTACGGGCTGTACCTCCGGCGGCGAGTCCGCCGCTGTTCGGCTTGACTGTCTCATAAAGGTGTGTCCCGAGCTTCCAACGGGGCAGATCTATGACTCCCAGGCAGAGGAGGGAATGGTATCCTACTTGAACGCCTCCTTGAAAAAGAGTCTGTACGGAGAGCGGGCGGAGGAAATATTGGCTCTGACCGAAAGCTATGCCATTTATCTTTCCTCTCAACCCTTGCCCTGTGAGATTGCCGTCTTTCGTTGCTATTCCCGCACGGATGCCCACCGTGTGACGGCAATGTGCTTGGAACGGGCAGAAGCGATCCGTGTAGCAATCCGTGAAACTCCCTATGTGGAGCGTATGGATTGGATTCGGGTGCTGACGAAGGACCGCACGGTGATTATGACGGTCACGCCTGATCCGGAACGAATGGAAGAGGAAGCTTTGCGACAAATGAAATGACGGATTATAGAATCCCCATGATCCAATAAATCAATCCGTAGATCACACCGGAAAGGGTTCCGTATAAAATGACGGGACCCGCGACGGTAAAGATCTTTGCGCCCACTCCCAAAACCATACCCTCGGCTCGGCTGTCAATAGCAGGGGAGGCTACAGAGTTGGCAAAGCCTGTAATGGGAACCAGTGTTCCGGCACCGGCAAATTTCGCGATTTTGTCGAAGATACCCAAAGCGGTGAGGACAACCGCCAAAAAAATGAGGGTGACCGAGCATAGAAGAGCGGCTCCCTCCCGGTCCAAATTGGGAATCTGTCCGTATAGCTGGGTCAAGCCCTGCCCCAAGGCGCAGATCAAGCCTCCGACAAAGAAGGCTCGGAGACAATCGGGAATGAGCGGGGATTTCGGGGCGTGCCCCGAGGCGTAGCGCTTGTATTGCTTTTTATCTAAATTCATACTTCCTCCTGCGGAGCAACCTCCGCCAAAGTTGTTTCTTATCCTTATTGTTCTCTTGTCGGACTTTTTTTATTCTTCTCTTTACAATTTTGGAAATATGTTGTATAATAAAAAAGACGAGAACGAAATTGGTGACATCCGAGGATCCAAAGACTGAAAACAGAAAGGGAGAAGAACATGGCAAATTGGAACGAGATCCGCGCGTCCGTGGGACGTGTGGCGAATAAGGCACTGAGAAAGACCGAGGAATTGGCAGATACCGCGAGTATGCACTTGAAGCTGAAAAATTTGGAAAATAAGCGGGAGGAAACGTATGCGGCACTTGGTAGACTGACCTACCGTCAGCTGAAGACCGAGGGATCAAGAGCGGAGGAAATTGCCAAGAAGATCGAAGAGATCGACCACATCCGTCAGAAGATCAATGTCGTAAAGGATGAGATCGAGGCGGCAAAGAAGGCAAAAGAGGCGCAAAAAGCACAGCAAAAGGCGGAAGAGGCGGCTGAGAAGGCTGCCAGAAAGGCGGCTGAGGCAGAAGCGGCAGCCAAGAAAGCCATAGAGGAGGCATTGGCAGATGCGGAGGAGGAAGATGAGGCGGAGGACGAAGAAGACTAGGTCCTCTGCGTGCTGAGTTCTCCTAAAAGAAATATGGGCACGATCCGATCGGATCGTGCCCATATTTTTTTACGGATGGGATCAATACATTCCGCCCATACCGCCGGCACCTGCCATAGCGGCATTTGCGGCAGCCTCAGCGGCGGGATCCTTCTTGTCAGCCACAACCGACTCGGTGGTCAGGATAACAGAGGCAATGGAAGCGGCATTCTGCAAAGCGGAGCGGGTCACCTTGGTGGGATCCACAATACCGGCAACCATCATGTCGCAGTATACTTCGTTGTAAGCGTCAAAGCCGTAGCCGATCTTTCCGCTCTTCATGATCTCGTTGACGATCACACCGCCGTCGAAGCCGGCATTGGCGGCAATCTGACGAACGGGCTCCTCCAGAGCCTTCAGAACGATGCGTACACCGGTCTTTTCGTCACCCTCAACGGTGTCGATCAGCTTGGCAACCTCGGAAATTACGTTCAGGTAAGCGGTTCCGCCTCCTGCCACAATACCTTCCTCAACGGCAGCCTTGGTTGCATTGAGTGCGTCCTCGATGCGAAGCTTCTTTTCCTTCATTTCAGCCTCGGTAGCGGCACCGACCTTGATCACGGCAACACCGCCGGAGAGCTTCGCCAGTCTTTCCTGAAGCTTCTCGCGGTCGAAATCGGAGGTAGTGGTCTCGATGGCGGCTTTGATCTGAGAGATACGAGCCTTGATCTCGGAGGGATCGCCCGCACCGCCTACTACAATGGTGTTCTCTTTGTTTACCTTGATCTGTCTTGCATGACCCAACTGATCCAGAGTAGTATCCTTCAGCTCCAGACCGAGCTCGGAGGTAATGACCTCGCCGCCGGTGAGAATCGCGATGTCACGAAGCATTTCCTTTCTTCTGTCGCCAAAGCCGGGAGCCTTTACTGCTACGCAAACAAAGGTTCCGCGGAGCTTGTTGAGTACCAGGGTAGTCAGAGCCTCACCCTCAACGTCCTCAGCAATGATCAGAAGCTTTCTGCCAGCCTGAACCACTTGTTCCAGAACGGGAAGAACCTCCTGAATGTTGGAGATCTTCTTGTCGGTGATCAGAATGAGAGCGTCATCCAAAACGGCTTCCATCTTATCCATATCGGTTGCCATGTAGGGAGAGAGGTAACCGCGGTCAAACTGCATACCCTCAACTACCTCAGAGTAGGTGTCAGCGGACTTGGACTCCTCAACGGTAATAACTCCGTCAGAGGTGACCTTTTCCATAGCGTCAGCAATGAGCTGACCGATTACCTCGTCGCCGGCGGAAATGGTTCCGACACGAGCGATGTCGTCGGTTCCGTTTACCTTCTTGGAGTTGGTAACCAGAGCGTCAACCGCCTTGTCAACGGCTTTCTTGATACCCTTGCGGACTACCATGGGATTGGCTCCCGCGGTCACGTTCTTCATACCCTCACGAATGAGAGCCTGTGCCAGCAGGGTCGCGGTGGTGGTACCGTCACCGGCAGCGTCATTGGTCTTGGTAGCAACCTCCTTGACCAGCTGAGCACCCATGTTTTCAGCCTCATTTTCCAGTTCGATCTCCTTGGCGATGGTCACGCCGTCGTTGGTGATCAGGGGAGAACCGAACTTCTTGTCGAGAACGACGTTTCTGCCCTTGGGACCCATGGTGATTTTCACCGTGTTGGCGAGCTTATCCACACCTCTGCACAGTGCGTCCCGCGCTTCAATTCCATAAAGAATTTCTTTTGCCATAATTCAATCATCCTTTCTCAATGTAAAACGAAGGTTTTTATTCAACAATTGCGAGAATATCGCTCTGACGAACGATGTTGTATTCCACACCGTCAGCCTTGACCTCGGTGCCTGAATACTTGGAGGTAATTACCTTGTCGCCGACCTGAACGGTCATGACGACCTCCTTACCGTCCACCATGCCGCCGGGACCAACCGCGATCACCTCGGCTACCTGGGGCTTTTCCTGAGCGGAAGCAGTCAGAATCAGACCGCCCTTTGTTTTTTCCTCGGCTTCAACCAGCTTAACGACCACTCTGTCTCCCAAAGGTTTAATAGTCATGTTTTGTTCCTCCTTATAATAAGTATTAGTTAGACTTTCATTGTCGAGTTGGCACTCAAAACTCCTGAGTGCTAACCCATACACATATTTTACACCATTTTTTAGAAAAATCAAGAGTTTTTTTAAGATTTTACATTTCATTCATATTTAATTTTGAGAGAGAGTATACCGAAGGGTCCGAGCGGATAAAAAAGAGGGAAAAAGGAGGAAAAAGTAGGGTGATGGAGTGGCTCAATGGGGTGCTTCTCGGCAGACTGGTTCCCGTTCTGCTTCTGGGGGCGGGATTATTTTACGGAGGACGGCTGGGATTTTTTCATCTTCTCAGACCCCATAAGGTCTTGAGGGAGCTCACCGAAAAAGGACAAGGGGGAGAAAACTCACCTCTGCGTGCCATGAGTCTGGCATTGGCAGGGACTCTGGGGGTCGGGAATCTTGTTGGGGTAGCGTCAGCGATCTGCCTTGGCGGGGCAGGGGCGGTGTTCTGGATGTGGGTCAGCGCGTTCTGCGCCATGCTTCTAAAATATGCGGAGATCGTGCTGGCAATGACCCACCGCCGTCGAAAGGATGCGGGGTGGCATGGCTCCGCTATGCTGTATATACGGGATTATTTTACTCAAAGAAAAAGACCGGTTCTTGCCGTTTTACTCAGCGGCTTGTTTGCTCTTCTGTGTGCCCTCAATTCCCTGAGTATGGGAAGCATGATTCAGATACACGCCGTTAGTGAGGCAATGGAGGGTGTTGTGGGCGTGTCTCCCTTGCTCGTGGGGAGCGTTTTAGCTGTTGTGGTCTTTTTTCTTTTGCGAGGGGGCACCCAGCGGATTCTTCGTCTTAGTGCCAAGCTGGTTCCCTTTATGACCTTGGGATATCTGCTCCTGTCTCTTGCCGCTCTGATCCTCCGCCGAGAGGTCATTCCGTCCGTTCTTGGACGCATTTTTACGGATGCCTTCTCGGGAGAAGCGGCGGCGGGAGGGATCGGAGGCTTTCTTCTTGGTAAAGGGGTCCGTTATGGAACTATGCGAGGGCTCCTTTCCAATGAGGCGGGTTGCGGCACCGCCCCCATGGCACACGCCACCACCGACGGAACCGATCCCGTTCGACAAGGAATTTGGGGTATCTTTGAGGTGTTCGCCGATACGATTCTCCTGTGTACCTTGACCGCCCTAGTGATTCTCACGTCGGGAGTCACGCTGGAGGGGGAGGACTATATGATGATTACGATTTCGGCTTACGCGGAGGTGCTGGGAGAATTCGCCGCCTATTTTTTGGCAGGAGCCGTTCTCCTGTTCGGTTTTGCCACCGTAGTCTGTTGGGGGCATTACGGAAGAGAAAGCGTAGCGTATCTGTCACCCTCCCCTCGGGTATGCTTTGGCTTTCAATTGACCTATGCCGCCAGTATCTTGGCGGGAGCGGTTTTCACCTCCCGTGAGATCTGGCAGATTGCCGACCTTGCCATCGGACTCATGACGTTGATCAATGTTCCCATTCTTTGCGCTATGAGCGGAGAGGTTTGTCGGGCAACAAAGTGCTTTCTGAGTACCGGGAAGAAGGAAAGGAAGAGAAAAAGGAATTGAATTTTACGGAGAAACGTGGTATAATTGTGAGCGAAGGATCAAAGGAACAGCGAACCGTTTTCGCTTCCTGCGGAGAAATGGGGGAGAAGGATCATGACAATGGAAGAAAGAAAGCAACAGGTAAAGGGATATTTGGGTCAAATTGTCCGTATTGAGATTGACCGTCCCATCGGATACGTTCATCATAAAAGGGAGTATTCTCTGACCTACCCCATCAATTACGGATATATTCCGGGGGTGCTGGGAGGAGACGGAGAAGAGCTGGACGTTTACCTGATGGGGGTGAATGAAGCGGTGACCGAATATACGGGGCGGATTGTCGGTATCGTCCATCGGGAGAATGATGTGGAGGATAAGCTGATTATGGCACCAACGGATCAACGCTATACCGCCGAGGAGATCGCCGAGACCATTCAATTCCAGGAGCGGTATTACCGTACGTACGTAGAGGCACTTTTTGCCGAGGACTGAGGAAGAGCGTAATTGCCCGGTATAAGATCGGTCTTCTCTGGTTACCATAAGGTTGAGTCCGAGGATCACGAAAGGAGAACGATATGGTAGAGACCTGGAACGGAGAGGATTTTGAAAAAAGGCTGGAAGCGGTGGACCAATTGGCGGTGGTGGAATTTTACACGAAGGATTGTCCCTCCTGTAAAACCATGGCGATGATATTTGATTCGATTGCCAAGGAGTGGCAGGAAGATCACCGGGAGGTTCGCTTTGCAAAGGTGAATGTGGAGCACGAGGAAAGACTGCTCAATCGGTATCGGATCCGATCCGTACCCACCATTCTGGTTTTTCGGCGGGGAAAGCCGGTGGTGGAATCGGTAGGGAATATGGGGAGAGGTCGCCTGCAAGAATTGATCCGTTCCGCTTTGTGAAAAACAAAAAAGGAGAATTCACGAAATTCCCATGCTGCCGTCAGCTGCCCGGCAAGAAAATATGATAGGATATAGCCGATGAGTCGGGATCTCCCCGTTTCATCGGCATTTTTGCGAAATTGGGCAATATCAAAACAAAAAAGTCGTCAATCTGCATAGAAAACAAAATAAAAATGAAAGGAAATTGAACAACCTATTGACAAAATGAAAACCGTATGATATGATAGATGTGTATGTGAAGGTGCGGATCGTGTCGAATTTGTACCAAAAAAGTTCTTATCAAGAGAAGAACGAGACAAGGAAAGGAATTATCATATGCAGGTCGTGATTTTGGCTGGAGGCTTCGGAACCAGAATTTCCGAGGAGTCTCATTTGAGACCGAAGCCCATGATTGAAATCGGCGGTATGCCCATTTTGTGGCATATCATGAAGAATTACTCCGCATACGGATTCAATGAGTTTATTATCTGTGGCGGATATAAGCAGCACGTGATCAAGGATTTTTTCAACAATTACTTCCTTCATGCCTCCGATGTTACCTTTGATTTTACCAATAGCACCAATCGGATGCGAGTGCATAAGACCTATACGGAGCAGTGGAAGATCACGGTAGCTGATACCGGTCTGAACACTATGACCGGAGGACGGATCCGCAGAATCAAGAAGTATCTAAATCCGGATGAGCCCTTCCTGCTGACTTACGGAGACGGTGTGGCGGATGTGGATCTGAACGCCCTGATCCAATTTCATAAAGAAAACGGCAAGCTGGCAACACTGACGGTGGTCAACGCCGGACAGCGGTTTGGCGTGATCAAGATGGGTAAGGAAAACGGTCAGATATCCTCCTTCCGTGAGAAGAGAGATTCTGACGGTAACCCCATTAACGGCGGCTTTATGGTTCTGGATCCCAAGGTGATTGATTATATCGAAGGCGATGATACGGTCTTTGAGCGCTATCCTCTGGAGCAGCTTGCGAGGGAGGGACAGCTTTGCGGCTTCCGTCACGACGGCTTTTGGCAGTGTATGGATACCAAGAAGGACTGGGATACCTTGGAAAAAATGTGGGAGAGCGGAGAAGCTCCCTGGAAGAATTGGGTAGATTGATGCTGAATTTAGAATTTTATCGCGGGAAGCGGGTGCTTCTCACAGGACATACTGGCTTCAAGGGTTCTTGGATGTGCCAGATCCTGAAGCAGGCGGGAGCGATCCTTACCGGCTATTCTCAAACACCTCCTACGAATCCCTCCCTATTTGAGGCGGCGAAGGTGGAGGAGGGAATGACCTCGGTAATCGGGGACATTCGGGACTTGGAGGCGTTGAAGCGATGCTTTGACGAGGCAAAGCCCGAGATCGTGTTGCACCTGGCGGCACAGCCTATCGTGCGGGATAGCTATAAGGATCCCCATTATACCTATGAGACGAACGTCATGGGAACGGTAAACATCCTGGAGTGCGTGCGCCTTAGTGACAGTGTTCGCTCCTTCCTAAACGTGACCACTGATAAGGTCTATCAGAATAACGAGTGGGAGTGGGGTTATCGTGAAAATGAGCCCCTGGACGGCTTTGATCCCTATTCCAACAGTAAGTCCTGCTCAGAGCTTGTGACTCATAGCTATAAAAACTCCTTCTTTGCCGACGGTAGAGTGGCAATTTCCACCGCCAGAGCGGGAAATGTCATCGGCGGCGGCGACTTTGCCAATGACCGTATCATTCCCGATTGTATCCGTGCGGCACTGGAGAAAAGGGACATTATCGTCCGTAACCCTCATTCCACCCGTCCCTACCAGCACGTGCTGGAGCCGGTCATGGCATACCTGATGATCGCTCAGCGGCAGTATGAGGACGGTGCGTACGCGGGATATTACAACGTGGGACCTGACGAGTGCGATTGCTTCCGTACTGGGGCTCTTGTGGATCTGTTCTGCCGTACCTGGGGCGAGGGCATGAAGTGGATCAACCGTTACGACGGAGGTCCTCACGAGGCAAACTTCCTCAAGCTGGATTGCTCCAAGCTAAAGACCACCTTTGAGTGGAAACCGGTCTGGAATCTGGGTGATGCCGTAGCGGAAACCGTGGCGTTTTCCAAGTGTATGCGGGAAGGCGGAGACCTTGCCGAATGCATGAAGAGGCAGATTGCCCGCTTTGTTCGCGAGAGCGGCTGGATCAAATACGAATAAATACCAAATCAGCGCCGGGCTTTCTGTCGCTGATTTTGTCTGTCCGCCTTATCCGAGGAGATTCGGGAAAGGTACCATCTATACACATAAAAGGAAATATTATGAAGTATTCTTGTAAGAAAGCTGTGGTCACAGGTGCCACAGGTGCTGTGGGAATGGCTCTCCTGGATGAGCTGATTGAAAGGGGGATCCGTACCCTGGTGCTCTGCCGGGAGGCATCGCCCCGAAGTGCGCGGATTCCCGACCACCCCCTGATCCGAAAGGTCAACTGTCCTTTGGATCAGATGAAAAGCTGGACTCCCGATGAGGAGGATTCCTACGATGTATTCTTCCACTTCGCTTGGGAGGGAACCACCGGGGAGTCGAGAAACGACGTGATTTTGCAAAATCGGAACGTAACGTATATCTTGGCTGCCGTGGATCTTGCTCAGCGGCTGGGATGTCACACCTTCATCGGCGCGGGCTCCCAGGCGGAATACGGCAGAGTGGAGGGAAAGCTCAGCTCTGCTACCCCAACTCACCCCGAAAACGGCTATGGCATGGCGAAGCTCCATGCCGGTCAGATGAGCCGACTTCACTGTAAGCAGCGGGGAATCCGGCATATCTGGACTCGCATCCTCAGCGTGTACGGTCCCTATGACACCGAGCGTTCCCTGGTCATGTCTACCCTTTTGAAGCTTCGGGCGGGAGAGATCCCCCAGTGTACCGCTGGGGAGCAGATCTGGGACTATTTGTACAGCGGTGATGCCGCAAAGGCAATGTTAGCTGTGGCGAAATCGGGCAGAGACGGAGGCGTTTACTGCCTGGGCGGTGGCAGTCCTACCCCCTTGAAGGATTATATTTCCCAAATTCGGGAGATCGCCGCTCCCGAGGGACAGGTCGCACTCGGTGCCATACCTTACGCGCCGGGACAGGTTATGTATCTGTGTGCCGACCTTTCGGAACTGACACGGGATACAGGTTTTCAGCCAAGTACTCCCTTCCGTGAGGGAATTGAAAAGACGGTTGCCTGGCTGGATGAAACCAATCAATGATAAGGAGAACATATATGAAAAAGATCAGTATCATGGTACCTTGCTATAACGAGGAGGAAAACGTCGTTCCCATGAGTCGGGCATTGGTGGAGCAAATGGAAGCGCTTCCCCAGTATGACTATGAAATTTTGTTTATTGATAACTGCTCTCAGGATCGTACACGGGAGCTGCTTCGGCAGATCTGTGCCGAGAATCCGAAGATCCGTGCCATACTCAATTCCAAAAACTTTGGGCAGTTTAACTCCCCCTATTACGGTATGTGCCAGACCACGGGCGACTGTACCCTCTGCGTCTGCTGCGACTTCCAGGATCCCGTGGAAATGATCCCGAAGTTCTTGGAGGAATGGGAGAAGGGATATAAGATCGTCATCGGCATCAAGACCTCCAGTAAGGAAAGCAAGCTGATGTACTTCTTGCGGAGCATTTACTATAAGATGGTCCGGAAAATGTCCAAGGTGGAGCAGATCGAGCATTTTACAGGCTTTGGGCTGTACGATAAGAGCTTTATCGAAGTGCTTCGGAACCTGGACGACCCCACCCCCTTCCTCCGTGGCATCGTGGCGGAGCTGGGACCCAAGATCAAGCAGGTGGAATACGAGCAGGCAAAGCGTCGGGCAGGGAAGACCAGCAACAATTTCTTTACCCTGTACGATGCCGCTATGCTTTCCTTCACCTCCTATACCAAGATCGGCATGCGCCTTGCCTCCTTCCTTGGAATTCTCATGAGCGGCGGAAGCGCGCTGGGGGCACTCGTCTGCCTCATTCTGAAACTCCTTGACGGAGGCTTGTTCCAAAGCGGAACAGCGGCGATCCTTTTGGCGATCCTCTTTGTAGGCGGACTCCAGCTCTTTTTCCTCGGTTTCCTTGGTGAGTACATAATGACCATTAACGCTCGTGTCATGAAGCGTCCCTTAGTAATCGAAGAGGAACGGATCAATTTTGACTGATTGGATCGAATGTTACATAGACTTCTCTTATAGACTACCCTCAGCGGAATATCCTTCCGCTGAGGATTTTTTGTGGAAAGAATGAATAATTATAAAAAATTTTATACACTTCCTTGACATTTGAGGAAATAAGCTTTATAATATATATAATGGTAAATTGTGCCCGAATTTCGTCCGGAAAAAGGGCACCTATGACTGAAAGGATGTCAAACATGAGCGTATTGAAACGACGTGAAGCAAGAGAGATTGTGATCGGCTTATTATTTGAAAGCGAATTCCGCGCGGACGAGGATTACGTGGCGATCTTCGCCACCTCCTGCGAGGAGCGGGAGATCCCTTCCGACCCTTATGTAAAAAACGCATACTATACGATTTTTGAAAATCAGGAGACCATCGACGAGTGGATCGGCAGGCATGCCCACGGCTGGAAGACCAACCGTATGTCCAAGCTGTCCCGTTCCATCCTTCGCCTTGCCGTCTATGAAATGCTGTATGAGAAGGAGATCCCATATAGCGTGACCATCAACGAGGCAGTGGAGCTGACTAAGAAATTTGACGAGGATCGGGCACGTGCCTTCGTCAACGGGATCCTAAACTCGGTGAAGAGCGAGCTGGAAGCCGGAGAAACGGATGAACGGAAGTCCTGATATGAAGGGCTGTTACGTAGGCTTCGATACCAGTAATTACACCACCTCCGTCGCCGTTTGCGATGAAGAGGGACGGATCCTTGCCAATCTGAAGGCACCCTTGCCTGTGAAGGCGGGAGAGCGAGGATTGCGCCAGTCGGATGCCCTGTTCGCCCATACCAAGCACCTTCCCGGTCTTTGTGACCGCTTGGGAGCACTTTTGAGGGAGAGGGAGCTTATCCCCCTGGCAGTGGGCGTTTCCGCAAGACCCCGGGATGTAAAGGATTCCTACATGCCCTGCTTTTTGGCAGGGGTCAGCGCGGCACACTCCTTCGCAGCCGCGAGAAATCTGCCACTTTATGAGTTTTCCCATCAGAACGGTCACGTTATGGCGGCACTGTATTCCGCGGGACAGATCTCGCGCTTGATGAAGCAACCCTTTCTTGCCTTTCACGTATCTGGCGGTACGACGGAGATGTTGTTGGTTCAACCAAAGGGTGCTGATTTTTCGGTGACATTGGTGGGAGAGACGGAGGATATCAATGCGGGTCAGGTAATTGATCGGGTCGGTGTGTCGCTGGGGCTCTCCTTCCCCTGCGGAAGAGAACTGGAGTCGCTGGCGGCATCCTATGAGGGAACACCTTACCGCCATCCCGTTTGCGTAAGGAACGGACGGTGCAGCCTGTCGGGGGTAGAGAATATTGCCCTTCGATTGCGGAATGAGACCGGAGACGCTTCTGCCGTAGCGGCGTTCGTCTTTGATTTTATCGGGAGAACGCTGATTCGAATGGGAGAGCAGACCATGGAGACATACGGAACCATGCCCGTGCTGTTTGCGGGCGGGGTTATGTCCAATCGTCTGATGCGAGGAGAGTTGCTCCGACATTTTGACGCATACTTTGCTGAGCCAGAGTTTTCGGCGGACAACGCTGCTGGAATCGTCTTGCTTTGTCGAGGGCGGTACGCCTTCGAGAAATGAATTGAGAATGAAACGATAGGAGGAGAGCCATGAAAGAAGGCTCGGGTTTGCCGGCTCTGACCGTTACCGATGTCAACCGATATATCAAATCCCTGCTCAAACAGGACGAAGTGCTCTCCGCTGTGGCAATCCGGGGAGAGATCTCCAACTTTAAAGCCCATTCCAGTGGGCACCTGTATTTTACCTTGAAGGACGAGGGCGCGGAGCTTTCTGCGGTCATGTTTCGGGGAGACGCTGTGCGCATGGGCTTTCGTCCGGCTGACGGAATGAGAGTGGTGGCGTACGGTAGCATAGATGTCTACGAAAAAAGCGGACGGGTGCAGCTGTACGTCCGCACCATGGTAGCCGACGGGATCGGAGCCATGATGATGGCGTACGAACGATTGAAGGAAGCACTGACCAGAGAAGGTCTGTTTGCTCCTGAGCGAAAGAAGCCCTTGCCTAAGTTTCCTCAGTGTGTGGGAGTCATTACAGCACCTACCGGGGCTGCGATCCGAGATATTTTGAATATTACCGGCAGACGGTACCCTCAGGCAAATATCCTGATCTACCCCTCTTTGGTGCAGGGAGCGGAGGCACCGGAAAATCTCTGCGCCGGACTGGCGTACCTCAATGCCGCGGAAGCCTGTGATGTTATTATCTTGGGACGGGGCGGAGGATCCATGGAGGACCTGTGGGCGTTTAACGACGAAGCCCTGGTACGGGCGGTGGCGGACTCTGTTATTCCCGTGATCTCGGCGGTGGGGCATGAAACCGACTTTACCCTGTGCGACTTTGCGGCGGATTGCCGTGCCCCAACACCCTCCGCGGCGGCAGAGCTGGCACTTCCCGATCGAGGGGTGCTTGCTGCTTGGGTGAAGCAAGCCGACGAACGAATAGAAAAGAGCGTGCTTCAGTTGGTAAATTACGCTCATAAACAGTTGACGGAGAGGGAAAGGGCTCTGACCTATCTGTCTCCCGATGGACGGTTGGAGCGTGTCAGACAGACCCTCTCGCAAAAAACGGAGAGCTTGACCAACTCCTTGGAAGCGATCTTTCATCGGGAAGAGGCGCGGTTCGATACGGCACTTCAAAAGCTTCATGCCCTGAGCCCCCTGGCAACCCTGCGGCGGGGCTACAGTGCCGTTCGGGATGGGGAGGGAAGAGTGGTTTCCTCCGTGACAAAGCTGTACCAAGGAGAAACGGTTCGCCTCTTGTTGCGAGACGGCGAAGCCGATGCCAATATTCTCGCAATCTATGAAGAATCCGATCAAGGAGGATCTGTATGACGGAAGCAAAGACCCCTAAGAAGAAAACAATCACCGAAATGAACGGGGCGGAGGATGTGAAGCTGGAAGAGGCAATGCGCCGCTTGGATGAGGTGGTTTCGGCGCTGGACCGGGAAAATACAGACCTGGAGGAGGCGCTGAAGCTATATCAAGAGGGTGTACGCTTGGTGTCTCTGTGTAACCGAAAGCTGGAGGATGCCAGACGAACGATTGAAATATTAAAGATCAGTCCCGACGGGGAAATTACCCAAGAGCCATTTGCCCATGAAAACAAAATGACAAAGGAATGAAAAGGAGAACCGTCATGGAAACGAAACTGAAAGAACTGGGACAGAAGGTACTGGAAAATGCCGCACGTACAGAGGAGGTACTGGCTGCTACCTTCGAAGAGAAAGACGAGGACCTGCAAAAGCTGTTTGACGCGGAGGCGTATTCTCTGCTGGGAGGCGGAAAGCGGATCCGTACCTTCCTCGTGAACGAGTTTTGCCGTTCCCTGGGCGGGGATTTGGATGCCTCCATGCCATATGCCTGTGCCTTGGAAATGATTCATACCTATTCATTGATTCACGATGATCTTCCCTGCATGGATGATGACGATATCCGTCGGGGAAAGCCGGCAAACCATAAACAGTTCGGTTACGCCACCGCACTTCTGGCGGGAGACGCTCTTCTGACGAAAGCCTTTTTGGTTGCCGCTACCAATCCGCACGCAACCGCCGAGCAAAATGCCGAGGCGGTGCGCCTGTTGGCATCGGCGGCAGGGGACCGTGGGATGATCGGAGGTCAGATCATGGATCTGCACGGCGAGACCGAGCAGCTTAGCTTTGAGCAGCTGATCCGTCTTCACTCCATGAAAACGGCGGCGTTGATGGAATGTTCCGCCTTGCTTGGCTGCCTGGCGGCAGGTTACTCTGTGGATACACCGGAGGCAAAGGCGGCAAGGGAGTACGCGAAGAAGGTAGGAATTACCTATCAAGTCATCGATGATATTTTGGATGAAAGCGGAGAAGAGGATACCATCGGAAAGAATCTGAAAACCGATTCCTCACACAATAAGACAACCTTTATGACCTACTTTAACGCGGAGGATGCCAAGAAATATGCGCAAAACCTCACGGCGGAAGCGGTGTCAGCATTGTCCGATTGGGAAACCTCCGCGACGCTGACCGATCTTGCGGCATACTTGGTGGATCGCACCTATTGACGGAAAATAAAAAGGACAATACAAAAAAAGAAAACGGAAAAGAAAAGTGGAACAAGTAAAAGCGTTTTTTGGAAATTACTTATTGATCAGCGCAGTTTTGGGCTGGCTGATCGCCCAGTTTATGAAGATTTTTACGGGAGCCTTCAGCGGAAAGGGATTTAATATATTGCATATGTTTTCCAACGGTGGAATGCCAAGCTCCCACTCCTCTACGGTCTTGGCACTGACCACCGCCTCTGCGGTGCAGTATGGCGTGGGTTCAGCGGCGTTTGCCATTTCCGCCATCCTGTCTATGATCGTTATGAATGATGCCTTTGGTGTTCGATATGAGACGGGAGAGCAGGCAAAGATTCTCAACCGTATCACGAAAGAACTGTTTTCGGGGAAGACCGAGGATATCAACACAGGCTTGAAGGAGCTGGTGGGACACACTCCCTTCCAGGTTCTTGTGGGAGCATTGGTGGGAATTGTTACCGCCCTGCTGTACGGGTGGGTCCTGGGTGTCTTATGAGAGCCGACGTGTATTTGACCGCGTTCGGACATACGGCAAGCCGGAAGAAAGCACAGGATCTCATTGACGCGGAGGCGGTTCGGATTGACGGAGTAACGGTAAAAAAATCCTCCCTCCCCGTAAATGAGAATATTCCCCACCGGGTGGAGATCGAGCCTGTTTTCAAATACGTGAGTCGGGGCGGCATGAAACTGGAAGCGGCTCTGGACGCGTTTCGCGTCACAACCAATCGCAAGAAGGCGGTAGATGTGGGTGCCTCCACCGGTGGCTTTACTGATTGCTTGCTCAAGCGGGGAGCCGCCAGGGTGATCTCGGTAGATTCGGGGATTGGACAGTTGCACGAGTCTCTTCTCAGCGATCCCAGGGTCAAATCGGTGGAGCACTTTAATGCCCGTATGTTAACCCCCGAGATCACAGAGGGACTCTGTGACCTTGCCGTGACGGACGTTTCTTTTATTTCCCAAACCTACCTGATTCCCAATATCGCCTCGGTTCTGAAGGACGGAGGCGAATTTATCAGCTTGATCAAGCCCCAGTTTGAGGCGGGGAAAAACGCCTTGGGGAAAAACGGGGTGGTGCATAACGGTGCTTACCGTTACTTGGCGGTAAAACGGGTGCTGGAGTGCGCCCTGTCAGAGGGCTTTGACTGTCTGGGGCTGATCCGTTCCCCTATTGAGGGAGGAGACGGAAATAAAGAATATTTGGCTTATTTTGTCAAACGGTTTTGTCCGATGCTTCGGATAGATGATCAAAGCCTTCGCCGCTTGACGGCACAGTAACCGACGAAAACGAAGAAAGGCGGAATTGCCCTTGAAAACGGTAGCGCTTATTACAAATTTTAATATTTCGGAGAAGCTTTCCGCGGCAATGCGGGTTGCGGAACGGCTGGTTCAGAGGGTGGATACGGTATTGATCCCGGCAACCTATAAGGAGCGGATCTTCCGTAACCAGAGCCATCGGAAGGAATTTTCCTACGTGTCCCCCGATAGCATCTATCGGGATGCCGAGCTTGTGGTGGTTTTAGGAGGGGACGGAGCGATGCTGGATGCGGCAAGGCGAGCGGCTCCGGCGGGGATCCCCATTCTCGGAATCAATATGGGACGGGTGGGATACATGACCGAGCTGGAGATGGATGAGCTCTCCTTGCTGGATCGGGTGTTCGACGGTGCCTATACCATCGATGAACGTACGCTTTTGCAAGCCGAGGTTCGCTCGGTAAGAGGACAGAGCAAATTCTCCTCCTACGCGTTGAACGAGGCGGCGATCACCAACGGAACAGCGGCGAGGATCGTGGACCTTCAGCTCTCCGACGGAGAAGAATTGATCTATACTTACCGCGCCGACGGTTTGGTCATCGCTACTCCCACAGGCTCAACCGCCTATTCGCTGTCGGCGGGAGGTCCCATTGTGGATCCCAAGCTTTCCTGCTTCTGTGTTACTCCCATTTGCTCTCATTCACTGCTGGCAAGACCCCTGGTCTTTCCCGATACAGCGGAATTAAGAATCAAAAACATCTGCAATCGGGAGAAGGTGCTTCATCTGACCATGGACGGAAGAACGACAGTAGACCTTTACTTTGGAGATACAGTGTATATCACTCGTTCGGATATGAAAATAAAATTGCTTCGCGTCAAGGAAGAAAGCTTTTACTCGAAAATTCGAATGAAAAAATTCATGTGAGAATCAAACCGAAGGAATAGGAAGAAAAATATGAAATCGGAAAGACAAAACAGGATCCTGGAGCTGGTTGCCAAATATGAGATCGAGACCCAGGAGGAAATGATGGAGCGCTTGCGTGCAGAGGGATATATGGTTACCCAGGCAACGGTATCCCGAGATCTGAAGGAATTGAAGCTGACCAAGGCACTGACTGCCCGAGGAAATTATCGGTACTGTATCAATCCCGGGCGAACCAATACAGGGAATGTGAAGCTGAATAGCGTAATGGTGGACTCCATTACCATGGTAGATTACTCCATGAATAATGTGGTGATCAAGACCTATCCCGGTATGGCTCAGGCGGTGGCATCGGCAGTAGATTCTCTCAATATGCATAACATTCTGGGATGCGTAGCGGGGGACGATACCATTATCCTGGTAACCAGAGGAGAGGAATGTTCCGCGGAGATCAGCGAAAAGATTCGTGAATTGATGAAGACCTTCTGATAAAGAGGAAAATAATCGGTAAGAGAGAGGGAGCCGGAATGATTGAAGCGTTGCATATTGAAAATATCGCGGTGATAAAGCGGCTGGACGTGGATTTCTGTCCGGGAATGACGGTGCTTTCCGGCGAAACCGGAGCGGGTAAATCTATCATCATTGATAGCTTGAACCTGCTGTTGGGCGGACGGGCAGATCGAGAGCTGATCCGAATGGGCGAGGATCGCTGCGAGGTGTCCGCCATGTTCGGCGGATTGTCGGAGCGTACGGTCTCCCTGCTTGGTGAGTTGGGCTTTTCTGCGGAAGAGGGAAGCTTGATGCTTTCCCGTACCGTGACCAGAAGCAGCTCCTCGGCACGCTTGAACGGACGCGCGATTCCCTTGTCGGTGCTCCGTGAGATTGCGGGAACACTCTTCAATATCCACGGGCAAAACGATAATCAGCAATTGCTGGATCCGGGAAAGCACGTAGAGCTGTTGGATGCCTACGGAGGCTGTGGAGAACTGCAAAAGGAATACTATGAGGTCTATAAAGAGATCCTTCATTGTCGCGCGGAGATCGACTCCTTGCGAAGGGATGCCCGAGAGCGAACGCGCATGGAAGAATCCCTGCGCTATCAATTGGCAGAGATCGACGGTGTCAAGCTGAAAAAAGGAGAAGAGGAGGCACTTACCGAGCTGACTAAGAGGCTTCAAAGTCTGGAACGAATCCAGCAGTGTGTGGCACTGGTGGAAAAGGCACTGCAGGGCGGAGAAAAGGGAAGAGGAGCAATCTACCTTTCTGACCGAGCCGCCGCGGCAATGGAGACGGTTTCCGACGCTCTGCCCGAGGCGGAGGAGCTGGCAAGCCGTCTGTATGACGTTCGGTATGAGCTGGAGGATATTGCCTCATCGGTGTCCGAGCTTGCGGATTTTGACGGTGAGGATGCCCTGGCAAAACTGGATCGCGCGGAGGCGCGTCTGGATGCCATAACAAAACTGAAACGAAAATACGGAAATACGGTGGAGGAGATTCTGGCGTATCGGGAAAAGATTGCCGCGGAGCTCCTAACTATTGAAAACGCCGATGACCGGATCGAAGATCTGACTGAAAAGCTGAAACGGACAGAAGCCGAGGCAAAACGGCTTTCCGATTCTCTCAGCCACTTCCGCCGAAGAGCGGCAAAGGGCTTAACGGGAGCGGTGACCGAAAATTTGACCTTTTTGGATATGCCAAAGGTTCGGTTTGAGGTGGAGATGAAGCCTACCGACGACTTCTGCGCCACAGGACGGGATCGAGTGGAATTTTTGATCTCCACCAATCCCGGAGATCCCCTGTTGCCCTTGGCGAAAATTGCCTCCGGCGGAGAATTGGCGAGAATCATGCTGTCCTTGAAAAATATACTCAATACCTGCGACGGCGTTCATTCCGTGATTTTTGACGAGATCGACACGGGTATTTCCGGAAAGACCTCCCGAAAGGTTGGAATGAAGCTGAAAGAGATCGGTAGAGACACCCAGGTGCTTTGCGTGACTCACTCGGCGCAGATCGCCTCTCTGGCACACCACCACCTGTATATTTCCAAGCAGGAGGTTGACGGACGGGTGCAGACCTCCCTCAGAGAGCTTGACGAAGAGGGAAGAGTGGAGGAGATCGCGCGGATCCTGGGCGGAATAGAAATTACGGAGGCACAGCGTCGGGCGGCACGGGAAATGATCGCCGAAGGAGAACAGTACGGATGACGAAAACCAATGCTATGCGCCGCTTGGACGCGGCGAAGATCCCATATACCCCCTGTACCTATGAGGTGAATGAAAACGATTTGTCCGGTGTCCACATCGCCGATCAGATCGGAATTCCCTATGAGCAGTGCTTCAAGACCATCGTGACCCGAGGGGATAAAACAGGGTATTTGGTTTTCTGTATCCCTTGCCACCGTGAGATCGACTTGAAGCGAGCGGCGGCGGTAACGGGAAATAAAAAGGTGGAGCCGGTTCATGTTAAGGAGTTGCTGGGACTCACCGGCTATATCCGCGGGGGGTGCTCTCCCATTGGAATGAAAAAAAGCTTTCCCACCTATTTTGACCGAAGCGCGGAGGATCAGAAGACCATTACGGTCAGCGCGGGGATTCGGGGAATTCAGCTTTTGGTAGACCGAGAGAGCCTGTTGGGCTATTTAAATGCCCACACTGCCGAGCTAACAGTATAAAAAACTGCTTGAAAACATGAAAAAAACGTACTTTTTCCCGGAATCCCTTGAAAAAGAAGGGGAAAAGGTGTATAATAAAAAAGTTATTGTAAAAAATCAAGAGTCGGAGATCCGACAGAGGTGAACTATGCTTGAAATTAAAAAGATCATTGGACAAGCCGTGGCTGAGGTAGTGAGCGCAATCAAGCCCGATGCGGGATTGGACGCGAAAACCGTGGAATCCATGCTGGAGTATCCGCCGGACGCTAAAATGGGTGACCTGGCGCTCCCTTGCTTTAAGCTGAGTAAGCTGTTGCGAAGCGCACCCGTAAAGATCGCTTCGGAGCTTTCGGCAAAGCTGACGCTGGATGTGGTATCCCGCGTGGAAGCAGTGAACGGATACTTGAATATTTTTCTCAACGGATCTGAGCTGGCGGAGCGAGTCATCCCCCAAGTGATTTCCAAGGGGAGCCGCTACGGTGCCCCTGATCTTGGAGAGGGAAAGACGGTAGTGCTGGATTACTCCTCCCCCAACCTGGCAAAGCCCTTTCATATCGGACACCTGGGAACCACGGTCATCGGACACTCTCTCAAAAAGCTTCATGAGTTTGCCGGCTACCGTTGCGTGGGAATTAACTACGTTGGCGACTGGGGAACTCAGTTTGGCAAGCTGATCGTGGCGTATAAAAAGTGGGGAGATCGGGAAACGGTGGAACAGGGCGGCGTGGACGCTCTGGTGGATCTGTATGTTCGCATCAACAATGCCATTTCGGGAAACGAAGAAAAAGGAATTCCTGCCGATCCTGCCCTTGCGGATGAGGCAAGAGCCGAGTTCTTGAAAATGGAACAGGGAGACAAAGAAAATCTGACACTGTGGAAGTGGTTGGTGGAGATGTCCTTGAAGGCAAACGAGGAGATTTACCGTCAGCTGGGAATTACCTTTGATAGCTACCGAGGCGAGTCCTATTATACCGATAAAATGCCGGCGCAGGTTCAGAAGCTGCGGGATACCAACCTGTTGAAGCTGGACGACGGCGCGTCTATCGTCGACCTGGAAGCGTATGGCATGCCTCCCTGCCTGATTTTGAAGCGAGACGGCTCTTCTCTCTACCCCACCCGTGATATTGCGGCGGCGGTAGACAGAAAGGAGACCTACGGCTTCGATAAAGCCATCTATGTGACCAGCGCGGGACAGAGCCTGCATTTTGCCCAGTGGTTCAAGGTGGTAGAGCTGATGGGCTACGATTGGGCGGACCAGCTGGTTCACGTTCCCTATGGAACCGTTAGTATTAACGGCGCGAAGCTGGCAACCCGTACGGGTAACGTGATTCTGCTGCGGGATCTGTTTGGATTGGCTATTGATAAGGTAGCCGCCATTATGGAGGAAAAGAACCCCGAGCTTGCGGATAAAGACAAGATTGCCGAGGCGGTTGGCGTGGGTGCCATTGTGTTCTACTACCTCTCCAATAACCGAATTCGGGATATTAACTTCATTATGGAGGATGCCCTCAGCTTCGACGGAAATACCGGACCCTATGTGCAGTATACCTATGCCCGTACCTGTTCGGTGCTGGCGAAGTCGGGAAGCTATGACCGAAAGGGTGCCCTTTCCGTTACCGCACAGGAGGAGGTAGACCTGATCAAAACGATTTCCCGCTTTGAGGAGACCGTCCTGGAGGCAATCGATTCCTACGAACCCTCGGTCATTACCCGCTACATCCTGGATTTGGCAGGCGTGTATAATCGCTTCTACCATAACTGCTCCATCCTGGGAGCCGAGAACGAGGCTGTGAAGCAGACCCGTCTCATTCTTACCGATGCGGCAAAGACCGTCCTTGGTAACGCTTTCGATCTGATCTGCCTGGCAAAGACGGAAAAGATCTGACAGAGAAAATGAATTTTATTTGAGAATAAAGAGGTAATAACATGTCCGGACATAGTAAATGGGCGAATATCAAGCACAAAAAAGAAAAAACCGACGCGCAGAGAGCCAAAATTTTCACCAAGATCGGGAAGGAGCTGACCATCGCGGTCAAGGAGGGCGGCGGAGATCCCGCCTCCAATTCCAAGCTTCGTGACCTGATTTTGAAGGCAAAATCCAATAACGTACCCAATGAAAATATCGAGCGTACCATAAAAAAGGCGCTGGGGAGCACCTCCGAGACCTACGAGGAGATCGTGTATGAGGGCTACGGACCGGCGGGCATCGCCGTGATCGTGGAGACCACAACCGATAACCGAAACCGCACAGCCGGAAACGTCCGCGCTTACTTCGCAAAGTATCACGGCAATATGGGACAGACGGGTTGCGTTAGCTACCTGTTTGAGGATAAGGGCGTGATCGTGGTCAATAATGAGGACGGCGACGTAGACGAGGATAAGCTTATGGAAACGGCGCTGGAGGCAGGCGCGGAGGACTTTGCCGCTGAGGGAGAGGTCTTCGAGATCTACACCGTTCCGGATGATCTCTTCGCCATTCAGGAGGCACTCAAGGAGGCGGGATATGAAATTCTTTCCGCCGAAAAGAGTAAGATTCCTTCCAATTACGTCACGCTGGAGAGCGAAGAAGACCTCAAGTTCATGGGGCTCCTCATTGAAAAATTGGAAGACGACGATGACGTGATCAACGTGTACCATAACTGGGAAAACTGCGACTAAATGATGGGAAAATACAAGCGGTTGATGTCGAATACGGCAATTTTAGGGGCGGGTACCTTTGCATCAAAGGTACTTGTCCTTCTGCTTATGCCGTTTTATACCGGCATACTGTCCACAGCGGAGTTTGGCACAGCAGATTTGATCTCCCAAACAGCGAATCTGCTGATGCCCTTGGCGGCGGTGGGGATCTGCGACGGAATCTTCCGCTTTACGCTGGATGCCGCGGCAGACGGCGAAAGTAAGAAAAGGATCCTGTCCACCGGCATGGCGATTCTCCTTGCGGGAAGTGCCCTCCTGTGCGGCGTGATCCAGCTCCTTCGCCTCTTTGATCTGCTCAGCGGCTATCTGTTGCTCATCACACTCTACGTGATTGCGGCAAACCTTCACGCCGCGTTCGCGAATTATATCCGCGCCCTGGGAAAAACTACGCTTTTTGCTGTCCAGGGAATCGTGAATACCATGCTTACCGTTCTGCTCAACGTCCTGTTTCTCCTGGTCTTTGACATGGGCAGTACAGGATACGTCCTGTCCGTGGTGATTGCGGACTTTACCATGGCAATCGTCCTATTCGTGGCGGCAAGACTCTACCGCGACCTGTCCTGGCGGCTGGCGGATAAGCAAACGGCACGGGATATGCTGAAATTCAGCGTTCCCTATATTCCCACCACGGTTTTGTGGCTCATTACTTCGGTGTCTGACCGCTATGTGGTGGCGGCGTATTGCGGAGAGGCAACCAACGGCTTGTACGCCGCGGCATATAAATTGCCCACGCTCTTGACCCTTGTCAGCGGCGTGTTTGTGGAAGCATGGCACTTTTCCACGGTGAAGGATGCCGGGGAAGAGGAGAAAAGTAGCTTCTTCGGTACGGTGTACGTCAATTTCATGAGTGTCATGTTCATGGGTGCGTCGGTGCTGGTGGCAGGGGCAAAGATCTTCACAAGAATCCTGCTGTCCGACTCCTATTACGCCTCCTGGCAGTACGTTCCCATGCTCACCATGGCAATGGTCTTTTCCACCCTGGTGTCCTTCCTGGGAAGCGTCTACTTTCTGAAAAAGAAAAGTACGCTGTCCATGCTGACAGCCCTTGCGGGAGCCGTGATCAACGTGGTGCTTAACTTCGTCCTGATTCCCTCCCACGGTGCCATGGGCGCGGCGGTAGCAACCTTTATTAGCTACCTTGCGGTCTACGTGACCCGAGCCTACGATACTGCGCATTACCTCTCTTTTCCCATGCGTCACCTGCGGGTCATTGTCAATGGGGGTGTCCTGTTGCTCCAAACGGCAGTGATGATACAGGCGGTGCGCCATTGGCGCTGGATCCAGCTGGCGATCCTTGTCTTTATGCTGGTCTTTAACGGAAAAGGGATCTTTCTTACGTTCTGGCACCTGGTACGGCGGGTCATCGGTCAAAAACGGGAAAAAAGGGAAGAAAAAGAATAAAAAATCGGAAAAACTTTCAAAAAAGGCTTGCAAAGCCGAAAAAAATGTGATATAATATCATGCGTGTGTGTCGAAAGACATGAGAATAGAAGGGTAGTCCGCTGCGACGCTCTGCATGAATACCCGGATCTTAAAGGAGGACTGACAAATGAATTTGATTCAGGCTTTTACAAACGAGCAGTTGAAGACCGAAGTACCGGAAATCAACATTGGTGACACCATTCGTGTGCACAACAAGATCAAGGAAGGAACCCGTGAGAGAATCCAGATGTTCGAGGGAACCGTAATCGCGAAGCATGGCGGCGGAATTTCCGAGACCTTCACCGTAAGACGCGTGTCCTACGGCTGTGGAATTGAGAAGACCTTCCCGATCCACTCTCCCAACGTAGAACAGGTTGACATTATCCGCTCCGGTAAGGTTAGAAGAGCAAAGCTCTACTACCTGCGCGACAGAGTTGGTAAGGCATCCAAGGTTAAAGAGAAGATCTAACCCAAAATACAAGGCGAAAGCGAAACGCTTTCGCCTTGTATTTTTTTAAAGCGAGTGGTATTTCATTTTCGGGCATAGCCCCCTTTGAGCCACGCCACTATTCGCATAGTTTTCTTTTACAAAAAACATTGCCCGCCATCCGAGGATGGCGGGCAAGTCTTCTATTATGTCACAAGGTTACGCGGAAAATTCCTTTACTCTCAGTTCTGAGTACCGAAGAAGGTGCCGAAGTCCAGCGTATCCAACTGTTCACTGTTGCTGTAATCACCGGAGTTAAAGGTAATACAATCAGCGGACTGGAGAACAATCATTTCAATTTCAGGTGTAGTATATTTTTTCATTTCATCGTCCTCCTTTACTTATTCAGATACGACAGCAACCGTATTGCTGGAGGCTGTATACTGTACGGTACTTGAGGCAGTACCCTCATAGACCGATCCGTTATCTCCGCCAACTCTGTAAATAGCCGTAAAGTTAATGGTTACGTCCTCGGTCAAGCTATGAATATGCAGAGCATAGATGTGGGACGCGCCACTCTTCATCTCCGAAGGCTGGGTGGGCGTATCGGTTCCCCACTCAGTAATGCTGCTGTAAACGTAATTGCAGAAAATGTCCTTGGTAACAGGTTCCGCGCCTGCCTTGGTCATGGTGACTCTGAAGCCGACCGCATCTGCCCTGCCGAATATCTCGTTGTCGATCAAGCCGAGCAAACGAACGCTGTTCTTACTTTCGGTATTTACCGAAATAGTACCGGTCTGAACACCGTAAGCCGCAGGGAATTCCTCAGTGGTCGTGGGAAGCTCAGCGATCGTAATGCTGTCAAGATAAATGTTAACATCGAAGCCCATCCAGAAACCAATGTTACCGGTCATAAAGCTTTGAAGAGCCGTAGCAGCAGTCAATTCGGCTGCCGTGTAGCTACTGCGTACGCTCCACTCGTTCAAATTCTGGGGAACGGAATCCTTCTTACCTTGATGTGCCCAAATTTGAATACCCTTCTCTTGGCTTCCTTCAATGCGAACGGTATACCAACCGGCGGAAGCATCAAAGGACTCCGCTCCACTATTTTGGTCTGCAGGGAAGCTGCTTTGATTTTTGTAAGTGTTCATCAGAGTGCCGTTTGCATAAAACCGTGCGTGCCAGGTATATGCACCATAGTTACCGGCATTGCCCATAAAGCCGACAAACTCATTAGCAGTATCGGTGTCAACAAACTTAAACTCATAGGTAATAACAAAGCCATCACTTAGAGTGGTATCGTTTATCACAGCATATTTTCCTGCTTTGCTCGCTTCGGTTTCCAAATGTATCACATAGTTGTTCGCATCCGTAGGATCCACAATCACCTCAGGAGCATTAGCCGCATTTGTCGAGCTCGCTGACCAACCAATTGCGCTTAAAACGGTTGCCGCGTCAGCACCTGTAGCCAAGTTAAGACTGTCAAAATCCTGCTCGTAAGCAGTCGCGGACGTGGTTGCCGCTACGCTGGGCACCAGCATGGTAAAGGTAGCAAGTACCATTACCAGCGCCAGTACCGCTGATAAAATTTTTTTCATACTGTTCCTTTCCTCCCTGCCTTCCTTGGGCAGGGACCTTTCTGATTGTTTTTTTCGTGCCTAAAGTCCGGCACGGGACATAATAGAATGACTCTTTTGGAGTCAATTATCATTATAGCACAACATTTTCCATAATTCAATTCTTTTTTGCATAAAAATAGAGCCAAAAACTTTGTTTCTGGCTCATGTTTGTTGAAATTTATTTACGGCATGATGAAATTTTACAATTTTTATCCGTATAATTTATGCATTTTTGCCTTTCGCTCTTCCGCCAGCTTCACGTATTCCTTGGGGGTCATTCCCGTATGTCTCTTGAAGAAGGAGTAAAAGTAGATATCATTATCAAATCCGCATTTTGGGGCGATCTGCTTGATGGTCATATCGTTATCCAATAAGTAATTCTTTGCCAGGTTCAATCTGGCGAGTCCGATAAAATCTCCGATGCTCATCTGCACGTGGGTACGGAAATCCCGGCACAGTTTATCGCGGCTGACAAAAAAGCGATCCGCGATTTCGGGAATCACCAGGTTTTGCTCCAGGTTTCTGACCATGTAAAGCATGACCTCTGAAATGTAGTGTTTTTGGCTGATGCGGAAGCCCACGTCGGGGCGGCGGCTATATTCATGCAACAGGCTGACTACCACCGCCGACAACATTCTTTGGTTCGTGGTTGCCACCCGAGCACCGGAAAACCGTCCCGTCATATCCACCAGATCGCGGCTTACCCGGTGAAACAGGGGCTCACACTGATTGAGATTCAAGATCACCGCCTGGCTGTTTCCCAAAATATCCTTAATGGGCACCGCGTCCGCTCCCATGTCCCGAATATACTGATCGTCAAAATACAGGACGTTTCGGTTTATTTTGGTATAAGAGGAGGACAGAAAGTAGGTAAAGTGCATGCAATAGGGGGACGTGATGATTGCCATGGGGTAATCAGTCTCAATATATCTACCGTTAATGATCGTGGAGCATTTTGCCGGCTCAAAAAACCAAAATACCTCATACTGAGGATGCAAATGAAACAGGGTAACATCTTGATCGGGGGTAATGACAGGGTAACCCAATTCCACCACCAGGTCCGGTCCGTAGTCCCAAAAAACCTTCATAATCCAATCTCCTTTTCTTTGGAGTTTTTGTACCGTCACTTATATATTATCATAGTTTCTCTCCTTTTTCAAGGCTTTTACTCAGATTTTTACGGATTTTTATTTACGAAAGCTACGATATTGAAGGAAAAAAGGGAAATTTACTCATATCAAAAAAGCATCACAGACCTCTCGGTAAGTGATGCTTTTCTATGTTTTCAATGCTTCTTCAATGTTTCTTACGTCTTGCTCTTCAACAGATCACGGATCTCCTTGAGCAGATCCTCCGCGCTGGGATTGGCTTCCTTTTCCAAGCGAGCCGCTTCCTCAGCCGCCTTTGCCGCCGCTTCTTCCGCCGCCTTAGCATCAGCCGCCGCCTGCTCCTTCGCCGCGTAGAATGCCGCAATCGCCGCCTTGTCCGAACGCTTGATACCCTTCGCCTTCATTTCCTTGTGGTCTGCCTTCTTTTGCTTCTTCGCGGAGATCAGCCCGTTCGCGAACTCCATGTTTCCCTCACGGAACTTGTTCAGAATCTTTACAATGCAGAAGAGAACAAAGGCAATGAGCAGGAAGTTGATGACGGCGTTGATGAACGCGCCCCAGTCAATGTAAATGGATTCCTTCAGATCAAGAGCCCCCGTGTCGTCGTACACAGCCTGCAATACCGTGTATACCTCGCTGAGGCTGTCCTTTCCAAAGATCAGGACCAACAGCCAGTTGATCAGAGGCTTGAGAATATTGTTGCTCAGACCGTTGACAATTGCCGTGAAGGAACTACCAACGATAACACCGACAGCCATGTCAAGAACATTGCCGCGGGTAATGAATTTTTTGAATTCGCCAAAAAACTTTTTCATAACGTCTCCCGTCTTTTATTTTCGCGGACGTCGCCGCCCGTCGAATGATGTCGGCTTTTATTATACTCCCGCCGCTGTCGTTTGTCAAGAATAAAAAGCGTTTTTCTTGTCCCTCACCTCCCCTTGGAGAAGAAATTTCTCCAAATGATACAAATTTTTGAAAAAAATTATGAAAAATGTGGCTTGGCAGACGGAAAAGTGCTTGAAAATTTGAGAAAAATCGGGTATAATATTATATTGGTATATTGTAGGAAGTGAACCGACCATAGGAAGGAGAAACATCGTGTATCTGAAATCTTTGGAATTGCAGGGCTTTAAGTCCTTTCCGGATAAGACCAAGCTGACCTTCGAGGGCGGCTCCACGGTGATCGTGGGTCCCAACGGAAGCGGGAAATCCAATATTTCCGACGCCATGAAATGGGTGCTGGGAGAGGTGTCCTCCAAGAGTATTCGAGGAACCAAAATGGAGGATATTATATTCGGCGGAGCCGATAGCCGCCGCCCTATGGGCTACGCGGAGGTGTCTGTGACCTTCGATAACTCCGGAATGCTGGGACGCTTGGATTGCCCCTATGACGAGGTGACCGTCACACGCCGTTACTACCGCTCGGGCGAGAGCGAATATTTTATTAACCGCCGTGCGGTTCGCTTGAAGGATATCTATGAGATGTTCATGAATACCGGCGTGGGACGGGACGGCTATTCCATCATCGGACAGGGAAAGATCGCGGAGATCATTTCCAGAAAGAGCGACGAGCGCCGCAGTATCTTCGAGGATGCCTCCGGAATCGCGAAATACCGCCATAAGAAGAGTGAGACCGAACGCCGGCTTGCCGCAACCGAGGATAATATGACCCGTATCAACGACGTGTTTGCCGAGGTCTCGGCGCAGGTAGGACCCCTGGAAAAGGAAGCTGAGAAGGCGAAGAAGGCAATTGAACTGCTGGAAACAAAAAAACGGGTGGACGTACAGCTCTGGCTTTACGATACCGAAAAGCTTCGCGGCGACCTGACCCGTTGCGAGGAGGAATTCCGCAATGCGGAATTTGACCTTCAAAATGCCGACGACGCGGTGAAGGCACTGGAGGTGCAGAATGACCGGCTGTTTGAGATCTCTCAATCGGGAGAGACCGAGTCGGAGAATTTGCTGGTGCAGATTCGGGAGCAGACCGAGCGTAACCATACCCTGGATAGCGAATACCGTATTACCGAAACGAAGATCCTACATACGGGCGAAATGATTGCCGCCGCAGAGGGTGCTATGGAATCGGCGCGCCGTTCCGTGGAAAATGAGGAAAAGGCGGCAGAGACGAGAAGTGCCAAAATGGCGGAGCTTGCGGAGGCGTTGCGCCTAAAGGAAGCCGAGCATGAGCAGGCTCGGGAGAGAAGAGAGCAAGCCGCGGCAGTCGCGAGAGCGCTGGACTTTGATGTTGACCGAGCTCTTTCAGATATCCGAGTCCTGGAGTCCGAGGCGGCGGGAGTGGAAGCCCGTATTACCTTTATTGAAAATTCCCGTACCACCGACAGTGATAAAAACGCGGCGGTGCTTCGGGAGATCGAGGGCTATGAAGAGCAGTCGAGACAGATGAAGGAGCAGTGCGACAGAATACGGCAAACGGTAGAGGACTATGACCAAACCACGGCACGGGCAAATGAGGAGATGGAGAGCTGTAACGAAAAGCTCACCGCCCTCTATGACCGCCGTACCGAGCAGACAGAGACTCTCACCGGACTTCGCCTTCGCCGGGATGCGGCAAGGCAGAGAATTGATACCTTCAAAACCATGGAGGAGCAGTTTGAGGGATATTCGGGCAGTGTCCGTTTTGTCATGAAGAAGTATAAGGAGAAGGGGATCACGGACCGCTTTGGTACCCCCTGCGGCAAGATCTACGGACCCCTGTCCACGGTCATCAACGTGGAGGACCGATACATTACCGCCATCGAAACGGCACTGGGAGCCAACCTTCAGCATATCGTGGTGGAGGACGAAAGCGTGGCAAAGGCGGCAATGTTCGCCCTGAAAAAAGCCGAGGCGGGACGGGCAACCTTCTTTCCACTTACCTCAATGAAGCCCCAGACAGCTACCGCTGAGATGAGGGAAGCCATGGGCTTTGAGGGATACGTGGCGGTTGCCAGCGAGCTGGTGGCGAGTGATCCGAAATTTGATAATATCGTGTCCGGCCTATTGGGCAGAACCATGATTTTTGATACCGTGGATCACGCTACCTCCATGGCAAGAAGTCTGCACTATCGGGTGAGAGCCGTGACCTTGGACGGTCAGCAGATCAACGTGGGAGGTTCCTTTACCGGAGGATCGGTACGCCAGAACGGTAACATTCTCAGCCGTGCCGGTGAGATCAAGCGCCTGGAAAGAGAGACCGCGGAGCTGACTCGGAATATGAATCAGCTGGAGAGTGAGCTGACCCGCTTGAGCGAGGAGATTTCCTCCCTGGAGGATGACCGTGACTCTGCCGATCAGAAGCTGAGCCTCATTAAGGTCATGCGGGATTCGGAAAATAACCGCCTGGAGCAGCTGAACGCCAAGCTGGAGGCGAATGAGGCACTGACCGAAAAGCTTCGTGCCGATTACGGCGACCTGCTCCGCGCCAGAGAACAGTACGAGGAGGATCGGAAGGAGCTGTTGATCCAGAGAGATCAGCTTGCTCACCGGATCGGTGAGATCAACGCCGCCCGTTCCGATATGGATGTAAAGCGAAACGAAGCCCGTGACCGAACGGCAGAAGCTGAAAGTCTCATGACTGCCCTCATTATTTCGATGAATGAGTTGAAAAAAGACCAAGAGACCGAGACGCGCCTGGCAGAAGAGTCCGAGAACCGTTTGGCGGATTTTCTTCGCGGAATTGAGGAACAGCGGCAAAAAATCGCTGAATTTCAGGGAAAGATCGCGGAGTACGAAACCGAGCGAAACACGAACCGGGAAGCGTACCGAGCAGGAGTGGCAGCACTGGACGAGCTAAACGAAAAGCGCTCCAAGATCGAGGCGGGAAATCATGAGTTTAAGCGAAAGCTGAACGAAGTTAATGCCAAGATGCGGGAAAAGCTCCAGCAAAAAGAGCTGATCTTCAAAGAGTATACTCGATATGAAAATCGTCTGGCAAGTCTGAGGAGTGAACAGGATAAGCTGGCATCCAAGCTATGGGACGATCACGAACTGACCCGTGCTGATGCCGTGGCACTTGGTTATCCCGCCCTGGATCCCGCCAGCCGCGGCGAAGCGGCGGCAAAGCAGACCGAGTGCCGCAATAAACTGAGAGTCCTGGGAAACGTGGACCTGGACGCGGTGAATAAATACCAAGAGGTCAAGGCAAGATATGACTATATGGCGGGACAGATTCGTGACCTGGAGGCTTCCCGCGACGAGCTGAGCGATATTATTCAAAAGCTGGAAGGGGAAATGGAAACCGCCTTTTTGGATTCCTTCCATCAGATCAATGAGAACTTCAACCGTGTGTTTGGGGAGCTTTTCGGCGGCGGCTCCGCGGAGTTGACACTGAGTGATCCCGAGCATGTGCTGGAAAGCGGCATCGAAATCAAGGCGGCACCTCCCGGAAAAATTATTAAGAACCTGGTACAGCTGTCCGGCGGTGAGCAATCCTTCATCGCTATCGCACTGTTCTTTGCCATTTTGCAGGTCAATCCAACCCCCTTCTGTATCCTGGATGAGATCGAGGCGGCGTTGGATGAGGTGAATGTGGCGCGTTTTGCCGAGTATATCAAGCGATATGCCAGCGGTACACAATTTATTCTAATTACCCACCGCCGAGGAACCATGGAGGCGGCAAACCGCCTGTACGGCGTGACCATGCCCGAACGGGGTATTTCCAAGGTGCTGGAATTGGACGTAAACGAAATTTCTAAGAAAAAGGGAGAAGACTGGGATGGCATTTTTGGATAAATTGAAAAAGGGTCTTTCCAAGACGAAGAACGCGATCTTTGGACAGATCGACGAGGTGCTGAAGGCATTCGTGAAGGTCGACGAGGATTTGCTCGATGAGCTGGAGGAGCTGTTGATCGTGTCGGACGTAGGCGTGAGTGCCACGGAGGATATTATGGAAAGACTGCGGGAGGACGTAAAGGAAGGTCGCTTGAAAGAAAAAGATCAGGTGATCGATGCCCTCAAGAATATCTTGGGTGATATGATTGGAGAGGGTGAGCCTCTGGATCTGTCCACTACACCAGCCGTGATCTTGGTGATCGGGGTCAACGGAGCGGGAAAGACCACCTCCATCGGAAAGATCTCCAACCGCCTGATTTCTGACGGAAAAAAGGTGGTGGTAGCGGCGGCAGATACCTTCCGTGCGGCGGCAATCGATCAGCTGGCGGTCTGGTGTGAAAGATCAGGAGCGGATTTGGTTCGTCAGAACGAGGGAAGCGATCCTGCGGCGGTGGTGTTTGATGCCATTGCCTACGCTAAGAGAAAGCAGGCGGACGTGCTGATCATCGATACGGCAGGACGACTGCATAATAAGGTCAACCTTATGAACGAGCTTGCGAAGATCAACCGTGTGATCGAGCGGGAATTGCCCGATGCCGCCAGAGAGAACTTGCTGGTGCTGGACGCTACTACCGGACAGAACGCCATTCTCCAGGCAAAGGAGTTCCGACATGCGGCAAACATTACCGGACTCATCCTCAATAAGCTGGACGGTACGGCAAAGGGCGGTATTGTCATTTCTATTAAAAAGGAACTGGAAATTCCCGTCAAATTTATCGGCGTGGGAGAGAAGATCGACGATATGCAGGAATTTGACAGTGAGGAATTCGTGAAGGCACTTTTTGAGTGAGAGATTGTCAAGGAGAACATATGAAGATCGTATTGGCATCCAGAAATCAGCATAAGATCGCCGAATGGCAGGCAACCCTCGGTAAGTATATTGACGGTGTGCAGCTTCTGTCCCTCGATGATGCTGGGATTTTTGAAGAGATCGAGGAAAACGGTAAAACCTTTGAGGAAAATGCCTTTATTAAGGCAAGAACGGCGGCAAAGAGCGGGTATGTCAGCATCGGCGAGGATTCGGGACTTGCGGTAACTGCTCTCGACGGCGAGCCGGGAGTCTATTCGGCACGGTATGCCGGCGGGCACGGTAACGATGGAGCAAATAACGCCCTCCTTCTGCAAAAGCTAAAGGGGAAAGCAGACCGCTCCGCCAAATTTGTCTGCGCCATTGCCTGCGTCTTCCCGGAGGACATGGCGCGCGACGTTTGCGTGCGTGGCGAGACTGAGGGCGTGATCCTGGAGGAGCTTCGGGGCGAGGGAGGCTTTGGCTATGACCCCCTCTTCCTCTATGAGCCCGAGGGAAAGACCTTTGCCGAAATGAACGGAGAGGAAAAGAACGCCATTTCACACCGAGGGAAGGCAATCGCCCTTTTGGCAAAAGAACTGAAAAAAATAAACGAGAGGTAAAGAACACATGATAACATCCAAGCAACGGGCGTACCTGAGAGGACTCGCCAATGGAATCCCTGCCATTATGCAGATCGGAAAGGGAGGCATCGGTGAAAATCTTGCCAAAACTGTCTCTGACGCATTGGAGGCCCGTGAATTGATCAAACTGACAGTGTTGGAAAACTGCGTGGAAACACCCAGAGAGGCGGCGGATGCCATTGCTGAAGCAACGGGTGCCGACGTGGTAGGCGTGATCGGCAGAAAAGTTATTTTGTACCGTGAATCGGTCAACCATAAAACCATCGAGCTATGATTAACGGAATGGATATGCTCCGTGTGGGAATCTACGGAGGAACCTTTGCCCCCATTCACAACGGACACGTGGCGGCGGCAAAGGCGTTTATGGAGCAAATGAAGCTGGATTACCTGTTCATTATTCCCACTTACCTGCCTCCCCATAAACAGGTGGATTCCTCAGACGATCCCTGGTACCGCTTGAAAATGTGCGAGCTTGCCTTTGAGGGCGTAGATGGGGTGGTGATCTCTGATATGGAGATCCGGCGGGGAGGAAAAAGCTATACCTATGATACGCTGAAGGAGCTGCAACGTCCCGACACGCGCCTTTTCCTTCTTTGCGGTACCGATATGGTACTCACCTTTGACACCTGGCACCGCTTCGAGGATATTTTCAAAATGTGTTATCCCATCTACGTCCGGCGGGAAAACGATCCCTTGATTACCAATCGTATCGTGGCGAAGATCGGGGAATACTATCAAAAATACGGTGTCATGTTCCGAAAGGTTCAGATGGATCCCATCAACGTATCGTCGACGGAGATCCGTCGGGCGGTAAAGGAGGGAAGGGATATTTCCTCCCTGGTTCCCCCCGGTGTGGAACGGTTTATTCACGAAAACCGATTGTATTTGAGAGAGGAGCAGTCTGATGAGTAACTTTACGGAGACCATGCTTGCTGAACTGAGAGAAGGCGTTCGCCGTACCATGTCCGAAAAACGCTTTCGTCATACGGCAGAGGTGGAACGGATGGCGGAACGACTGGGTACACTGTACGTGCCCGATCAGATTATGATGCTCCGGGCGGCAGCGTTGCTCCATGATATGACCAAGGAATATTCCCCGGATCATCATTTGATGATCTGCGCGCAAAAGAATATACCGCTGACTAAGGAGGATGTGTACGCTCCAAAAACCTTTCACGCCAGAACAGCGGCGGTGCTGATTCCCGAGAAATATCCGGCGTTTGCCACAGAGGAGCTGATCGGCTGTGTTCGTTGGCATACGACGGGACGGCGAGGGATGACCTTGTGCGAAAAACTGCTGTATCTTGCGGATTATATCGATCTGTCCCGTACCTTTGAGGATTGCGTGAGGCTGAGAAATTATTTCTTTGACGCGAGTCCCGAGACCATGACCGAAAAGGAACGGCTTTCCCATCTGCGGGATACTCTCATTCTTTCCTTTGACATGACGGTGTCGGCTCTGCTCTTCGAAGGTGCTCCCATCAGCCCCGATACCCTGGATGCCAGAAATGAGCTGGTGATCGAGAAAAAAGCAGGGAGGTAATCTACTCCGCTTTCTACATATTTTCGTTTCGTTTCCGTACATAGCCCAATGGCTATGGGAACGGAGGATCGAAATGAATAAGAAAAAAACGGTTTTTCTATGGTGCTTTTTGGCAATCTCTCTGCTGGCGGGAGGACTCCTTCTCTCCAAGGCGGTCGATCCATCCGAACCATCGGGAACCGCTTCGGAGGCGTACGCCGAAGAAACGGGGAAAAACGGGGAAAAGGGATATTTTCGGCTCTTGGTCGCCGGTACAGACCGTACTACCCAGCTCTGTGACGTCCTTCTTCTGCTGTCGCTGAACCGAGATACCGGTGAGATCTGGGGGCTTCAACTGCCCCGGGATACCTATGCAGCCTATTCCTCGGGAAGCTATCGAAAGCTTAACGGGGCGGCAAATGCCCTGGGCGGAATGGACGAGCTGTGTGCGTTTTTAGAAGAGAGCTTGGGCGTGGGGATCGATCGTTATCTCAGCCTCTCTCCCGATGCCTTGAGAAAAGGGGTGGATGCGGTTGGCGGAGTGGACGTGTGGCTGCCAAAGGCGATGAACTATGAGGATCCCGCCCAGGGGCTTTCGATTCATTTGCCTGCGGGTACCCAGCACCTGGACGGAAGTATGGCGGAGCAATTCGTCCGCTACCGATCCGGGTATACCAGAGGAGACCTGGATCGCATGGATGCCCAAAAAAGCTTTCTTTCGGCTTTGTATCGCAAGGTGAAAGAAGAAATGACGCTTACCGGAGCGGTGAAATTGGCGATCAGCCTTTTGGGAACGGTAGAAACAAATCTGACACTTCCGGATATTACACTGTTGGCGGAATCGCTGTTTTCTGCCGAGGCAGGAGGGATGTTCCTGACAACAGCGCCGGGGGAGGAGGCAACGGCAACCAAAAGCGGTGCCTCCTATTTCGTCCTGTCAGCACCCGGTATGGAAGAGCTGCTTCGCGAGCATTTCGGTGCCCGAGAGGGAGGCTTCGATCCCAATCGGGTGTATCTTAATCAGAGCTATGCCCAGTTCCAAGAGATTTACCGGCGAAAGATCTCCTACGGGAGCTATTCCCTGACCGAATGAGAGAAGGTAAAAAGGAAGGCGGGAAAGAAAGCAAAAGCGAAAAAGCAAAAGCAGAAAATACCCTTGACAAATCTGTGGTTATGGATTACAATAATATGAGTAAATGAAGAAAGGTTGGCTAAATATGGATCAGACCGAAACCCAAGTGCTGTCCTCCTTGAAGGACGCGAGTGCCCGCGAGCTGGCGGATGCCATTGCCGAGGTACTGGACTCGAAAAAAGGAAAAGACATTCAGGTGCTGTACGTGGAAGACAAAACGGTGATTGCGGAGTATTTTGTGCTTTGTACCGGTAACTCCTCCACACAGATCAAAGCACTGGCAGGAGAGGTGGAATACCGCATGGGATTGCGTGACGTTCAGCCCTACCAGATAGAGGGAAGGGATAACAATTCCTGGTTGCTGTTGGACTACAGTAACGTGATCGTCCACATCTTCAGCCGTGAGGCAAGAGAATTTTACAATCTGGATAAGCTCTACGCAGATTGACAATATTGATAAGGAAGACAGATACATGAAGTACAATCATACCGAGATCGAAAAGAAGTGGCAGGAATTTTGGGAAAAGAACCAGACCTTCAAAACCGATGTCTGGGATTTTTCCAAGCCGAAATATTACGTACTGGATATGTTCCCCTATCCGTCGGGTGTGGGACTCCACGCGGGTCACCCCGAAGGCTATACCGCGACGGATATTGTTTCCAGAATGAAGCGGATGCAGGGCTACAACGTCCTTCACCCCATGGGATACGATTCCTTCGGTTTGCCTGCTGAGCAGTACGCGGTAACGACAGGCAATCACCCCAACGGCTTTACCCAAGAGAACATCAAGACCTTCTCAAAGCAGCTGAAGGAGCTTGGCTTTGACTATGACTGGAGCAAGATGATTGCTACCAGTGATCCCGATTTTTACAAATGGACTCAATGGATCTTCAAGCAGCTCTACCTGGATGGCTATGCTCAGTACATCGACATGCCCGTGAACTGGTGCGAGGAGCTGGGAACCGTGCTTTCCAACGACGAGGTCATTGACGGAAAATCCGAGCGGGGCGGTTATCCCGTGGTCAGAAAAAATATGAAGCAGTGGGTCATCAATCAGCCCGCCTTTGCCGAAGCACTCTTAGAGGGCTTGGACGAGGTGGATTGGCCCGAGTCCACTAAGCTGATGCAGAAGAACTGGATCGGCAAGTCCACCGGTGTGGAAGTAAAATTCCAGATTGTGGGCGGGGGAGAATTTTCCATCTTTACCACCTGTATTGAAACCATTTACGGGATTACCTTTATGGTTCTGGCTCCCGACGGAGACATCGTAAAGACCCTGATGCCCAGGATCCAGAACAAGGAAGAGGTGCAGGCGTATATTGATGAGACTCTCAAGAAGAACGACATGGACCGCACCGAGCTGAACAAGACCAAGTCGGGTTGTGAGCTGAAGGGTGTGACCTGTATCAACCCCGTCAACGGCAGAGAAGTGAGAATGTTCATTGGTGACTTCGTTCTGGCAAGCTACGGAACGGGTGCCGTCATGGCGGTTCCTTCCCATGACCAGCGTGACTTTGAGTATGCGATCGCTCACAACATCGATATGCTCCAGGTCATCGACGGTGACGAGAAGCTTGGTCACGTGGACGTATCCGAAAAGGCCTTTGAGAAGGGTGAATACTTAGGACGCGGCTACCGCCTCATCAATTCCGAGGAGTTCACGGGACTGACCGTGGAGGAAGCCAAGGAAGCCATTACCGCAAAGCTTGAGAAGATGGGCGTTGCCAAGAGAACGGTCAACTACCACTTCCGTGAGTGGATCTTTGCCAGACAGCGTTACTGGGGTGAGCCTGTTCCCGTGGTACATGGAGAGGATGGCACTATTCACGTTCTGGACGACGCGGAGCTTCCCTTGGTTCTGCCCGAACTGGAAAACTATAAGGGAGTTAACGGAAAGGCACCTCTGGAGAATGCAACGGATTGGAAGCAATACGACAAGAATGGAGTGAAGGGCACGAGAGAGACCTCTACCATGCCTGGCTCCGCGGGCTCCAGCTGGTACTTTCTTCGTTACATTGACCCCAAGAATGAAAATGCCTTTGCCGATCCAGAGCTTTTGAAGCACTGGATGCCCGTGGACCTGTATATTGGCGGTCCCGAGCATGCGGTGGGACATCTGATGTACTCCAGAATTTGGAATAGATACCTGTATAATAAGGGATTGGCACCCACGAAGGAGCCCTTCAAGAAGCTGGTTCACCAGGGGATGATCTTAGGCTCCAACGGTATTAAAATGGGTAAGCGTTTTCCTGAATTTGTCGTGAACCCCAGTGACGTGGTTCGTGACTACGGCGCGGATACGCTGAGATTGTACGAAATGTTCATGGGTCCCCTTGAGGTGTCCAAGCCTTGGAGTGACCAGGGCGTAGAGGGCGCGAGAAGATTCCTGAACCGTGTGTGGGCGTTCTTTACCGAAGCGGAACATATCGTGGACGGTGAGGTTCCCGCGCTGGAGAAGATTTACCATAAGAGCGTCAAGAAAATCACCGAGGATTTTGAAAAGCTGGGCTTCAATACAGCAATTTCCCAGATGATGATCTTCGTCAACGCAGTTTATAAGGAAGGCAAATGTCCCAAAGCATATGCGGAAGGGCTTATCAAGATGCTGTCCTGTATCTGTCCTCATATCGGCGAGGAGCTTTGGTCTATTCTCGGACATGAGGATACCATCGCCTATGAGCCGTGGCCTACCTATGATGAAGATAAAACCGCGGATGATACCGTGGAAGTAGTGGTACAGATCAACGGTAAAGTGAGAGGAAAGATCAATGTTCCTGTAGATCTGGCTCAGGACCAAGTGCTGGCAATTGCCAAAGCGGACGAGAGGATCGCGGCGGCAATGGAGGGCAAGACCGTGGTCAAGGAGATCGTGGTACCTGGCAAGATCGTAAATATCGTGGTTCGTTGATAAATAAAAGGCACCCCTATGGGAGTATTTATGCACCCATGGGGGCTTTTTGCCCAATAAAGGACTTGACCAATCAAAGAAAGGAAGTAAGATCATGTTTTTGAAAGCAGTTCCTGTATTTTCAGAAGGTAGGGAAACCGCTATGAACGAGCAACTGCTGCTCCGCGCCGAAACCGAAAGTCTTGCCGGAACCGTTCTGCTTGTGTCTGCCGTATCCTTTTACCGCCTTACCGTCAACGGACAGTTTGTTGCCTTCGGTCCTGCCCGAACGGCAAAGGGCTACGCAAGGGTAGACGAGATTTCTTTGGAGAAGTACGAGACGAGCAGTGACATCAATGTGATTGAGATCCTGGTGGCAGGGTATTATTGTTGCTCTCTCGCTACAGTCCGCCAGCCCTCTTTCGTTGTGGCGGAGCTGAGACGGGGCGAGGAGGTGCTTCTCTGTACCGGTAAGGATCTCGAGGGATTTCGCTTTTGTCATCGAGTGCGTGCCGTCGAGCGCTATTCTGCTCAGAGACACTTCGGAGAGGTTTGGGATTATACCGAACAGAATCCTTACTCTCCCGCCTACCGAGTGAACCTGACTCCCGTGGAAGCACCTCAATATTTGCCTCGTCGCGTCCCCTATCCTACCTATGAAATTCAGGCGGCAGAGGGCTTTGCTTCCCGGGGCAGATTCCGATATGAGGAAGCCAGACCCTGTCGTCAGACCCGTGCTTCCTTTCCTATTAACGAACGGTGGGGAGGTTATGGGGAAGAAGAGATTCCCGTCAAACCCTACCGATGGATCCAAAAGCAACAGATGGAGAAAAAGGAGGGAAGGGGAAGCTTTCCCGTGACGCTGGGAGAGGGAGAGTATATTACGGTGGATCTCGGACGGATCGAGTGCGGATTCCTTTCCATGATAGCGGAGGCGGAAGAGGACGCGGATGTGGTTCTGGGCTTTGCCGAGCTTTGCGATCCCGATGTCCCCCTGGGCTTCAACGAGATTTGCGAACCCGGTACCTGTGCCTTTACTAATATTAATGCTCAGAACGTGATCGAATATTTTCTTCCCCGAGGAAAAGAGATCTGTGCCGAGAGCTTTGAACCCTATACTTGCCGCATCGCCGTCATCATGGTGAAAAAGGGAAAGCTCCGATTGAGCTCTTTCTACGTTCGTACCTTTGAATATCCCCGAGATCGGCTTCTTGACCACCCGGTTCAGGATCCTAAGCTGAGAGAAATCAGTGAAGCGGCAAAGACCACCTTCGTCCATAACGCGGTGGATCTGTATACCGATTGTCCTTCCCGAGAACGGGCAGGCTGGCTCTGCGATTCCTTCTTTACGGGTAGAGCCGAATATTTCCTGACAGGCAGCACAGTGGTGGAGGATGCGTTCCTTGAGAACTACCGGCTGTATCAGAACGAGGGAGAATTTCCCGAGGGTGCGTTGCCCATGTGTTACCCCGCCGATTTTCAGGATGATAATAAATTTATTCCACAGTGGATGATGTGGTACGTCATTGAGGTGGGAGAATATCTGACTCTGAGAAATCCGAAGGCTGGCCGTGAGCTGTTCCGTGACAGCGTGTACGGGATCATGAAAATGTTGGAGAGATACGAGAACGAGGATGGACTTTTGGAGGATCTGCCAAGCTGGAATTTCGTGGAGTGGTCTACCGCTAATAAATGGGTTCAGAATGTCAACTACCCCTCCAACTTCCTCTATGCTGAAATGCTGCGCGCCATTGGCAATACCTATGACGAGCCGTCTCTGTTACGTAAGGCGGAAAGGGTAGCGAAGACGACTCGGGAAAGATCCTTTGACGGGGAGGTGTTCATTGATAACGCCCTGAGAGGAGAGGACGGGGTCCTCCGTAATACCAGAAACTCTTCGGAGGCGGGACAGTATTACGCCATTCTCTTTGGCGGCGTGGAGTTGAACGCTTCTCCCTACGAAAGGCTCCGAGAACATATTCAGAACAGCTTTGCTACCTTCGACAAAACGGACCGAGCCTTCGTGCCGGTGAATGCGTTTATTGGATTCTATCTGCGTATTGCGGCACTGATGATGCTGGGAGAGCGGGAGGTGCTGTCACAAGACCTGAAGCGTTTCTTTGGCGGAATGGTTGCCTCTACGGGGACACTGTGGGAATATAAGACGCAAATAGGTAGCCACGACCACGGCTTTGCCGCCTTTGCGGCACTGGCAATCGGCTTTGTGGAGAAAAGCGAAAAATAAAAATTAAACTTAAAAAAAGGTATTGACAAACAAGGGAAAATCGTGTATAATATTATTCGATTTAATTGTCTCTGGCAATAGCGGAGGGAGGGAAAACAGAAAATGGCAGAAATCAGAGTGAAAGAAGGCGAGTCCCTGGACAGCGCACTTCGTCGCTTTAAGAGAGCAATGGCTCGTTCCGGCGTCCTCACCGAGCTTCGCAAGAGAGAACACTATGAGAAGCCCAGCGTAAAGCGCAAAAAGAAGTCGGAAGCCGCTCGCAAGAGAAAATACAAATAATTTTCTTTTCACCATACAACGACGGGATCGCAAAAGCGATCCCGTTTTTGTCGTTAATTCAATTCCTTCGGCAGAGCGATCAGATTCAGATCCCAAGCGGGAACGTAAGGATAACGGCGTAGATACAGACGGTAATCGGGTGCCATGGTGTGAAGCTGTAGAGGAAGTGCAAATAAATCCTCGCTTCGGTGGTAGACGGAAATCAATAGACGGGGACGGCAACGGCGAATTACCTCGGAAGAACCGATCAAAGCCTCCCCTTCAGCACCTTCTACGTCATATTTAATGTAATCCACCCACCCGTCTCCCACAAGGGAATCGAGGGAACGGGCGGCAACCTCAACCTGCTTTCCCGGGGCAAAGGCACCGGAATTGCGATTTCCGCTGTCAGCAAAAAAGAGCCGCTCCTCTCTCGACCACGCCGCGCCGTGAAAGGCGTGAACCGTGGGGGTGCCCAATTTCTGAATAAACTCGCTGAGCTTTCGAAAATTTCTTCGATCCGGCTCCATGGCGTATACCTCGGAGAGAAGAGGCGCATACTTCATCAGTTCCCGAACGGTGTCTCCATTGTAGGCACCAAGATCTGCCGCCAAACGAATGCTTTTGGCGTCAAGAAGAGAGGAGTATACCTCATCCCTGTCTGACTCCGCCGCCTTCAGACAGTCGATCCGTCCCGTCAGCTTGTAGGCAACCGTGTTCTCAAAGATCCGTCGGGATTCGTCATCGGCAAGGAGTGAATAGACCTGCCGGAGCTCCCCGCTGTGCTTCTGGGCAAATTCCAGATTGAACAGTGCCTCGCCGCAGACCGGAACGTCGGGGGCGTAAAACTCGCACTCGGAGGCAACCGCGTCAAAGAGAGCCAAAACCGAGGGCAGAGAGCTGGCAAAGGAAAGCAGAACGATCAGGTTTTCACACCCGTACTTTTCCTTGACCTGGGTGTAGCTCAGTACCGTTTTTCCGTGAAAGCTGTGACCGCGTACAAACCCGTCACTGGCGAAGAAATCCGATACCTTAATGCCGTATTGCTGGCAAATGTTCAAAATTTTATCCGCACCGTTTCCCATTCCGTACATTACAACGGTCTTTTCGGTGCCCTGTAAATAGCTCCATAGATCACGCTTGATAGGGAAAATCATGATCCCTCCTTGACTTTTCGAGGATTCTGTGATATGATTATGCTGTTATCAATTACAGCCTGAATCATTATAACATAACATGGAGGAAAAATCAAGATGGATTGCATTTTCTGTAAGATCGCCGAGGGAACGATCCCCTCAAAACAGTTGTACGAAAACGAGTACTGCCTGGCGTTTCACGACATCAATCCCCAGACCCCTGTACATATTCTGGTGATCCCCAAGCTTCATATCGGCTCGGCAGATGAGGTAACCGAGAAGAACAGTGTTTACCTTCAAAAGATCTTTGAGGCAATTCCGCAGATCGCCAAGCAGGCGGGACTCACCGGTGGATACCGTGTGATCACCAATTGCGGCGAGGACGGATGCCAGAGCGTAAAGCATCTGCACTTCCACATCTTGGGCGGCAAGAAATTGCCCGAGAATATGGGCTGAGCATGGGACCGGGCGCGGGAGGATTCCCCCCACCTATGGGGAAGGATCCTTATCAAAAAAACAGACCGAAGCCGCCGGGAGGGATTCGCGAGATTCCTCGCTTTGTTCGTGAGATGGTGGTCGGCTTTTTTACACGACTGTCCTATATTTTTCAAATGGTCTGGAAAACAGGTCCCTGGATTCTATTCGTGATGATGTTCACGGCAGTGTTCAGCGGTGTTATGCCCATTGTGGGCTCCCTGCTTTCCAAGGAGATTCTCAATGAACTGCAAGCCGTGATCTCGGATAGAGTGGCGGCTGAGGTCAGCGGAGCCGGCTTTTTCGTGTCCTTTTGGGGCTCCATGGTCATGTTCTTGCTGATTTTCTATTTTCTCTATCGGATTCTCAATCAGGTGGTCAACCGCCTCAGTACAGCTGTGACGCGAATTGCCGGAGAAAAGGTGGTTCGTCATGTCCGTCTGCAAATCATGAATAAAGCCAAGGAGCTGGACCTTGCCTCCTTTGATTTGCCGGAATTTTACGAAAAGCTGGAGAACGCCAACCGGGAAGCGGGAAATCGCCCCATTTCCGTACTGTCTGCAACCTTTGACGCGATCAGTAAGCTGATTAGCCTGATCAGCTATATCGTGGTACTGGCAACAGCACCCGGCATGTGGTGGACAGCACCGGTGATGATCCTGATCTCTATTCCCACCGCGGTTGTAAACTTTACTTATAAGCATAAAACCTTCCTATACCTCCGTCGCCGTTCCAAGGATCGCCGTCAGATGAATTACTATTCCGATTTGATGGTCAATAAGGATATGGTCAAGGAGATCCGCATGTATGACCTGGCAGATCAGTTTATTGAACGGTATGATAACGTGTTCCAAAAGTACTATTTGGGCATGCGAAAGCTGATCGTCAGAGAGAGCTTCTGGCAGATTGCGCTGACCTTCCTGTCAGCCATCGTCAATTGCCTATTCTTTGGATTGATTGCGATCCAGGTCTTTAACGGTACGATACAGATCGGAGATTACTCCCTTTATACAGGGGCGCTTACCTCCATCGCTACTACCGTGGCAGGACTCATTAACGTGTCGGCGACAGTGTATGAGGGAACGCTCTTTATCGATAACCTGATCGCGTTTGTTAAAGAACGTCCTACGGTGATTCCCAGTACCGATGCTCCGGCTTCTGTAGCACACGGACAACCTCATACCATCGAGTTCGTGGACGTGAGCTTTGCCTATCCCGGCTCTGACCGTCGGGTGCTGAACCATATCAACCTGAAGTTTCGTCCGGGTGAAACGGTGGTCCTGGTTGGCTTGAACGGAGCGGGAAAAACTACCTTTATTAAGCTTTTGACCCGCCTCTATGATCCTACGGAGGGAAAAATTCTCCTAGACGGAAAGGATCTGAAGGAGTACGATCCGAAGGATCTGTACCGAATGTTCGGAATCATTTTCCAGGATTTCGGGAAATATGCCGTAAGCGTGTCGGATAATATTCGCTTTGGGGATATTCGCCGAGAGGCGGAGCCTTCCGAGATCCGAGAAGCGGCAGTGGCAGCAAACGCTGATGACTTCATTACCCGTCTGCCCGAGGAATATAATACGCCCCTCATGCGGTTTTTCGAGCCCGACGGAATCGAGCTTTCCATCGGACAGTGGCAAAAGCTTGCCATTGCCCGTGCCTTTTACAGCGAGTCGGATATTCTGATCCTGGACGAGCCCACTGCCTCCCTGGATCCCATGGCGGAACAGGAGATCTTCAATCAGTTTGACCGGCTGCGTCAGGACAAAACCACTATTTTTGTGTCTCACCGATTGTCCAGCGCAACCGTAGCGTCTAAAATTGTGGTGCTGGAATACGGAGAGCTCATCGAAGAGGGAACCCATAAGGAGCTGATGGAGAAGAAAGGACGGTACTATGAACTCTTTTCCACACAGGCACGCCGATATTTGGAAGAAAAGGGTGATCCGGAGAGAGACAGAGGTCACCGCCCGACAAAAAAGGGCGCCTTCCCTCAAGATTTTTCATAATTCCTAAAAAAATTTATTGACAAGTTCCCAAGAATTTTATATAATAATCTATTAGAGAAATACCCATCCGTCACGGGCGGAACAGACAGAAAGGTTGAGTGATACCATGCAGGTAAAAGTAGTAAAATTTGGCGGCAGCTCGCTGGCTGACGCGGAACATTTCAGACAGGTGGCTTCCATTATCAAGGCAGATCCCGCCAGACGGTACGTGGTACCTTCGGCACCCGGTCAGCGCTTCAAGGAGGATACGAAGGTTACCGATATGCTCTATGCGTGCTATGAAAAGATTCGCAATCATGAGGACGTAGAGGAGCTGTATCAAAAGATCAAGGACCGTTATAACGGGATTATTGCCGATCTTGGTTTGAATTTTGATATCAGCGGCGAGCTGGAATACGTAAAAAACGCGATGATGCACCGTTCGGGACGGGACTTTGCCGCCAGCCGCGGAGAGTACCTCAACGGACTGATCCTCTCCAAATATTTGGGCTTCTCCTTTATTGACGCTGAAAACGTCATTTTCTTCCGTGAAAACGGAACCTTTGACGAGGAAAAGACCAATAAGGTTTTGGCAGAAGAGCTGATGCAGCATGAAAAGGCAGTTATCCCCGGCTTCTATGGAGTGATGCCCAACGGAACCATCAAAACCTTCTCCCGAGGCGGGTCGGATATCACGGGTTCTATCGTGGCACGTGCCGCGGCGGCAGACCTGTACGAGAACTGGACCGATGTGTCCGGCTTTATGATGGCGGATCCCCGAATCATTGAGAATCCATGTGCCATCGAGACGATTACGTACCGCGAGCTGAGAGAGCTGTCCTATATGGGCGCGACAGTGCTCCATGAGGACGCGATCTTCCCGGTTCGTTACGCAGGGATCCCGATCAATATCCGCAATACCAACGAGCCCGAAGCGGACGGAACCATGATCGTGGCGGAAACTCCCTATTACGATACCCAGAAGGTGATTACCGGCGTGGCAGGCAAGAAGGGCTTCTCGGTGATTACCATCGAAAAGGATATGATGAACTCCGAGATTGGATTTGGCAGAAAGGTTCTGGAGGTTCTGGAGGAAAACGAGATCTCCTTCGAGCACCTACCCTCGGGAGTAGATAATATGAGCGTGGTGGTATCCACCTCCTGTATTGAAGGCAGACGGGAAAAACTGGTTTCCGCTATTCGCCGTATGGTCAGACCCGACAGTGTCATCATCGAGGATGAATTGGCGCTGATCGCCATCGTGGGTAGAGCCATGGTGAAGGCGAAGGGAACTGCCGCAAGAAGCTTTGATGCCATTTCCGACGCAGGGGTCAATATCCGCTTGATCGACCAAGGATCCAGTGAGATCTCCATCATCGTAGGCGTGGAGGAAAGAGACTTCAACAAGGCACTCGAAGCCATCTATTCCGAATTTGTGAAATAATACGGTATAAAGGCGAGGTTTCTCTCAAACCTCGCCTTTATATTCTGAAGAAAAGCAAAAACTTTTGACAAAAAGAAGTATATTTTGTTTTTTCTGCGTACATTATATTTTAGATATGTATTTTTTTCGCCAAGAGAGGCGAATTTCTCATTGAAACCTCGGAAAAAACGAGAAAAGAACGAGAAAAGAACGTGAGAAACAAGTTTTTTGGGAAAGGAGGAATTACCATGGAATCTACACACGGATTCTCGATCCGAGACCGCTTTTTGGAACGGGAACGGGAAAATCTATCTGTCTATGCTTGCCCAACCTCTGAAACCAAAGGAAGGGAAAAGCCGGAGATTCCCTGCGAGATCCGAACCGACTTCCAGCGAGACCGTGACCGAATCCTCCACTGCCAATCCTTCCGCCGGTTGATGAACAAAACCCAGGTGTTTTTGGCACCGGTAGGGGATCATTACCGTACTCGTATGACCCATACGCTGGAGGTGACACAGATTGCCCGAATCATTGCCAGAGCTCTTCGGCTCAACGAGGATCTCACCGAGGCGGCGGCATTGGGACACGATTTGGGACACACTCCCTTTGGACACGCCGGGGAGAACGCCATGCAGAAATGCTTCGACCCCGACTTTACGCACTATAAACAAAGCTTGAGAGTAGTAGAAAAGCTGGAGAATGACGGAAAGGGTCTGAACCTGACCTTTGAGGTTCGTGACGGAATCGTCAATCATACGGGAAAATCTATGGCATCTACCCTGGAAGGGATTATTGTGAAGTACGCGGACCGGATCGCCTATATCAATCACGATATTGACGATGCCTGCCGCGCGGGGATCCTTTCGGTGTCCGATATTCCCAAGAGCCTGCGCGACGTGCTGGGAGAAACACATTCCCAGAGGATCAATACCATGGTTACCTCGATCATTCGCCAGAGTAGCGGAACCCCCCATATCCAGATGGAGTCCGAGATTCAGACGGCTGCGGACCAGCTTCGAAATTTTCTTTTCGAGAGAGTCTACCGGAATCCCGTGGCAAAATCCGAGGAAACCAAAGCGCAAGAGATGCTGATCCGCCTGTTTGATTTTTACGTTCGGCATCCGGAGCGTATGCCGGAGCTTTACCGACGCAATATGGAAACCGAGTCGGCAGAGCGTTGCGCCTGTGACTTCATTTCCGGAATGACGGACCGATACGCGATTGAGATGTATTCGGGTCTGCATATTCCGAAGGTTTGGAGGGGACCGCAGGTATGATACCGAGACAGATCATTGATGAGATCATTTTCCGTAACGATATCGAGCAGGTGATCGGAAGCTATGTGACCTTGAAGCGAGCCGGCTCCAATTTGAACGGGCTCTGCCCCTTCCATAATGAAAAAACACCGTCCTTTACCGTGTTTCCTGCCACAAAAAGCTTTTATTGCTTCGGTTGCGGAGCCGGCGGGGACGTGGTCAGTTTTATCATGCGGGAGGAAAACCTGGATTACGTGGGAGCATTGGAGCTCCTGGCGGCAAGGGCAGGGATCACGATTCCCACCGATGAGAGACCGGGCGAACGGGATACGGTTCCCCGTAAACGAATTTACGAAATGAATCTGGCAGCGGCTCGGTTTTTTCGGGAATGTCTCTGGGATGAAACCTACGGAAGGGATGCACTCCGTTATCTGACTGAGGAGAGAAGACTGAGCAGAAGCACCATCAATCACTTCGGGATCGGATATTCTCCTAACCATTTCTGGCTCCTTACCAATCACCTTCATAAGTTAGGCTTTACCGACGAGGAGCTGGTTGTTGGATTTCTCAGCGGAAAAAGTCAGAAGACGGGAAAACCCTACGACTACTTTCGAAATCGGGTTATTTTTCCCATTATCGATACATCGGGAAACGTGGTCGCCTTCGGCGGCAGAGTCATGGATGACTCCAAGCCGAAATATTTGAATACGTCGGATACCCCTGCCTTTAAAAAGAGCCGTCACCTGTTCGCTCTGAATTTTGCCAGACGGCAGGCGGAGGAACGAATGATTCTTTGCGAGGGCTATATGGATGTCATCGCGCTCCATGCCGCGGGCTTTGAGAACGCGGTGGCAACGCTGGGTACCGCCATTACCTCGGAGCAGGCGAGAATCTTCGCGAAATATACGAAGCAGGTGGTCATCTGCTACGACTCGGACCAAGCCGGACAGACCGCCGCCAATAAGGCAATGCGCCTGTTAGAAAGCGTGGGGGTGGATGTCCGCGTGCTGAAGCTGGAAGGTGCCAAGGACCCCGATGAATACATCAAAAAGTTCGGTGCCGATGGCTTTCGCCGGGTTCTGGATCAAAGCATGACGGGATTTGATTTCCGCCTTGGAAATATTCTGTCCAATTATAACCTCTCCTTGCCCGACGAGCTGATCAAAGCATCCTCCGCGGTGTGCGCCATGATCGCCGACGCTCCCTCAGAGGTGGAGCGGGACATTTGCATCCGAAAGGCAGCGGCGCAAATGCAGGTTTCTCCGGATGCCATGCGCGCCGACGTGGATCGGACACGCCGCTTGAAGCTGAGGGAAATGAAGAAGAAGCAGAGCCAGGATGCCCGAGCGAGCCTGAAAAACCTAGGAGATCGGGTCAATGTGGATTCCGCTAAATATATTCGGGCAAACCGCGCGGAGGAGACTCTGCTGGGTCTGATGCTGATCTACGACGAATTCCGAAGAGAAGCGGCAGACGGAAGTGCCGGAATTGATGGCGGGGATTTTGTCACGGAATTCGGACGGCGGGTGTTTGAAACACTCTGTCAGCTGGAACAAACGGACGTTGGATTCTCCAAAGCCATGCTGGGGCAGTATTTCGGGGTGGACGAGCTCAGTCGGATCGAAAAGATCGAAATGGAGCGAAGGAACCTGGCGAGAAATGATAGGGAGGTGTTCCTTGCGGCAATCCGTGATATTCGGGAAGAAAAACGGAAAGGAACCGAAGCGCAAGATCCCTTTGCTGACCTCAGAAGGAAACGAGAAGCGAACCAAACGAAAAAAGAAAACAAGAATACATAAACCGGAAGGAAAGAAAACATGACGGAAAACGAAATCAAGTTGGATAATGAAAAATCGATCGACCTGGACGGTCTGATTGAAAAGGGAAAGCAGGGAAAACTCTCCTCGAATGACCTGGAAGAGGTTGTAGAGGAAATGGACTTCGATATTGAGAGCTTAGATAAGCTTTACGATACCTTGGAAAATAATGGGATAACCCTGCCGGGCGACCTGTCCTCCACCGAGCTGAGCGAGATTGAATCTGAGGTTGAGGCGTTCGGTACCAGTGAGAATATGGAGCGAATCCTCGAGCAGGAAGGACTTTCGATTGACGACCCGGTTCGCATGTACTTGAAGGAGATTGGTCGGGTACCGTTGCTTACGGCTGAAAGAGAGCGGGAGCTGGCAGAGATCATGTCCAACAGCGAGAACGAAGCAGAGAAGGACATGGCGAAAAACGAGCTGGTGGAGGCAAACCTTCGTCTGGTGGTCAGTATTGCCAAGCGCTACGTGGGCAAGGGAATGTTTTTCCTGGATCTGATCCAGGAAGGAAACCTGGGATTGATGAAGGCAGTGGATAAATTCGATTACAGTAAGGGCTATAAGTTTTCCACGTACGCCACCTGGTGGATTCGCCAGGCGATCACCCGCGCCATTGCCGACCAGGCGAGAACGATCCGTATTCCGGTTCATATGGTAGAGACCATTCATAAGGTATCCCGCTATTCCAGACAAATGCTCCAGGAGCTGGGCCGCGAGGCAACGGCGGATGAGATCGGCGAAAAGATGGGTATGAGCCCCGATAAGGTGCGGGAGATCATGAAGATCGCCCAAGACCCCGTGTCCCTGGAAACACCCATTGGCGAGGAGGAGGATAGCCACCTTGGTGACTTTATTCCCGATGAGGATACACCCGCGCCCTCTGATGCCGCCGCCTCCACGATTCTTCGTGAGGTCATTGAAAAGGAACTGCATACACTGACTCCCCGTGAGGAGCACGTCATTAAGCTTCGCTTTGGTCTCTATGACGGGCGTACCAGAACGCTGGAGGAAGTGGGTAAAGAATTTGACATTACCCGCGAGCGTATCCGTCAGATCGAGGCGAAAGCACTGAGAAAGCTGAGACATCCCAGCAGAGCTCGCCACCTCCGTGGATTTTTAGATTAAAAATCGTTACTTTTAACAAGAACAAAGACAAAAAATTGTGCCAATTGATATTTGAACCGTCATAAAGCTCAAAATGAACGGTCAACAAATGTATAATGTGCCGATTTTTTTGAAAAGGTTTGAGGAAAAGAAAGAAAAAAGCCAGAAATCAAGATTTCGTCACAAAAAAATCACTTGACATTTTGACATTTTTAGTGTAAAATATTAGAAGTATTAAAATGGTTATAGTTATGCTATAATAACGGTTTCAAGGGGGAAAAAACATGAATAAGAAGCTCATTTGTTTGTTGCTGAGTTTGCTCATGGTTCTGAGCGTCTGTCTGACTGCGTGCGGAACAAAGACCGATGAGGAAGCTGAGAAAGACATTTCGGATCAGGCATCTGTCAACGCAATGACTCTCGTTGTGCATTTGATGAGTGACGGTAAGGTCGAACCCGAAACGGTAACGGAGATTACCGATGCGGTAAACAAGATTACAGAAACGAAATTTAAGACCCGTTTGGTTTTGAAGTACTTCACGGAAGATGAGTATTTTGAGCAGCTGGAGGCATCCTACGCCGCCAGAGATGAGGCAAAAGCAAACGGAACCGATAAGGTCGTTGAGGCAGAAACTGAAGCGGAAACATACGTAGATGAGGATGGCGTTGTAAAGATCAACTATCCCACCGTAGCAGGCTATCAGGTGGACATCTTCTACATGGGCGGCGACAAGACAATGACTGGCGAAGACCGCTTCAATGATTACCTGGCAAAGGGAATGCTCAGCTCTCTGGGTACCGAGGTAGATAACGCCTCCAAGAAGCTGAAGGAGTATATTTCTCCCCAGTATTTGGCTCAGGTAAAATCTCTCAGCAAGGGCATTTACGCCATTCCCAATAATAAGGCGATCGGCGAATATACCTACCTGTTGCTGAATAAGGAAGCCATGAAGGCGGCGTACCGCAGCCTGGAGGACGATTATTCCTCTCTGACCAGCGATGCATGTCAGGACTTCCTGGAATTCATTCAGGATAATAACGCGCTGAAAGAAAAGTACCTTCCCATTTATACCAATCTGTCCTCCGAGGAGCTGTTGCTTTCCAACCTCCACACCTGGAGCGTTGATAGCGAGGGTGAGTTGAATCAGGCATTCTCCGTGTTGGGAGATTACTATAAGGATTCCGACAACTACCTGGCAGCCAATACATATCCTAAGATTGCTAACCTGTTTGAAAATGAACAGTTTATCGAAGATCTGACCACGTTGAAGGAGTATGAGCTCAACGGTTACATTGGCACTTCCGAGGAAAAGGAATGTGCGATCGGTTACGTCAAGGGCACTGCTGCTGAACTGGTAGAGAGGTATGGTGATCGGTACGAGATGGTGGTCGTTGAAAGCCCCAGATTGAGCACGGAAGACCTTTACTCCGATATGCTTGCGGTGTCTTCCTTCACCTCCAGCGTGTCCAGAAGTATGGAAATTGTGACTCTGATCAATACCGATGCCGAGTTCCGGAACTTGCTCCTTTACGGTATTGAGGATAAGCACTATCAGGTCATCGATACCGGTGTAGTAAAGAACGAGCTGGGCGAGACCTATAAGGTGGCAAGAAGATTGAACGAAGAGTACATGATGGATTTGAATAAGACAGGTAACACCTTGATTGCATACCCCCTGGAGGGTAGCTTGATCAATATTAACGATTATGCCATCAAGCAGAATCAGGATGCTAAGGTAGAGCTGACGCTGGGCTTTACTCCTACTTATAATGAGTTTGTCATTGACAATGAAAAGCTCCAGGCAGTGCAGACCCTGTCTGACGCGCTCCTGGCAGAATATCGGGCATGCGATACCATGGAGAAGTTCGAGGCATTCCTGGTGAAGGCTAAGGCGGATGTTGCCGCGTCCGCTGAGGTTCAGCATACCATTGATGCCGATCACGGTATTGATGAGAAGGCTGAAGAGGAAGGAACTGAAAAGGCTTGCGAGGGAACCTGCGGATCCCTTGGCTGTTCCTACCAGGCATGGCTGAAGGCAATGAAAATTGTAAAGTAAACGCAAATGAAGCAAAGCAGGTCATCTGTGATGACCTGCTTGTTTCATTCAATAGAAAGGAACTGTGATGCAACCCATTCATGGCTGTCCCGATTATTGCATTTGGGACTTTAACGGAACTATTCTTGACGACGTGGAGGTGGGGATTCGTTCCGTGAATCATCTGCTGGCAGAGCGAGGGCTCAAACAAATCGGGAGCAGAGAGGAATACCGACAGATTTTTCGTTTCCCGGTACAGGAGTATTACCGATATCTTGGCTTTGACTTTGAAACGGAACCCTATGAGGTGATTGCGCCTCTGTGGGTGGAGCAATACCTAAAAAATGTAGCCGAGGCAGTCCTGTTTGAGGATGTCCAGGAAACGATTTGTCGGTTGCGGGAAAAGGGGATCCGACAGGTAGTTCTGTCGGCAACCGAGCAAAATATGCTGATGAATCAGCTTGCCTCTTTGGGAATCACAGATGCCTTTGAGGAGGTGTTGGGGCTGGATAATATCCATGCCGTATCCAAGCTGGAGCTGGCAAGGAAGTGGCGGAAGGATCACCCCGATGCCTCGGCAATCTATTTGGGGGATACCGATCACGATTGCGAGGCGGCACGGAGCATGAATATCCCCTGCGTGCTGATCACCCGAGGACACCAGGCACCCAATCGCCTGAAACACCTGGGTGTCCCTATGTACGACACACTTTCCGATTTTGTTAAGACTCAATTCTACCTTCAATAAAGGAAAGCTCCCATAGACTAAGGTCTGTGGGAGCTTTTAACGCGATACAAGCCTTCCTCTTGACAGGAATCATGACAATGTCTGAGGGGATTCATCATCACAATCCGAGTATTCCCGACGGAATCGCTTCCATAAAGGCGCCGCAATCAGACATACGGCAAGTCCTCCCGCGGAAACAAGGATCCAGGAGAATAGGGTAAAGCCCCATCCCTTTTGCTCCGCTAAGGCGGCGAAGCCGTAGCTGGCAAGGGCAGATCCAATGTATGTGCCGGCATTCAGAATTCCCGAAAAGGTGGAGATCCTTCCGCTTTTGATCAACCGCTTGGGAACGATGCTCAGTAACATCAGATTGATTCCGTGCATGGAGCCGACGATTAACGCCATGAGAAGCATGGATAGAACGACAGGGGAGGAAAGGCTGTGAACAAGAAAAAGAAGCACTGCGGAAATCAGAGAAAAACCGAAGATCATGGCTGAACAGAATACCTCATTCCGAAATATCTTTCGGTGAACCAGATCAAAGACAGCGAAGCTGATCACACTGAAGATGGCAAGGATCACGGTGGAAAAAATCGAATATTCCTCGGAAAGACCAAAGGTCTCCAAAAGGAAGGAGGGCATCCAGTTGGTCACACCGTCCCGTAACATACCTTGGAAAATGATTCCCAGTATGATCAAAAGCAAGGCGGGATAAGTGAAACGAGGAAGCTTGCGAGGTTCCAATACCGCCCCCGCCGCGCTTTCCGTACGATTTCCTAATGCGGGAGGATCACAAAACAATTTGGGAGCCAGAATCAGCCAAGTGATCAATATACCGCACCCCAAAAACGCACAAAGCAAAATGATGTTGCGCCATCCGGTGACGGATAGTAATAAAGGACAGACGGAATAGAGAAGAATGGTGGCAAAACAGGATCCCCAGGAGACTCGAACGGCAGCATAGCTATATTCGTGATCATCCAAATACAGAGACATGAGGCGAACCATGGGTGGCCAGAGCATAGAGTGCGCAAAGCCGTTGATGCCCCAAATGACGGTCATGACGGGAATGGTGTGGGAGAAAAACATAGCAATGTTGCAGAGAATGGCAAGTATCAACCCCGCGCTCAGCATTCGTTGAGAATTGATTTTGTCGCCAATCCATCCGTTGATTACTTGACCCAAGCCATAAGTGATGGTCAGTGCGGTGATGACAATAGAAATGGTTGACTTTTCGACCTGCAAATCACTGCAAATTCTAACCAACATAACGGTAAAATGAATTCTCAGAAGATAGCTTCCAAAATAGATCAGCATAAAGAGCCAGGCAATGCCCCTTGTCCGTTTGCCGAAGGTGGTTTTCATGATCCGGTCCTCCTAGACTAAAATACAGGGTCATTATAGCATAGAGTCAGTGGAAAGTCAAGAAAAAAAGGGAGCAAATCCGTCCAAAAAAGGAAGGGTTTGCTCCTGTTTTTTATTCGTGGAAAAGAATCAATAGATAGTCTTACCTGCCGTTGATCAAATCCGACATGTTGTAAAGTCCCGCTTGCTTGTTCGCAAGATATTTTGCGGCTCTCAGTGCTCCGCCCGCAAAGATCTCTCGGGAGGTGGCGGAATGAGAAAGGGTAATGACTTCGTTGTTTCCGGCAAAGATTACCTCGTGCTCTCCTACAATGGTTCCTCCGCGAACCGAATGAATTCCGATTTCCTCGGAAGAGCGCGCTTTTCGAACCGAGTGGCGGTCATATACGTATTGAGTGGCATCTCGCTCCTCGCTGATTTCCTCGGCGATCATCAGTGCCGTTCCACTGGGGGCATCCAGCTTTTGGTTGTGATGCTTCTCGATGATCTCCACATCGAAATTCTCACCCAGCGTCCTTGCGGCATTCCGACAAAGCTCAATCAGAAGATTGATGCCAATGGACATGTTGCCGGAGGAAAATACGGCGACACGCTCCGATGCCTGCCTCATTCGTTCCTTTTCCGACTCGGTATGCCCCGTGGTAGCAACCACCAGAGGGGTTTGCGTGTCCTCAGCGTAAGCCAGAAGAGAGGGAAGAGCGGAGTGGTGTGAAAAATCAATGATTACGTCTCCCCGCCCGGGAAAATCGGAAATCGATTGATAAACGGGGAAGGGGGAGGTGGGGGCAATGGCATCGGCGTTAATATCGACACCGGCAACAATCTGAATGTTTCCGTCAGAAGCTGCCGCGCGGAGAATGGCTTGCCCCATTTTGCCGCCGCAACCGCAGAGAATGACCTGAATCATAACGAAATCCTTTCTTTTATTAGCGGATATACTTCAAGGAATTTTCAGAGAAGTCCTTGTTCCTTCATGGCTGCAATCAGCTTGGCGCGGTTGCCGTCCTCCATTTCACATAGGGGAAGACGCATTTCCACCGAGCAGAAGCCAAGCTCTGCCATGGCGGTCTTGACAGGTACGGGATTTACCTCGCAGAAGAGCGCGTTGATCAGCTTCAGATACTTTAACTGCAAACGAGCCGCCTCGGTGTAGTTGTTGTCCAGACAGTGCTGAGTAATATCGTGAGTCTCCTTGGGTAACAGATTGGAGAGAACCGAAATCACACCCTTGCCGCCCAAAGACATAATGGGAACGATCTGGTCGTCATTTCCGGAATATACGTCCAGAGAGTCACCGCATTCCGCGATCAGCTCCGCAATGGCGCTCATGTTGCCAGATGCCTCCTTGACAGCCACGATCCGCTCGTGCTTCGCCAATTCCTTGTATACCGGCAGAGAAATGTTACAGCCGGTACGGGAGGGAACGTTGTAAAGAATAATGGGCTTGTCGGTTTGCTCCGCGGTCTCAATAAAGTTTTTGATCAAACCCTTGGGGGTTGCCTTGTTGTAATAAGGGGTTACAAGTAACAGTGCGTCGGCACCTACCTCGCAAGCGTAGCGGGACAGCTCAATGCCGTAGGCGGTGTCGTTGGAGCCGGTTCCGGCAATGACGGGAACGCGACCTGCCACCTTTTCTACCGCGAAGCGAATACAATCGCAGTGTTCCTCATGGGTCAGTGTGGCAGCTTCACCGGTGGTACCGGCAACCACAAGGGCATCAATGCCCCCCGCGATCTGATTCTCAATAATGGTTCCGAAGCTTTCGTAGTCAATGCCGACCTTGGAAAAAGGAGTAATAATTGCCGTAGCGGCCCCGGTAAAGATCGTTTTCTTCAGTTTGCTCATGGTTCAAAGCCCTTTCTTTGGTAAAAATAAAGTAAAAAAATGAAGATTCCATATAAAAATAAAAAAACTGGTTGAAAACCAGCTGTAATTGTATTATAATATAAGCATCCAAAAGGAATGCTCATTATGCAATAACAGATAGCTCTCCATCTAAAAGATGACAGTTTGTCGGATCTTAACCGAAAAACCAGGACATAGGTCTGCCGTGACATACTCCTTCGGCGCAATCCCCTCACAGACCGTCTCAACGGGTCGGCAACCTTAACGGAAAGCGGTGACATCGCGCGCCTCTACCATAAATATATGTATCTTTGACATAATGATAGCATATCTTTTCAAATCTGTCAATAACTTTTGAAAAAATTTTATATTTATCGTCTCTTTACAGAAACGAAGAGGCGGCAACCGAATAAAAGGAACATATTTATGATTATTATTAACGAAAAAAAAGCAACCGACCTGAAAACATCGGATTTTCTTTATGAGTTACCCCAGGAGCTAATCGCCCAGCATCCCGCGGAGCAGAGAGATCACTCACGGCTCATGGTGCTTGACCGAAAAAATGACTCCCTCTCACACCGCCATTTTTACGATATCGTGGACTATTTAAACCCCGAGGATGTTCTGGTCATCAATGACTCCAAGGTTATCCCTGCGCGAATTTATGGGCATGTAGAGGGCAGAGAGGAGGCAACACTTGAGCTGTTGCTTCTCCGTCAGCGTGACCTGGATACCTGGGAGACCTTGGTGAAGCCAGGGAAACGGGCACGAGTCGGCTTCCGTGCTGTGTTCGGAGACGGGATTCTCATGGGCGAGGTGGTTGATATCGTGGAGGAAGGGAACCGATTGATACGGTTCGAGTACGATAAAACAAAATACGCCAATATCTACGAGGTGTTAAACCTCATCGGAATGATGCCCCTGCCGCCCTATATTACCGAGCGGCTGGAGGATCGATCCCGCTATCAGACGGTCTATGCCAGAGAGGAGGGCTCCGCGGCGGCACCCACTGCGGGCTTGCATTTTACTCCTGAACTGCTGGATCGGATACGAGCCAAGGGCGTGGCTATCGCGCCGGTGATGCTTCACGTGGGTTTGGGTACCTTTCGCCCGGTGAAGGCGGAGCGGATCGATGAGCATGTGATGCATAGTGAATACTTTTCGATTCCCCGGGAGAGTGCCGACTTGATCAATGAGCGAAAGGCAAAGGGAGGTCGGTTGATCTGTGTTGGTACTACCTCCTGCCGAACCATCGAGAGTGCCGCAGAGGAAAACGGAAAAATCCCCGCCCTGTCAGGGGATACGGGTATTTTCATATACCCCGGTTACCGTTTCAAGGCGGTAGATGCCTTGATTACGAATTTTCACCTGCCGGAAAGTACCCTCCTTATGCTGGTGTCCGCCTTTTATAACCGTGACCGTGTTATGGAAGCCTACGAAACCGCTGTCAGAGAACGGTACCGCTTCTTCTCCTTCGGCGACGCGATGCTTATATGTTGAAAAAGCAACATAAAATGCGCACTACAAAAAGAAATGTGTGAAAAATATCACATAACATGTTGACAATCCAAGCATAATGTGTTATACTGTTATTGAAAGGAGTTGATATTATGCCTAAAGTATCTACGAACATCAGCCTTGATGCTGAAACCAAAGCAAAAGCGCAGGTAATGCTTGCCGATCTTGGAATGGATCTTTCTACTGCTGTAAACATTTTTCTTCGTCAAATGCTTTATGAAGGTGGAATTCCGTTTTCTA